>JAQTOQ010000097.1 GCA_028713245.1 Sulfuricurvum sp. | reverse complement strand
GGTCGTCTCGTGTATATTAAAAACAGTTGTAATGCATGTCATTCACAATTGGTTCGTCCCTTTAAATCGGAAACAGATCGTTATGGTCACTATTCATTGAGTGGTGAGTATGCGTATGATCGTCCATTTCTTTGGGGCTCAAAACGTACTGGTCCTGATTTATTACGTGTAGGTAACTATCGTACAACTGATTGGCATGAAAATCACATGAAAGACCCTGCGGCAGTTGTTCCTGGTTCGATCATGCCGGCATATGGGTGGATGTTTAAAAATATCGCTGATATTGATACTGCGTATGCTGAACAAGTAACGGTTATGAAGGCATTTTCGGTTCCTTATAACAAAGAACTTCCAATGCCGGACGGTTCTAAAGCAACAGTTGTATTGGAAGATACAGTTGAAGGTGCTCGTGCATCAGCGCTTGAGGCGGCAAAACTGGTTGTTGCTGATATGAAAGATCAAGAAGTTAAAGATGCAGTCGCAGCAGGAAAAATTCCTGAAATTGTAGCAATTATTGCATATTTAAACCGGTTGAAATAAGGATTTGAACGTGGATATTGTAACCTTTCAGATGTACGGGTATTTTTTCTTTACAGTATTTATGGTTGTGGTATTGTATGCGTATGTATATCACCTCTATAGTCAACAGAAAAATGGAACGCGTGATTATGAAAAATACAGCAATATCGCGCTTCATGATGAGATTACCGACGAACCGATTGAAGTGATTCAAAAAGACGATGAGAGAAAAAAGTAGGAGGCATAGATGAATAAGACAGTATTAACTGCTATTGCAGTAATTGTCATGATGCTCGGCGCAACCTATCTAGCGGTTGGAATGGCCGGTGGTGTTGGTGGCGATGGTGGTTTGGTTAACAAGCTTGCGGTATTAGGTGCTGCAGCCCTCGTTATTATAACGGTGGTTGTTGTTGCACGATATGTTCGACAAATGCAAAATGACACCGTAAGTGGTCGCTTAGTAGAAGAAACTTGGGATGGAATTGGCGAGTATAAAAACGAACTTCCTTTTGGATGGGCGGTTATTTTTCTTGGTACTATTGCTTGGGCGATATGGTATTTTTTAGCGGGTTATCCGCTTAACTCTTATTCACAAATTGGTGAATATAATGAAGAATCAAAAGTTTATGATGGTAAGTTTATTGAAAAATATAAAAATGCAGACGAGAAAACGTTAGTAGAAATGGGTGAGGCCAGCTTTACTGTCAATTGTTCTCCATGTCATGGATTGCAAGCAGATGGTATGGGTGGAAAAGCTGCAGATTTACATGAGCGTTTGGCTGAAAAATCGGTCAAGTATGTTTTACTGAACGGTTCAAACAATAATATGTTAGGCACAGGGATGATGATGCCGGATCGTAATGGTTTGGTTAATATGTCTACAAGTGCGCCGATTACGGATGCAGAAATTGATGCGGTATCAAAATACGTTGCAGGTCATATGACAGGTAGTGTTGGTGCTGATGTATTTGTAGGAGCGTGTGCTTCATGTCATGGACCGGACGGTAAGGGAATGGAGATGGTTGCTCCAAACATTACTGAAATGTCTCCATCAATGGTTGATATGGTTTTAAAAAGCGGTAAAAAAGGTGCAATGGGGTCGATGCCAGCATTTAAAAATTTCAACGAAGTACAGTACAAAGCGCTTGATGCGTATGTTGCTAGCTTAAGTAAGAAGTAAGGGGAAAATGATGGAAAATCGTAGTATTTTTACTCTGAACAGCCTTGGCGGTATGTTGATAGCTGTTTTATTATTGTTGTCAGTTTTAGCATTCTTGATGGTAAAAGCCGTTGGTGCACAACAAGACAATGCCAGTAACTTTTACAAAATTGAGAATGCAAAAGAGATTAAAATGTTTAGTACAGACAGTGCTAAACATGTGGTCGATGTAAAGCAAGGAGTTTAATATGGCAAAGCACATGGATAAACTCATTCTATTGGGATTAATAATCGCAGCAGCAGTTACATTGTGGTCGGTTTTAACGCCTAATCATCTTTTTGTCGGTTGAGGTAAACGTGAAAATTTTTCGAGGGCTTGCTGCCCTCACATTGAGTACACTGCTTTCATCATCTCTTCATGCTGAATTTTTATATAAAGACGAGGTTGTCAAAAACACTGTATTTACAAAACAAATCGAAACGATTGGTGCTGAACTAAAAGCCAAGACAGGCGTTTCACTTTATTTGATAATGGTACGTGACTTAGAAGACAATCAATCAATCAGCGATTATGAAAAACGTATTTCTGCGCAGACTAATGATTCCGTAGTAATATTGACATTTGTAGAATTACAAAAGCAAGTTGATATTTTAGCGCGTCCAGCGTCTTTATATAAAGATTTTAATAAAGCTCAAATCCTAAGTCCCAATGCAACGTTTGTGGGAGCAATTGTGAGCAGTATCATGTTCGCACGTAGCATTGATGAAGCTAAAGAGCTTCTTTCCAACAGCGGAGGTACTATACTCCCGATATTAGGAGAACGCGCTAAGGGTGATGATATTGTAAAGAAATATTCTGTCGCTATGTTCAATGGCTATGCAGATACAGCGGAGCAAATCGCAGCGTCGAGAGGTCAAACGCTTAGTTCTTCAGCAGGATCGGCAAATCAAACTTTCATTGACATCGTACGTCTGATATTCTACGGGACGCTATTAATAGCATTTGGCAGATATTTATGGGGTCGATTTTATAAGAGAAAAGAGCAAGCATGAGTATGATTGATAAAAATGCCGGAAAAAAATGGCCATGGATTATCGGCTTATCAACCATCGCCATCATTGGATTTGCGGTTGCTACAGTTAAGGTGGCGATTAAAAATCCGGTAGAAATGTCGGATTATGGTATGCAAAGCTACCATACCTATGATGACAATGCTAATGATATTATCAATGCAAAGATCGCGTTTGATCGACTTTATACAGTTGGATTTCTTACGCCGCAAGTACTTAAAAAAAAATCAGTTTTGATCTATGAGGTCAAGGATAAATTCGATAACGCTATAAACAACGCAAAGATTGAAGTCATACTTACTCGTCCTGACACCATAAAGCTTGACCTTAATCTAACGAATCCTAGTGTTCATGAGGGTAAATATACATTCAATGCTATTGATCTTCCGAAATCAGGAAGATGGGATATTATGGCTAAAGTAACAATTGGTGAGAATCAGCGTTACTACAGCCTCAAAGCCGATACGCGTTATCCAAACACTACGGAGTTTTAATAACTTCTATTTAGATTCCCGCAAGAGAGTTTTTGGAATGACTTTTTTCATGTTTTAGATGTGTCGCGCCGTCGACAGTTTATGGAGGATTATATAAAACACTTCCATTCAGTACATCTATTTAAAATTGCGATATAATTTTTATATATTCTATGTATCCATACAGAAGAGAAGAAACAGATTATGATCTTTCAATTAGAATCTTATAATAGAAACGTCCCAGATGAAGAACTAATTAATGATCTGCTACGTGTTGCTAATGAACTTGAACAAAATAAAGTCACCATTGATCAATATAACGAAAGAGATAAATTTCATAATACAACTTTAACTCGTAGATTTGGTTCTTGGTTTAAATCTTTGGAAAAAGCTGGATTAGAAAAAACACGAACACTAAATATTACAAATGATGAGCTGTTTGAAAATTTAGTTGAAGTATGGACTTCTCTTGGTCGTCAGCCAAAATATAATGATTTAACTAAAAATATTTCAAAGTATTCTTCTGGAACGTATGAAAAACGCTTTGGGAGTTGGAGAAAGGGACTAGAAACATTTGTAGCGTGGGTTAATGATGGAAAAATCCCTGAATTTAATAATGATACTGTCTCGGTAACAACAAAAAAAACTCCGCGTAATATCAATTGGCGTTTGCGAGCTATGGTTTTAATGAAAGATGGTGCAAAATGCAAGCTTTGTGGAGTTACACCTCAAGATGGGGCAAGATTACACGTTGATCATATTATTCCTTGGTCAAAGGGGGGAGAAACGATCTATGAAAATCTACAAATACTCTGTGAAACTTGTAATATTGGTAAAAGCAATATAGAAATAAATGATTAAATATCCGCTAAAATTCAGAAATCCGAAACGAACTATTCCAAATGCCACGCTTTATCATTTTGCTATTTTAACGTCAAAAATGCACATGGATAATCTATGACAGACGAGAAGCTGATACAGAAGAATTTTCAAACTGCCATATTTTATTTCTCTTTTGCGGATGAGGGTAAAATGAAGAAAAGTTTAGGAACCATGGATGAATGAACTCGCCACCTCTATCGACGAAACGATTAAAACCAAAATCTATACTATTCATGGATTGCAGGTGATGTTGGATAGAGATTTAGCAGAGCTGTATGGAGTAGAGACAAAAGTTTTTAATCAAGCTGTCAAAAGAAATGAGGATAGATTTCCATCCGATTTTAGGTTTCAATTAACAGCCATAGAAAAAAATGAACTGGTCACAAATTGTGACCGGTTGAATAGTCTGAAACACTCGACAGTAAATCCTTATGTTTTTACCGAGCAAGGCGTTTCGATGCTCAGTGCAGTTTTACGAAGTGATATTGCGATAGAAATTAGTGTGAAAATCATAAGAGCTTTTGTGCAAATGCGACAAGTAATCGCTTCAAATAGTGAATTATTTTCAAAGATCGAACAGATCGAAAAAAGACAAATTACTTATGAGTTAAAAAGCGATGAAAGATTTGAAAAAATATTTAGTGCCATCGAAGACAAATCCATCAAACCAAAGCAAGGTATTTTTTACGATGGGCAGATATATGATGCGTATATATTTGTTTCTGATTTGATAAAAAATGCCGATGAAAGTATCGTACTGATTGATAATTATGTCGACGATACCGTTTTGACGTTGCTTTCTAAGCGAGAGGCAAAAGTTAAAACCACTGTTTACACCAAAAATATCACCAAACAGCTAAACCTGGATTTACAAAAACACAATGCACAATATCCAAAGATAGAACTAAAAAAATTTGATTCATCCCACGATCGGTTTTTGATAATTGATGCTAAAGAGGTTTATCATATCGGTGCAAGCCTCAAAGATTTGGGCAAAAAGTGGTTTGCATTTTCGAAGTTTGACATAGAGATTTTGGATATTATGGGAAAATTAAAATGAAACAGCAGTTGATTATTTTTCCGACATCACGTGCGATCAGAAATGCACTCAATGAGTGTACTGAGGGATTTTTACCTACATTTATGGGAATGAGCGACTTTTTAGATCGTGTTATTCTCACCGAAAATGTGATCACTCCTGATGATGATTTACGCCTTCTTGGTCTTCATGAAGCTTCCGATTTTTCTACCTTTGCCAGTTTGCAAATCGAGCGCAACTTTTTTACTTTCATTCAAAACTCCCAATATATTTTCCGTTTTTTTGAAGAGCTCAGCGGTGAGATGGTTGATATCAGTGCTTTGGAAAATGCCGATATTTATGGCGAGTACGAAGAGCATATAACGATTTTAAAACATTTATTGCAACGTTATCGCGAGGTGGCTACTACAAATGGTTGGAGTGATCCGATTTTTGCCAAGTCAGTTGTGAATCTTAACGAAGGATATGTGCGCGAATTTGATCAAATAACGGTGCATGTCGAGGGATATTTGAGTCGTTATGAGCTAAAGGTACTCCAAGCATGTGCAACCCTAACTCCATTGCACTGTGTCTATCATGCGACAGCGTATAATGAAAAAATGACCGAGCGTTTACGGGAATTATCGCTTGAGATACACGAGGGACATCGAACGCTATTTTCTTTGAGCACCTTGCAAATCATCGAATCAACCCCCATAGAAAAGTTGTGTCATGTGACGTGTGAATTTTTTCGCAATCGATTAATACAAGTTGGATTTGTAAAAGCAAAAATAGCGAATATGGTTGAAGATGGGATTGCTCCTGAGAATATTGTGGTGGTGGTTCCCGATGAGCAGTTTGCCCATTATTTGAGGTTGTTGGATGAAGAGAACAATTTTAACTTCGCGATGGGAACATCGATGGCAGATGAGCGTATTGTTCGCAACATTGACGCCATCGAGCTGTATTTGGAAGAGCAAAGTGCCCAGAACAAAGCGCGTGTGAGTAAAGTTGATGCGGATTTAGTGGAATGGGTAAAGGCTCATTATCATGTGCCGTTTGCGTATAGTGATTTGGAGTATCTGTGCGCAACGTTGAGTGAAAGTACACAACGTGTAGAAGCTAAAGAAATACTGTCAGAAGAGCTTCATCGTTTTAAACCTCTCTCAGATGCCCTTAGCGGGGTGGAATTTAAATCGGCCATGCGTATTTTTATGAACCGTGTTAAAAGCTGTGCTATTGATGATGTCGGCGGTGGACGTGTGACGGTCATGGGACTGCTTGAAACACGCGGGATGAGGTTTGAGGGTGTCATAGTAGTTGATTTTAATGAGGGGTATGTTCCGCATCGAAGTCAAAAGGACCTTTTCTTAAATACGCAGACACGTAAAATAGCCGACCTCCCAACAACTGCGGATCGCGAGGCGTTGCAAAAGCATTATTACTGGATGTTATTTAACAAAGCACGCAGTGTTGCCATTGCTTGTGTTCAAAATTCGGAATCGGTACCGTCTCGATTTTTGTTGCAGATGGGACTACGGATGCATGAGGCACGTTTTGATTATGCAAGCGCTATCGTTCCAACGGCAGTTTTTAATGAGCGTGCAACGCGTCATTTTGAAAGTGAGTATGATTTTACAGCGCACCCTCTCTCCGCGAGTGGTTTGAAAAGTTTTTTAACCTGCAAGCGGCAGTTTTACTACAAATACATTGAAAAAATCAAAGAGCACGAAAAAGCGCAGGATCTTTCGCAAGAGCGTGAAATTGGTAATCGGCTGCATGGTGCACTGGAAAAAGTGTATGCCCAAAACGATCACTATACGAGTGCGCTGGAGATTAAACAAGCAGTTGAAAAGGCACTGTGCGAATCTCAATCACACGATGTTATGCAGCGGTATGTGCAGGAGCGGTGGCTTGAAAAATTAGATCCATTTTATGAGAATGAGAATGCGCGGTT
>JAQTOQ010000096.1 GCA_028713245.1 Sulfuricurvum sp. | reverse complement strand
ATATTTTCGGCTTTGTTCATGTCTAATACATGACTGATTTTTTCAATTCTTGGATTCATGGTGTTCCTTGTAGTAAGTAATAATATTTTTTTCGAGTGTTTCTTCAAGACCCAATGGAGAATAGTGGTCTCGAAAATGAGCTGAACGACTCTCTTCGTTCACTTCTAGCGTTATCATTCCTGGTGGAATAGCAATATTGTCCCGTGTGGCAACCACAAAAATAACCTTTTGAGCAAGTTTTTCGTAGTTATGCCACTGTTTTAGAGAGGGCAGGTTATCGGCTCCGATGATCAGATAGAGCTTTTCATTATCCGGTGCATAGTGTTCTACGGTTTCAATCGTAGGGACACTGCGATGACGATTAACTTCAAAATCACTGATTTCAATTTTCTCGTAAGGTTCAAAAATCTGTTTCAACCATTGAATGCGCATAGCACCCTCAGCACAAACAGATGATTTGAACGGATTGCGAAAGTTGGGGACAATAATGAGTTTATCAATATCCAAAACATCCAATGCTTTGAGCGCAACACTCACGTGACCTGCGTGGGGTGGATCAAAACTTCCGCCATAAAGTGCTAGCAACGTTTGCCTTAACTGTATTTTAATCGAAATTATAACCGAATTTTGGTAAAATCCCCTTATTACCGTAGAAGAGGAAGATAGTTTAATGGCGCTAAAAATCGCTATCAATGGATTTGGTCGAATCGGTCGCGGTGTTACAAGGCTTATTGCCTCACGCAATGACGTTGAGCTCGTGGCCATTAATGACATGGCATCCATTGAAATGATGCTGTATTTATTACAAAATGATTCTGTTCATGGCCCTTTTGACACAGAGGTATCGATTGTGGATGCAATGCATCTAAAAATTGGTACACAAACGGTTGCTATTTTTTCACATAAAGATCCTAACGATTTAGATTTTGGAGCTTATGGTGCGGATGTTGTTCTTGAATGCAGCGGGTTATTTTTAACCACCCAGTCAACACGGCATCATTTGGCAAAAGGAGTGAAAAAAGTCATTATTTCTGCCCCTAAGCAAGACGATGAAACAGCAACGTTTGTTTTAGGTGTGAATCATCACTTGTATGCGGGTCAAGCAATTATTTCAAATGCTTCTTGTACAACAAACTGCTTAGGACCGATTGCCAAGATCATCGATGAAGCGTATGGGATAGAAAAAGGATTGATGACCACTATTCATGCCTATACAAACGGACAAGCGATTATGGATTCTGCCCATGGGACGGACATGCGCCGTTCGCGCGCGGCCGCGGTAAACATGATCCCTACCACGACGGGTGCTGCAAAGGCCATTTCTCTTGTTTTGCCTTCATTGGAGGGGAAATTGCATGGTCAAAGTGTACGGGTTCCCACTCCCGATGTGTCGATGGTAGACTTGAACGTGTTAGTGCGTGATAATGTGACAAAAGAGGCTCTAGTGACCCTCTTCAAAGAACACGCGTCAGGTGATATGAACGGGATATTGGAAGTGGATGAGCGCTATCGCGTATCTCAGGATTTTGTGGGATCGAGTTACAGTGCTATAGTCGCTGCGGATTTAGTGCAAGTTATTGACGGCAATTTGGTTAAAATTATGGTGTGGTATGACAACGAGTGGGGTTATTCCAATCGCCTGATTGAAATGGCATTATTTATTACAAATTTTAAGGAGCAAGATTGAGATTATTGAGCATCAAAGAGTGTGATTTACACGATAAAAAAGTATTTATTCGATGTGATTTCAATGTTCCTATGGATGAGTTTGGCAACATTACCGATGATCGCCGTATTCGTTCGGCACTCTCGAGTATCAAATATTGTTTAGATCAAGAATGTGCAATTATCTTAGGATCCCATTTTGGTCGTCCAAAAGCGGGCGTATTTAGCGAAGAAGATTCACTTGCCCCTGTGGTACGCCGTCTGCAACAGCTGTTGAAAATGGATGTTAAGTTGGCGAAAGACGTTGTGGGTGAAGATGCACAAAAAATGGCGAGAGAGCTAAAGTCGGGTGAAATCTTGGTACTTGAAAACCTGCGCTTTGAAAAAGGGGAAACCAAAAATACCCCTGAGTTCAGTGCCGCTTTGGCCTCGCTTGCAGATGTGTACATCAATGACGCGTTTGGTGTAAGTCACCGTGCGCATGCGTCAGTTGAGGGGATTACTCGACATTTTGATCGCGAGCATAAAGCGGCAGGCTTTTTATTGCTCAAAGAGATTGAATTTTTTGATATCTTGTTAGAAAATCCGGCACGACCGTTTGCGGCGATTGTGGGTGGCAGCAAAGTTTCGGGTAAGCTCGAAGCATTGGTCAACCTTTTGCCTCGTGTTGATAAAGTCCTGATTGGTGGCGGAATGGCATTTACGTTTCTTAAATCAATGGGATACGATGTTGGGAAATCGCTAGTTGAAGATGATTTGATTGACGAAGCCACCAAGATTATGGAAGAAGCCAAGCGTTTAGGGGTTAAATTTTACTTGCCTGTGGATGTGGTAGCAGCGGATGCCTTCAGTGCAGATGCAAACAGTCATACAGTAAGTGCGCAAGAGATTCCAACCGATTGGATGGGATTGGATATCGGATTTGCCAGTGTTGAACTGTATCGTGAAGTACTCGAAGATGTAAAAACAATTTTGTGGAATGGACCGATGGGTGTTTATGAGATGGAACGTTTTGCAAAAGGTTCCAATAAAATAGCCCATTTTCTAGCAGATTCTCATGCAACCACGGTTGTGGGTGGCGGTGATACAGCGGATTTGGTCCAGCGTATAGGGCTCGACGAAGAGATGACATTTATCTCTACCGGTGGCGGAGCCTCCCTTGAGCTGTTGGAAGGCAAAGTCCTTCCGGGTGTTAAACCTTTGTTTAAATAAGGAAAAATCATGATTTTATGCGCCAACTTTAAAGCCAATAAAACACGTCAAGAGACACGAGCTTATATGGCAGTCGTTGAGTCGTTTGTTTCTGTCAATGAGATAGACGATACGGTGATCGTATTTCCTCCTTTTACGGCATTGGAGCATTTACCACGCAATGTACTCATAGGTGTTCAAAATGCTTATCCGGTAGAAAACGGTGCATATACGGGAGAAATAGCGCTAGAACAGTTAGAAGAGTTTGAAGTAAAAACGATTCTTATCGGTCATAGCGAACGTCGTCATATTTTGGGTGAAACGCAAGAACAGATTGCCGCTAAATTCCGTTTTTTTGCTGAAAAAGGATTTGCGATTATCTATTGTGTCGGCGAACCTATTGAAATACGTCAGCAGGGAGCTGACGCTTTGATGCGTTATGTTGATGCCCAGTTTGTGGGAATCGATTGTAATTATACGGACTTGATACTTGCCTATGAGCCGGTGTGGGCGATAGGTACAGGATTAACCCCGACCTCTGATCAGATTGTTGACATGCATGCCGTATTACGTACTAAAACGCACGCACCTCTATTATATGGCGGAAGCGTCAAAGTAGACAATGCAGGCAGTATTATGGCATTGGAAAATGTAGATGGCGTATTAGTGGGTTCAGCATCGCTGAGTGCTAATGATTTTTGTGAAATGATAGCTCTTGCGGCCCAATTAAAAAACGTATAAAGGAAACAGGAATGTTAATGAAGGGTAAAAAAGGGTTAATTGTAGGATTGGCTAATGATAAATCGATCGCATACGGTATTGCGCAAGCCTTGCATGCGCAAGGGGCGCAAATGGCGTTTACGTATCTCAATGAAGCGTTGCAAAAGCGCGTAGAACCAATTGCGAAAGTGTTTGATAATTCTCCCGTCTATAAGCTCGATGTTTCGGATGAATCTGATATGGGAGGAATCGCTGCAAAAATAGCCGTTGATTTTGGTCAAATCGATTTTTTGGTTCACTCAGTCGCATTTGCACCCAAAGAAGCGTTGACTGAAGGATTCATGAAAACTTCAAAAAGCGCCTTTCAAATCGCGATGGACATTTCGGTTTATTCGTTTATTGATTTGACGAATCGTTTAGAGAGTGTATTGGCTCCAGGTGCATCAATTATTACTCTCAGTTACCTCGGCGGACCAAAATACATCCCTAACTACAATGTTATGGGTGTTGCCAAAGCAGCATTGGAGTCAAGTGTTCGTTATATGGCAGTAGAACTTGGTGCTAGTAAAGGTCAGCGTGTTAATGCCATCAGTGCAGGTCCTATCAAAACACTCGCTGCAAGCGGGATCGGCGATTTTAAACAAATCCTAAATTGGAATGAAGCAAACGCACCATTGCGTAAAAACGTAACAATCGAAGAGGTCGGAAATTCAGCAATGTATTTACTCAGCGATCTTTCGAGCGGTGTTTCAGGCGAAGTTCATTATGTAGATGCGGGCTACAGCATTATGGCAATGCCTGCTGTAGAGAAAAATGAGTATGGGAAAACGGTATTCGTCTGGGAGAATAGAGAGTAATCCTCTCCGTTCGCCCTGAGCTTGTCGAAGGGTGAATTCATGGTTAGACAGACTCACCACGAACTGGAAAAACGTTACTTTCCTATAACCGGCATATTTTGCAACATTTCAATATTAGAAGCTTCTTTTGGCTTTCCTTCATTCATCTTTTCTTTATTCTCATGATACACTTTCCATTTATCGGCATAGCTTTGCAATGTAAACGGTTTTTCATCTGTTACAACTGTGGTATCTGTTGAGACAGAAGCAGCTGAACTACTATCAGATGATGATGAGGTAGGTGATACCCCAGCTGTTGTATTGGGAATCCAGTCCTCTTTTAACCATGAATCCAATGAGCTTTGCATTGCACCGCCTTTAGACGCTGATGCAGTATTTGGTGATACAGCATTTAATGAACTATTTTGTGATGGAAATACAGTAGCGTTTGTAGCACATCCAACGAGTAAAAGAGAAGAGATTATAAGAGACAATTGGAGACGCATGGCTAACCATCCTTTTTTCTATATATTTAAGATTAATTTGTACTATATCATAGATAAGTCAAAAATGTAAAAATGAATGAATAAAATTTAATCACAAAAATATCAAATTCCGTAATACAGGGCTTTTTTTGAGAGGAATGATAAGAAAAACAGAAAATATCATCACAGCTTTCTTTAAGAATTAGAGAGTTACAATGGTTTTCGACGAAACAATATCAGGGTAAAACCCAAAGTCAAGCTTAACTTAAGGAGAATAAATGAAATTAGTTAAAATGAGTCTTGCAGCAGCAGTGCTTTTAGGTGCGAGTGCGTTCGCGATCGATAATATTAAAGTTAGCGGTGATGCGAAACTTTTTTATGCAACATCAGATATGGGAACTATGGATCTATTTGACAAAGGTAACAGTGTTGCTGATGCGGCTCTTCGTGTTGGGGTAACAGGTGATTTGCTCAAAGGTGTTTCTTTTGGTTTGACTGGGTATGCGGTTAGTACTCTTGGTCTTGAAAATAATCTTGTTTCCAATACATGGACAGGTGCACATGGTGCAGTAGGCAATGGTTCACAATTTGGTGCTCAAGTTAACGACCAGGCATGGATGGGTGAAGCATGGATTGCAGCTACTGCTGGTAAAACGACAGCTAAGCTAGGACGTATGGAGCTTGATACGCCGTTGGCATTTTCTGAAAAGTGGTCAGTCGTTCCAAATACATTTGAAGCAGCAGTTTTGATCAATCAGGATATTCCAGATACAACATTAGTTGGCGCATGGGTTGGAAAAGGAAATGGCACAAATGCTGTAATGGCAGGTACCAACCATGGTCCAGTAGGTATTGATAATGTTGTTGGTGCTGGTGCTTCAATGAATACATTTATGAATAGCGGTGCATATGCAGCTGCAGCGATCAATAATTCATTGAAATTCTTGACTGCTCAAGCGTGGTATTACAATGTTGTTAATGTTGCGGATGCTTACTGGTTGCAAGCAGACTGGGATTGCCAATTGGTTAAAAATGTAAAAATAGGGGTGCAATACGCTGATATGTCTCCAAAAGGTCTTTTGAACGGCGTTCCTGATTCGAGTGCATATGCAGCAAAATTGGCATATTCTGGTGTTAAAGATTTGGTTGTTTCTGCAGCGTATTCAAAAGCAGACAAAGACGGCGCTCTTAGCATTGCAAACGTTGCAACAGATAATGCAACTGCACAATCAAAATTGTACACCGAGGCATGGTGGAACTATGGTTATGTAGGAGCTCCAGGTGCTGAATCTGTTAATGTAACAGCTGAATACAATGCTGGTATTGCAAAATTGGGTGCGTATTATACAACAGTAGATAATGAGATTGTTGGTAGTACGCACAAAGTTGATGAGGTAACACTCACTGCTACAAAATCATTCGGACCATTGGATGCAACATTGGCGTATATGTCAATTGATGCTAAGGATCAAAATGCTGGTTCTCAATATAATATGGTTCATGCATACTTGACTCTTAATTTCTAATTGTTTTCTTTCACCCTTCGGGGTGAGCCTTTTGTTTTCTCCTTCCCTTCCGATATAATCTTTTTATGAAATATTTACTCCGATCTTTATCCTATACTATTTTAATGCTCTTATTGATTTCTCTGTTATCATTCGGAGCGATCCACATGGCTCCTAACAGTTTTATGGGCGCTGAACTCAATCCCAATATGACACCTGAAGCAATCGCACAACTCAAAGCTATCTATGGACTTGATAAACCGCTTGTTCAACAATACTTTGATTGGGTTATCAATCTTTCACAGCTAAATTTCGGGATATCATTTGTGAGCGGTGCACAAGTAAGCTCGGTGGTTGCTGATCGTCTCCCGGTGACACTGTGGATGAATATAATTGCTTTGTTAGTCACATTTATAATGTCATTATGGATGGGGATAAAAGCTGCTATGAGGCATGAGCGTAGCAGTGATCACGTAATCACGCAACTCTCACTGCTTAGTTTCGCGATGCCTTCTTACTATCTGGCACTGGTGTTGATGATGCTGCTTAGTGTAACGCTTGGCTGGTTCCCGATTGCAGGATTGCATTCACTAGAGCCGCCTAAGGGTTTTGGCTATTATCTTGATATGGCGTGGCATCTTACTTTGCCAATTTTTGTTATGGTTTTTGTTGGCATAGGGAG
>JAQTOQ010000095.1 GCA_028713245.1 Sulfuricurvum sp. | reverse complement strand
GAGTTTCACGGTTCCTGCCCAAAACGCGTTACTTAAAATACTCGAAGAACCTCCTCTAAATATTGCATTTATATTGCTTACTCTTAATAAAAGTACATTTTTACCAACCGTTCGTTCACGTTTATCCCTGACCCAAGAGCACTATAAAAAACAGTATGAATCAATGACGTTGACTCTTCGCACGCTGGATTTATCCAGCATGTTTATGTGGATAAAAGCACATGAAAAAGTCAAAAAGCATGAAGCCAAAGAATTGATTGAAAATCTCTTTTATCATGCAGCACACGTAGAAACTTTAGCGTTAACCACGGCGCAAATAGAAGGGTTTGATAAAGCGTTTCGTCTCATAGACCTGAATGCTCGTGTACAAAGTGTTCTCGTGATGATATTGATGAATTTTCTCAAAGAGGTAAAGCGTGCACGTTGAGCATCTTTCCTCGACGTTCAATCTAAGGGTAGCACTGCAAGAGCAAAAAGTGGATGCCGGAGGGGTCTCTATTTTAGAAGATAAGGGGCAAATTCATCTTATCCGTATTGTTGATTTACATGTGGGTGCTGCTAATATTCTTAAACAAGATGCCCTGAGTGTCGGGGCGGATCTGGCAGTTCCTAGAGGGACAGTGACCGCGATGGAACCACGCGTAAACGCTATTTTGATTGCAAACGAACGACAGCTGCAACAGCTCGCCAAAAAAGAAAAAGCACAACCTTTCGGGCTCAAAGCACTAGCTTTGGAATTAGAGCGTTATTGTCATCGACAAAAGAGTGAAAACATCAAAATTATGGGGATCATCAATGCCAATGATGACAGTTTTTACCTGCAAAGCCGATATAAAGAAGCCCATGCCATTGAAAAAATTGAGATGATGATCCATGAGGGTGCTCATATTATTGACATCGGAGGAGTTTCGAGCCGTCCGAACAGTCAAAGTGTCAGTGCAAAAGAGGAATTACAAAGAGTACGTCCGATTATTGACAGTTTATATGAACAACGCATGTATGAGAAGGTGCGTTTTAGTTTGGACAGTTTTGAGCCTTCTGTGATCGGGTATGCGCTTGAAAAAGGATTTAGCATCGTGAACGATATTACTGGTCTGGCAAACGATGAGGTAGCACGCTTGTGTGCTTCTTACAGTGCGACAGCCATCATTATGCATATGAGAGGAAATCCATTAATGATGCAAATAAATCCTCAGTACGATTCGGTTCTTTATGAAGTGGGGCAGTTTTTCCAAGATCGTCTAGAAAAAGCGGATAAATTTGGAATTAAAAATACCATTCTCGATTGTGGAATCGGTTTTGGAAAACGATTGGAGGATAATTTGGCGCTTATTACTCACCAAAAACATTTTTCACGTTTTGGAAAGCCGCTGCTCGTAGGTGCCAGCCGAAAATCGATGATTGATCAGATTATTCCGTCACATAGCAATGAACGTTTAAGCGGTACGTTGGCCATTCACCTCAAAGCGATCGAAGAAGGTGCCAGTATTGTAAGAGTTCACGATGTAAAAGAACACGTACAAGCCATTGAAGTATGGAAGGCATTACGCGGATGATGATGAGTAACAGTGTAGTCATCGTCACGTTGTCCCTTTTGATTATGTTTTCTCCATTTCTATCACGGGTGACTAAAATCCCAGTGGTGGTTGTGGAAATTTTATTGGGTAGTATTGCGGCGTATTTTGGCTTTTTAGTTGAAAATGAACTCTTTAAAATTATTGCCAAAGTCGGATTTTTATACTTGATGTTTTTGGCAGGGATGGAAGTGAATCTCAAAGAATTTGGGTTTGCAAAATCCTCTTTACTCCGTCGTACAATCATCTATTTCGTATTACTTTACGGGTGTTCTTTTGGAATTTATCTGTATTTTGATCTTAGTTTAGTGTATCTCGTATTATTCCCGATTTTTTCATTGGGCATGTTGATGGCATTAGTCAAAGAATACGGGAAAAATGAGCCATGGCTCGCCTTGGCTCTTAACATCGGTATAATCGGTGAGCTTATGAGTATCATGGCTTTGACGGTTCTTAGTGGTGGATTAGAGTACGGCTATAACCGTGAGTTTGCAATAACATTAGGGGGGCTGTTTGCCTTTTTAATTGGTTTTGTTCTCTTTTTTCGGGGAATTCGTATCTTATTTTGGTGGTATCCTGGACTTAAAACCCTTATCATGCCTCATGACGATGGAAAAGATCAGGATATACGCTTCTCGATGTCTCTCATGTTTATCTTGGTTGCAGGGATGTTGTATCTTAAGATTGATGTGGTTTTGGGGGCCTTTTTGGCAGGAACGTTTATTGCCACCTATTTTAAACACAAAACGGAGCTTCCTGAAAAACTTTCCTCCTTTGGATTTGGATTTTTGGTCCCAATATTTTTTATACATGTTGGTTCAACGGTTGCACTGGAAGCATTTGCGGACCCTATGATCTTGCAAATGGCACTTTTTTTGGCTGGAACTATTATTGGGATACGATTAATCAGTTCTATGATTGCATATTTAGGTTATTTGGGATTTAAAAACACGATTCTATTTGCTTTGAGTGATTCGATGCCCTTAACGTTTATGGTAGCAATCGCTACTTTGGGATATCAAGCGAATGCAATTAGCCATGATGAGTATTATGCATTCATTGTTGCGAGTATGGGCAGTGGTATTTTTCTGATGATTCTCATAAAAATACTTTACATTTTTTTCTATCCAAAAAAAGCAGAATAGGTAAAATATTCAGTAAAAACAAGGTACAATCGACCAACAATGAGTTATACGAAAAATGAATTACCAATCAATCTTGTGGAGAAGGACTTCCTGTGGATTTAACAACGATATTGGGGATATTAGGTGCGATGGCTTCTATTTCCATTGGGGACTTGATGGAGGGTGGAAACCCGGTTCATGTCGTCCATATTACATCACTTATTATTATTATTCCAACAACATTATTGGCAGCTATGGTTAGTACGGATCCAGAGTATATCAAGGGTGCCTGGAAAGGGCTTGGGATGAACTTTAAAAAGTCACCGGTTAATTTGGAAGAACGAATCAAAGAGATCGTAGAACTTGCATTGATGGCACGTCGTGATGGGCTTCTTTCATTGGAAAAAAGAGTATCAGAGCTGGATAATGAATTTTTGAAACAAGGGCTGAGTATGGCCGTTGATGGAAATGAGATTGATACCATTGCTGAAACACTTGAAGCAGTTATCGAAGAGACAGAGGAGTATTGGCACGGATGCGCCCACTATTGGATTCTTGCAGGGGAAACATCACCTGTTATGGGACTTGTAGGGGCGGTTTTGGGGCTGATTTTGGCACTTCAAAAACTCGATAATCCAAAAGAGATGGCTGAGGGTATTGCGGGAGCGTTTACAGCGACCGTTACCGGAATTTTCGGAGCATACGTTTTGATCGGACCGATGGGAGCTAAAATGAAAGCAAAATCTCATCACATCGTTAAAGAGCAAAAGGTAATGCTAGAGGGTATCATAGGAATTGTACATGGTGACAATCCTCGTACCCTTGAAGCAAAATTGCTGAATTTCCTCTCGCCTGCAGAAGAGAAGCACAGCCAATTTACGTGATGAGCAACTAGATGGCAAAGAAAAAATGTAAAAAGTGTCCAGAGTGTCCGGCGGGAGAGAAATGGGCAGTTCCCACAGCTGACTTTTTTAGTCTTTTGTTGGCACTGTTTATTGCTCTTTATGCCTTGGCATCGGTTAATAAAGAAAAAGTTCGTGCACTAAAAGAAGAATTTGTCAAAATTTACGATTATGCACCTGCCCCTGAAGAGATCAGTCCAGTATTGCCGATGAATCCTGAATCTACGGATAAATCTGAAAAATCTACTGTGGGTAAAATGCCGGTTTCTAAGGGAGGTGCATTATTAGAAAATTCTCCTACGACGGGTGAGGGGACTGAACAAGCCAGTAGCGAGCAAGAAGCCCAAATGCAAAATGTTTCTGCGGGGGAAGGTGCCTTGGATCAAACGATGGATGGGGTGCTCTTAAAACTTCCGGCAACAATTCCATTTAGAGGCTCTAATGCTACCATTGATGATCAGGAGATGCATTTGTTTGTTAAAAGGGTTGCAGATATCATTAAAACGCTTCCTGTCAGTGTAGATATTTCGGTTCGCGGCTATACGGATAATCAAACTCTTCCCAGAGGAAGCCAGTATCGTGATAACTTGGATCTATCGAGTGCCAGAGCGGCAACTGTGGTGCGTGAACTTATCCAAAACGGTGTAGCAGCTGAACGACTCTCAAGTGCCGGATTTGGAGCAGGAAAACCACTAGCCGCAAACACAAGTGAAACAAATCGTGCTAAAAATAGACGGGTTGAGTTTTATATGTTTGTATCCAATGATAAAAAGCTGGATCAACAAAAGCAAAAAAGTGTATTAGATTCTCTAGCAAAACTTCCTCAAAAATGAGGAAGATGATTTATGGAAGAACAGTTGCTTTGAGTATTTTTTGTACTTGTAGAGGCTTATCCCCACTTACCGGTCCCGAGGTTTGAACATTATTTAGTTTTCCGATAACATCCATTCCTCCCACCACTTTTCCAAAAATGGTATGATAACCATTGAGCCATGGAGTAGGTGCAGTTGTAATAAAGAACTGGCTTCCGTTGGTTCGTGGACCAGCATTCGCCATTGCTAAGATACCGGGTTTGTCAAAGACTATCCCTGATTTGAATTCATCTTTGAACGGTTTTTTCCATATGGATTCTCCACCTGCACCTGTACCGGTAGGATCACCGCCTTGTATCATGAAATTTTTAATGATACGATGAAACGTCAGCCCATTATAATAGCCATTTTTTGTTAATGTTGTAAAATTTTCAACAGCAAGTGGCGCAACATCCTCATAAAGTTCTAATACAACTTCACCTTGTGTTGTTTGCAGTGATACCCGTGGATGGGCGGCCAAAAGAAAGCTTGAAGCAAGCACTAAAGAAAGCAGTATACGCATTAATTAACTCCTATGATTGTGGTTTGAAGTCTAAACAGACTGAATTGATGCAATAGCGCAAACCGGTTGTTTTTGGTCCATCGGGGAAGACATGCCCAAGATGAGCGTCACAGACAGAACATAAAACTTCTACACGAATCAATCCATGAGCCATATCACGCTTCTCTGTAATTGCTTGAGGGCTAAGAGAGCTATCGTAGCTAGGCCATCCAGTCCCTGAGTCAAACTTTGACTTTGAATCAAACAGAGGGGTACCGCAACAGACACAGGTATAAATTCCATCTGCCTTATGGTTAGCATATTCACCGCTAAAGGCAGGCTCCGTCCCATGTCGACGTGCAACGTAAAACGCTTCTGGTGATAACTGCTCTTGCCATTCGCTATCGGATTTGATAATTTTTGTCATTTCATTCCTCTAGATTAGTTTCGGAGATTATAGTGATCGTATCTGATGCACGGCTTAACGCTAGAGGATAATAGAGAGGATCATCGCTATTAAGATTGATGAGATAGCTATGCGGTACGTTGAGACCACAGCTATATTCAGGTGTACAGAGAGTGATCTCTTCAAGATTATTGTATTGTAAACTAAAATGATCATTGAGTATTCTGCATTTAACGTTCAAATGCTCTTCAATGGCTTTTTGATACTCAACGATCATTTTATGGGTTGGTAGCAGGATCATAATGAGATTGCTGGTAGTTGTCTCAAGATGGGTTTTTAAGCCGGTAAGTAATGTAAAAAGAGCTCCCTTGGTGTGGGTAAAATGAATAGTATTGACGATTGGGGTACGATAAGCAGTATCCAAAGTATAGGTTTGAGCATTGATGAAAGGAGGAGGATTGACACCGCACAGCAGCAACGATCGTGAGCCTTTGGATGCAATAATTCGTTCCAGCGTATTGGCATTCATTAGATGAACGTCATCACAGGCTATTAAGGTACTTGTATGAAATAATGGATTTGTTTCAATTGGTCTGTTCTTATCATCGTGTGTGTAAAAATGGACGTTCGATAAGTTACATTTTACGGCTGAAAATTCCATGAGAGCCACAAGCTCATTTCGTAGCAATTCACCACCAAGTTTTGTAGGTGTGATAACCAGAGAAGATGCTTGAGGATTGATGAGTAAATAATCTATTATTTTTCGAATAAATACCGTACTTTTACCGCTACTGTAGGGTCCATATAAACTGAGAATTGTCCTTGGTGTAAGCACAGCATCGAAAAATAACTGTTGTTGGTGTGAGATAAATGAGCCAAAAGGGTCACTTGTAGTGGGAAGCCGTAGTTCATGTGCTCTTAGTGATCCAATAACCTTGAGTTTTAAGAAGGGATTATCTTGATACTCTTGCAGGGCATGCAGTTTGGTTTGGATATCTAATGCCGTATCATCTTGAAAAATTAGTCGTCCTTTTGGCAAGAGTTCATGAAAGGTTAAATTAAGTGTATCAAATTCGGATTTCATGAGATTTTTCATCCAAAAAATACGTTGGATAGGTGTGGAATCAAAAGAAAGTACGTCCTGAAATTTTTGATAAATAAAGTTTTCTGTTGATTCTATATGTGTATGGGGTATTTTATGACTTTGACGTGTTAAACGCTTTACTCTCGTACCTTTGAGCTCACGTAAATTCCAGGCGATTTTTTCTCCCAAATATAGGCCATAATGTGGTAAAAAAAGCAAGAGATCAATTTTACATTGCTTGTCATGAAGATATAGTGTGAAGTCGGTAAGCAAAGCGGCTTCTTCTTCTAAAATAAAATCATCAAAAGTAGAAGAGCTACTTTCTATTGTACAGTTAATAGGAATTGTTTTAGATGATTTTAAAAATGAAAATAACAAAAAAAACCTCTTGATTTAACAGTCAATAATTATAACCTAATTTGGAAAAGAAAAAAGAGAGGAAAAATATCCACATTTTCGAGGGTTCCCTCGAAAAGTGTAAAAGGAAATTATTTAGCTGCAGCTACAGAATCTTTAAGACTCTTGCCTGGCTTGAATTTAGGAACCATTTTGTCAGAAGTAGTATAAGTTTTAGTAGTACCAGGTACTGTACCGCTTTTACCTTTTTGTAGTGACGCTGCAAAACTTCCGAAACCTACCAAAGAAACTTCTTCTTTAGAAACTAATGCTTCA
>JAQTOQ010000094.1 GCA_028713245.1 Sulfuricurvum sp. | reverse complement strand
TGTGCACCTTCTGCTAGAGGAACAGTGTCTGCATAGCCATCCGTCATAAAATCAGGAGCAGAAATATTCGTACCGTCTGTCGCTGTCGCTGTAGCCGTATACGTTGTCTCCTCCTTAAATTCTTCATCGCTTATATCTACGCTCCATGTACCATCCGTACCTACCGGAACATTTTCGTATGCTCCAACCTCATGTCCCTCTCCGTCTGTAATCACAACATTCACCGATGTTGCATTCTCCGAATCCCCGTTCAAAACTGTTTGTTCAGGATCCACTTCAAAAGCTTGAACATCGACCGTTGGAAGTGGCGGTTCCGGTGGTGGCGGTGGTGGTGTCGGTTCCGGTGTTGGCACTGGCGTCGGCTCAGGCGTCGGTGTCGGTTCCGGTGTTGGCACTGGCGTCGGTTCCGGTATTGGCACCGGTGTCGGCTCAGGCGTTGGCTCAGGCGTCGATGGCGGCTCAGATACTGGCACAACAGTTGTATCGGCTTCCGCGATATTAACTACAGATACTGTCGGCGCTGTCGCATTTACATTGGTCGTTACATCGGTAATTGCCCCTGTGCGATCGGCAAACACATCAGCTTGCCGCTCAGTGTCTGTCAAAACATCACCGGCTGCCGTTTCATCACCAGCTGCCGTTACATCACCCTTTTGGACTTGATCCTCTGCAACCAGCTTTTCGCCCTCAGAGGGAGCTGCCATAGCCATTGCTTCTTTTACCGAATTGACATACACAACCGCATCGTGATGGCTAAATACCCCTGCCAGCAAAGTTGCATCAAACTGCAGTGCCCCGTTTCCAGAGATGACCAGATCCCCAGCACCTGCCAAGATGACATCAATCATAATACTGGCATCTTTTGCATTCGTTTGAGCACCATATACATGCTCACCCTCATGAATCACGTCACCGACTTTCAATACATTTACATGTCCCTGACTGTCTTTGACAAAAAACTTTCCTGCCTCAATAGCTTTTACATTTCCGATTACACGTGCCATGATAAATCCTTCAGTATGAGAGTAATTATTGGAATATTCTAGCACTTATGAAAACAATATACAATTGTACCTAGGTACATGTTTTTAGGAATGTAGCAGTAATGAGAGGGCAAGACGATCTTTAACGAAGAGTTTTTCATAGATTGAAGCACTGTGCGCTTTTACCGTACGCACAGTAATACCCATTTCTTCGGATACTTCGAGATGGCTTTTTCCTTTATTTAGCAATAGAGCCACTTCCCGCTCTCGCGGCGTTAAAACATCTAATCTATGCAAAGATATTTCTTTATGAATATTATGGTCACGGACTTGTGCAATCAGCTGAGTAATAAAGTCAGGGTAAAGCCATACATTTCCATCTTCCAACGTTTTATACGCCGAATGTAAATGATGTTCATGCATCATTGCATTGCCGTATCCCATCGCGCCATGAGCTAAAAAGCGCTGAGCCTGTTCAAAATCCGGTACTCGTGAAAGAATCATCATCCGGATATTTGCATGGAGGCCAATTACTTCGTAAGGGAAGTTCAGTAAGAGTGTATCTGAGATAAAAACAACAGCTTCATTTTCCAAGGGAAGCTCGCTTAATGTTCGAAAAGAAAGCGGTTTGCATGTGTGCAGTGCAGCCTTCCAATACTGCAAAAGTTCATCCTCGTCACTCACACAATAAAGGTTCATCATCGTTCCGAAAAAGTGTACTGCTTAGCTTTAAAAATCGGTTTTAAGATATATTGCAATATGGTTTTTTTACCCGTTACAATATCAACATTTACCATCATCCCAGGAATGATTTTAAGGGGTTTGTCTTTATTTCCTAAATACTTTTTATTCGTCTGAAGCTTCACTACATAATAGACGTTATCATTTTTATCCACGACCGTATCGGGACTGATTGTAATGACCTTGCCGTCTAAAGACCCGTAGATGGAGAAATCATACGCTGTAACTTTGACAACGGCCTTTTGTCCCGGATATATGAACGCAATATCAGCAGGTTTAATCTTCGCTTCAATCAGAAGCCCCCCCTCAGTAGGGACAATCTCTATAAGATTATCACCAGGCTTCACAACCCCTCCAAGCGTATTGACATAGAGTTTTTGAACAATGCCGTTGATCGGTGATTTGATGGCTGTTCGTGTCACTTGTTCGGCAAATGCCGAACTCTCAACTCCCACACGTTTGTATTCCGTTTCAGCTTCATTGAATTCCATTTGCGCCTTCATTCTGAACTCAGACTCTGTTTCTCTAATCTTGCTGCTGATTTGACTCATAGCACCATTGATTCTGGGAATAGATGCCAATAAAGCATAGTACCCTTCGCTCATTGAACTCATTTCCCGCTGAAGTTTCAAAAATTCCACTTTGGGTTTAATCCCCTGAGCAACCAGCGGTTCGGAAATTCCAACCTCTTCTTTGATCAGCGCCAGAGCCCGCTTTTGTTCTGAAATTCGGCCTTGCGCTTCCAATTTCTCATTTTGTTTTTGTGAGTATTGATCCCTCAGTCCTTGAACTTGTGATCGTAATCGGTCCTGATTAGATATATAGAGATTTCTCTCCTGTGCAATCTGCATCGGAATTTTCGCCATATCCTCTGGCGTTGGAGAAAAAGCCCCTCCACTACCTTCGGCTCGCAAACGAATAATTTTGGCACGCAATTCTGCCGATTTATATTGGGAACTCTCAAAATTCGACGAGGATTTGATGTTATCAACTTTTATCAAGATATCATCCGCTTTTACAATTTGCCCCTCTTTTACCATTATGGCACTGATAATGCCTCCCTCTAAATGTTGAATCATCTGGTTTTCACCGCCTGGGATCACCTTCCCGCCCCCGCGAACAAGCTCATCAATTGGGGATAATGCAGCCCATCCCACAAGCATACAAACGGTAACAAGCCAAAAAAGAAGTACAAACCGCAGTTTTCTAGGAGAATCTTCTAAAACAGCCGAAGAGAGACTGCGCATGAACTGATAATCGTTGTCATCGAAAGAGAAGTTTTTTTCAGGTTTCATTCGACACCTCTTGAAAGTTTTGCAATGACTTCATCTTTTGGACCATCCAGATAAACTCGTCCTTCATTCATCACAATAATACGATCCACCAGAGTAAGAACGGAGTTTTTTTGTGTTATAAAAATAGCTGTCTTGTCATTGCAATACTTTTTTAAATTATCTAATAATTGATTTTCACTCATCTGATCCATTGAATGGGTAGGTTCGTCCATAATAATGATGGGGGATTCCAACAATAGCGCCCGCGCGATACCGATGCTTTGACGCTGTCCGCCCGAGAGTCCCATCCCTCGTTCTCCAATGGGCATTTCATACCCTTTTGGATGTTTACGAATAAATTCGTCAGCTCCTGATATAACGGCAGCATGAAGCATCTGCTCATCGCTTGCATGCGTCGAGCGATACGTAATATTTTCTTTGGCATTTCCTTTAAATAAGGTAATATCTTGAGATACATACGAAATATTATTGCGTAAATCAGCCGGATCAATTTGCTGAATATCAATACCGTCCAATAAAATCGATCCACTTTGTGGCTCATATAGATGCAACAATAATTTGGCAATTGTACTTTTTCCCGATCCCATTCTACCTATGATGGCTACCTTCTCACCCGGTTTTATCGTCAATGAAACATGATTTAATGCATTGTGCTGTGTATCCTCATACGCAAAACTAAGATCATTGATGATGATCTCTCCTTTAATCTGCGGCCGGGTAATGAATTTTTTTCCGTGAGGGCGCTCCATAGGTTGTCCGATAATGTCATTTATAATGTCATACGCCGATTTTGCATCGGAATAATTAGCAATCAATGCCGCTACCTGCCCCATCGGAGCAACTGCGCGTGAAGAAATAATAACAATGGCAATCAACCCTCCCATCGTTAACTCATGTTCACCGATCAAATATACCCCAAAAATGATTGACAATATAGTACTTAGCTGTATTAAGAAGCCGGTTACGGTTCCAATGGAAGAAGAAATCAATCGCGACTTGAGACTCTTTTGAGCAATCTCTCCGGTTGCCTCTTCCCACGCCCACTGAACCTGACCCATCGTGCCCAACGTTTTAAGTGTTTCGATATTTTGCAATGCTTCCACAAGAATTGAGTTTTTTGCTGCTGCCGCTTTGTGCGTTTGTTCAATGCTCTCACGTAAAGGAACACGCACGATAAGGGCATAAGAAAGGATTAGCAACATCATTGTTATGGGAACCATAACCATCCATCCGCCGATGTAGCCAATAACCAGCAAAAATAAAATGGCAAACGGAAAATCAACCAATGCCGTCAAAGTAGCATTGGTCAAAAAAAGCCGAATGGCATCAAAATCTTTTAGATTGCTCGCAAAAGAACCCACTGATTTTGGATGGGAAGCCATTTTAAGATCAAGAACTCTTTCAAAAATAATCGAGGACATAATAATGTCACTTTTTTTACCGGCATTTTCCAATAAAATAGCCCGCGTAAATTTTAAAAAAGTATCTAGCACATAAATAATCAAGACGCCAATAGCAAACACCCACAGCGTCTCTTTCGCATTATTGGGGATAACACGATCATAAACACTCATAGTAAACATCGGACTGGCCAATACAAATAAATTGACCAAAACCGTCGCATAGATTACATCACGATAGATCCCTTTGGAAAGTTTTATCGTATCCCAAAACCAATGTTTTTGTTCTATATTAAGGGTCAAAAAATCATTTTCATCGTACACAAACGGCTTTTTAATCAAAAAAGAAAATCCGATATATTCCTCTTCCAGCGTCTCAAAAGGAACCGTTTCTACAACCGCTTCCTCTGCCGGTAAAACAATCTTATACGTCTTTCGATCATCAGAAATAGATACCAAAATACACGCATTTGAATTTTTTAACAACAAGATCATCGGTAGCTGGAGCGCAGAGATATCAGAAAGTTTTCGATTTATAAGGGTACTGTTTAAACCCGCACGACTTGCTGCACGAGAAAAAAGTGATTTAGAATCCTTAAGCGTATAAAGATGGGCTCCATCACCTTTGGGATCAATCGGTAACCCTGATATTAATGCATCTGCTGTAAATGGTTTATGATAAAGCTGTGTAAAAAGAACCAAACACTGCAGTAATGGCTCTATATTGAAAGCCACCCTCTCTAAATCTACTATCTGTTTTCCTATATCGCCGTTCATCTTCAAAAACCTTCAATAGAAAATTTATTTTCTGCCTTCAGATGGCAAGACAACGCCATCATCTTTGTTGTCACGCATATATGGATCATTTTTACGATCAGCAAATATCAAAGTATCAATATGTTCATCCTTATCACGACGATTGTCCATTAACTTCAAACCGACCTTTTGTGTATACGACTCACCCTTTGAGCCTAACACGTTTTGCACCAAAGAACCCATCGAATCCAAAATACGGTAATATGAAAACAGCAAATCATTCTCCGCTACTACAATCTGCTTTTCTGCTGCTATATAATCGTTCTGCGCTACCAAAAGGTCAAGCAACGTGCGACGTCCAAGATCATATTCTTTTTGATAGAGTTCAAGGGTCTTGGCACTGGTTTCTTGATAGCGTTTCAGATGTACAAGCTGCTCAGCCAAATACGTTTTAGCTGTCCAGGCAAGCTCTCCCTGCTCATTTAGCCGGCGTATGGTTTCCCGTTTATTTTCACTTTCTTGGTAAACATTGCTCAGACTTTTTTGTATCTGGGACTCATCCGCCCCACCTCGATACAAATTATAAGAGAGTGTCAATCCAAGATTAAAACGATCATCTTTGCCATCAATACCACTCAGATCATTGCCCCAGCTTTGACGAGCGAAAGCATCAATTTTTGGATAATAATTTTTATACGCAGCTTCCCTCTTCTTATTGGCTGCCTTAACGTTGTATTCTCGCACTAAAACCGATGGATTATGTACTCTTGAATACTCTTTCATCTCCTCCATTGTTGCAGGCATATCCCCTAAATACTGAGCATCACTAACCTCTTCAACTGTAACATGACGTCCTAGAATACGCTCAAGATTATAAAGAGAATCCTCCAAATTATTTTTTGCAACGACATAATTTGCTTTTGCCAGTGACAAAGAAGTATCGGCTTTCTCAGCTTCCGAACGGGTTGTTGTACCCGCTGCATAAAGCTTGCTTACTTTGGTATATATTTCCTCATTGAAGTCGACATTAGCTTTGGCAATACAAAGGATATCTCGCATTTTCACGACACCGATGTAATTCTTGACCATATTGTAAGCGACATCGTTGGCATTTTCGATGTAATAGTTTGCAGCAGCTAAAATACGGGCTTGATTGTAATCTGCTTCATATACCGTTCCAAATCCGTTAAACAGATTTTGAGTTAACAGTAAAGAATGCTCATAACTTGTCAGTGAACGGCTCACAAACCCTGTATTGCTGTTTTTTGTCCGTTCACGCGCAATGGTCCCCGAATAATCAAGTGTAGGGAGATACTGCGCCTCTGTTGTCCGCAGATCTTCTAACGTTGCGCGATAATTGTGCAGTCTTTCCAAAACAACAGGATTAGTAGAAAGAACTTCGTCCACCCCTTCTTGCATTGTCAACGCACTTACCGACGATGACATCCCGACCACTATAACAGCCACTAAAGCCGATATGTGAAATCTATTTGTAAACATAAGCAACCACCTTTTTTATCTAAATATATCATGTTGTTAGTAATAGTATTAAACTTAAACTTAAAGTATTCTATATTTATTTAATAAGAAAAAAATGATATATTATATTATTGATTATTATTGTAAGAAACAGTAAATTCTTATGCTACAATTCTTAGAGTATATACTTCTAAGTTTTCTAAAAAGGATTACAAATGAAACAGTTAACTAAAAGTGCCGTATGTGCACTCGTATTGGGTATCAGTCTTAATGC
This sequence comes from Sulfuricurvum sp., assembly GCA_028713245.1. Classification (GTDB taxonomy): domain Bacteria; phylum Campylobacterota; class Campylobacteria; order Campylobacterales; family Sulfurimonadaceae; genus Sulfuricurvum. The sequence continues at coordinate 258 of JAQTOQ010000094.1, read as the reverse complement.
TAATGCTCAAAATGAAAAGAACAGTGTCGACTATATGAATGGTGAAATAAAACAAACCATGAATATTCAGTCAACCACGTTCATTCCTGGCCATCCAGAAATATGTGCAGAGAAAAAAGCAGTGCCCACCCCAGCACCAGTCATTGTGCCTGTAGTAACAAAAAAAGCTGAGTCAGATACCGACAAAGATGGTATCGTCGATTCCATAGACAAATGTCCAGACACCCCTCATGGCTATAAGGTAGATCCAACAGGGTG
>JAQTOQ010000093.1 GCA_028713245.1 Sulfuricurvum sp. | reverse complement strand
TGGAAAGTTTCGCTAAACACTCTTTGATGGATATTAAGGTCAACTGCAAAGGTGATACGCATATTGATGATCACCACAGTGTTGAAGATATAGGGATCGTTTTGGGTCAAGCATTGCGTGAAGCGATTTATCCGATAGAAAAAGTAGAGCGTTTTGGAAGTGCGATTATTGTCATGGATGAAGCGGCGGTTAGTTGTGATTTGGATTTGAGCAATCGCCCCTATCTTCTGTACGATGTTGAGATTGAGGGAACAGTGGGAGAGTTTGATGTTGAATTGGTTGAAGAATTCTTTCGTGCGGTTGTTTTCAATGCCGGAATTACAGCTCACATCGTATTACAGCGAGGTAAAAACAAGCATCACATTATAGAAGCGGCATTTAAATCGTTGGCAGTAGCATTGCGTCGTGCATTGATGACCAATGAACGGGCAGGTGTTCCTAGCACCAAAGGTGTATTGTGATTCGACTGATATTGCTCGACGTTGATGGATGTATGACGGATGGTCGTATTATCTACAATGAAAAAGGCGAAGAAATTAAAAATTTCAATGTCAAAGATGGTTTTATCATTCGTTCATGGCTTAGTATGGGTCATCACGTGGCAATCATCACCGGTCGTGAATCGGTGATTGTAACGAATCGTGCAAAAGAGCTGCGCATCCCGTATGTGTTTCAAGGTGTGGATAACAAGCTTGATGTCGCACAGAAGCTGTGTGAAGAACTTGGGCTTCAAGCTCATGAAGTAGCAGCCATAGGTGATGACCTCAATGATTACAATATGCTTCAATGGGTCGGGCAGGGTTATACTCCTAAAAATGGTGTTCATCATTTACATGCGGTTACAACAGTGCTAGACAATGTTGGTGGTGATGCGGTTGTGCGTGAAATGATCGAAAAAGTGATCGATCACAACGGTGAGCGTGAAAAATTTTTGAGTCTTTGGATTTAGATGTCTATTAACTTCTTTTTTGTTTTAGTATTGAGCGCTCTTATAGGTATGTATAGCTATTTTAAACCTACCATGTTCAAAGAAGAGACAAAAGGGGAAGTTCCTAAGTTTGAGCTAGAATCGTTTGTTGTTTATGAAATCAGTGCGTTGGGGATTGATCGTTTTTTCGAAGGCGAACACGGCAAGCGTTTTGAAGATCGATATGAGGTTTCATCAGCAAAATTCAGCAATAATTCGAGAACCCTTTTTGAATCCATTAGTGCCAATAGTGCTCTTTATAAAGATGATATTATTACATTAAATGGAAATGTACATTATGTTCGCGAAGATGGACTGCAGTTTCGTTCGGATGAGGGAAAGTATAATGCGCTTCATTCGCTTGTGACTACACGTGGTAAGTTTGTGATTACCCAAAATAATAACCGTGTCAATGGAACACAATTACAATTCAATACGAAAAGCCATACGGTAAGTGCGAATGCAGTTTCCGGCAGTTACCAACTAGATTAATAAAAAGATTAGAGCATGAAAAAAATTATTTATATTTCACTCTTATGTGCATTAGGTCTTTATGCCGAAGAGCTTAAAGTCCTCTCGGATAATTTTAGAGCTGATCAGCCACAGGGTGTGTCCATTTTCACAGGCAATGTGATTGTCACCAAAGGACATGATGAAATGAATGCCTCAAAAGTGACCATATATACGGATAGTAACCGTAAGCCTACAAAAATGGTTGCCGAGGGAGATGTTTCTTTTTACATAGTGACGGAACAAAAAGAGAAATACCGTGGAAAATCTCAACGGGCGGTTTATCTGCCTAATGAGAAAGAGTATGAATTTTACACCAAAGTTGATTTGATGCGTATGGATGATTTTCGTCGCGTTAAAGGGGATAAAGTTATTGTGAACACGATTAATGGACATGCGAGTGCTGATAGTGCGAATAACGAGCCTGTTATGATGATATTTACTATCCAAGATAATGATACAACAAAAAAAGGATCGTCAAAATGATCGAAATCATTAATTCGGTTTTTATGACATCGGCTCCTCATATACGATTATCCCCTGAAAACCCACTTCAAAACGAAGTGGCATTTATGGCACGTTCCAATACCGGTAAAAGTTCTATTCTCAATACTCTGACGCAGCGAAAATCATTGGCAAAAGTCTCTTCTACTCCTGGAAAAACCAGACTGATTAATTACTTTGATGTCGAGTTTATGGATCGTGATACGGGGACGAAATTCGATGCAAAACTGGTGGATCTCCCCGGTTTTGGCTATGCAAAAGTTGCGAAATCCCTTAAAACAGATTGGGAGAGCAATCTAACCGATTTTATCACGCAACGTCAGCAAATTCGTATTTTTGTCCATCTTATCGATGCACGCCATCCCAATTTGGAGCTTGACCATTCTGTTTCCGAGTATTTGGAGCAAATCTGCCGTCAAGATCAGTTTATTCTCAATGTGTTTACAAAAATCGATAAGCTTAATCAAAAAGAACTTAACGAACTCAAAAAACAGTTTCCCGATGCGCTAATGGTTTCCAATACCAAAAAACGGGGTGTGGATAGAGTGGTTGCCAAAATTTATGAACTATTAACCCACGTGGAATCGCATGATGATTGAGTATAAAAAGCCAACACTGAGAGATATTCCCAGTATGCAGTTGTTGGTTGCTCCTGAGATAGAGAGTGGCGTTATATTATTGCGTACGGATGATGAAGTTGCGACAAATATACGATCCTATACTATCGCTATGGATGGGGATAAGTTGGTAGGATTTTGTGCGTTGCACATCCACTCCCCCAGTCTCGCAGAGGTGCGATCGATGATCATTGATCATGATTACCGAGGTCAAAATATTGGGAGCGAATTGGTACGCAAAGTGTGTGAAGAGGGAAAGCGCTTAGGGCTTAAAGAGGTTTTAGCATTAACCTACCAGCAACATTTTTTCGAACGTTTAGGATTTGTAGAAATTCCAAAAGAGAGTATTCCCGAACATAAAATTTGGGCTGATTGTATTAAATGTAAATATTTTCCAGTATGCAACGAAGTATCACTTATAAAAGTACTGTAAGCGACCTTTTGTGGGTGGCTGTATTTGCCATCTACATTGCGCTCAGCAGTATTTACCTTTTCTTGCCTCCGATGTTGGCGATTCTTGGATACCTCTATTATCGTGCACTACAGCGGCATGACCTTTTTTCCCTTATAGTAGCTTCTGTTATGCTTTTGATGTTTGAAGCGGAAAAAGGGTATTGGTTTGGATCGACGCTTGTCTTTTTTACACTTATCACCCATTATGTGATCCCTAAACTCGAACAAACTATGCAGTGTACGATCTGTATTAAGGGAATTTTTGTCCTTTTATCCTACTTTGGTTTTTCACTTTTTTTAGGGGTAGTAAACAGTATATTGTTACTTTCTCTCCCTTCTTTAGATTGGCACGTACTCTTTTACATGGCAATTGAATTTGCGCTGATTGCGATTATTTGATGAAGTTTAAAATCATATTGACCCTATTTGCATTAATATGGATATCTTTGATTGTACGTGTGTATCATCTTGCAGTTCAATACAATGATCACTATGAAGCACTTGCCCAAAATAACAGTATCAAAACTGAATATTCCTCGCCGGTGCGTGGTGAAATTTTGGATCGAAATCTTGACCCTATTGCTATTAATGAGCTTGGATTTAAAATAGCATTGGCACCCCATTTGGTGAACGATAAAGATACAACTCGTTTAGATCAAGAAATAGCCTATTTGTTGTCAATGATTCCCACTCTCGATGCAAAAAAAATAGTGAAGGCATACAAGCTACAAGACTCCTATTACAATCACAGTTTTATTGATGTTGTAGAGTTTGTTCCTCATGAGACGATGATACCGTTGTATTCCTTGATGAATTTGCGTGAAACCATTAAAATTGCTCCATCACCAAAGCGTCTTTATCCTTACGGCGATTCTGCTTCCCATATTATTGGTTATGTTGCTAAGGCGAACCAAAATGAGGTGGATAAACAGCCGATTTTAAAGCTTTTAGGATATGTGGGTAAAAGTGGTATTGAAAAATATTACAATGGGTATCTTCAAGGCATTGCAGGTGAACGCCGCATCAAAGTTAATGCCCATAACGTTGAAATAGAAGAAGTTTCTAGAAGCTCTACAAAAGAAAATCGTACATTGGTTTTGAATCTTGATATGCGTCTACAAAATTATATCAGTACCATTTTTGAGCACAAAGTAGGGGCAATTATCGTTATGGATACCAAGGGTGCAATTTATGCCGCGGGTAGTTATCCGGAATATAACCTAAATTCCTTTGTAGAGGGGATTGGGACTGATGAATGGAATTATTTAATTAATAGCGTAGATTCCCCTTTTACGAATAAACTTATTAATGGACTTTATCCTCCTGGTTCAACAATCAAAACGGGGTTAGGACTTATTTATGTCTCGTCCGGGGTGTTAAATGAAGACTCAAGCGTTAATTGTACGGGGACATATCGTTTAGGGAATCGTTCCTTCCGATGTTGGAAAAAAACAGGTCATGGCGGGGGTGTAAGTGTTGAACAGGCGATTAGAGAAAGCTGCGATGACTATTTTTATAAGGGTAGCTTGAATATTGGTATTGAGCGTATGGCACATGGACTAAATCGTATGGGAATGGGGGTTAAAAGTAATATTGATCTCCCCAATGAATTCATTGGAACAGTACCAAGTCGTATAAGGAAAAAAGAGAAATTCAAACAGCCATGGTATCGCGGGGAAACTCTCAATACGGCGATTGGGCAGGGCAACTTTTTGGCAACACCGATACAAGTCGCTCGATATACTGCACTAATGGCAACGGGTAAGCTACCCGTTCCACATATTGCGTATAAGGTAGGTAATAAAGTTTATAATCCTGAGGTACGGGATGTTCTTACTCCTTTGGAAAAACAAAAGCTTCCAATTATACAGCGTGCGATGCGTGAGGTGTGTAACGATCCCAAAGGGACGGCTAAAGCATACGTGTCTACACGTTTCCCTATTTCCGGGAAAACGGGTACAGCGCAAACAACAGGAATTGGTCAAAGTGTTAAAACCCGTCAGACCGAGTACAGTATGGAATATATAAAACGTTCCCATGCATGGTTTACTACTTATGGACCCTCAGATAATCCACAGTTTATCGTAACGGTTTTGGTAGAGCATGGCGGACACGGCGGAGAAGCAACAGGCGGAATTGTATCGGGGATTTATAATAAGCTATTGGAGCTTGGGTATATAAAACTCGCTGCACCAAAAGACTCTAATCTAACCCTTGAGTCCGTACAATAAGACTAAGCGGAAGATTTAGTTCTCGGACGATTCGTTCTTCCTCTGTACGCATTTCTCCGTTATCCGTTTCATGATCCATCCCTAGCAGATGCAGTAAACCATGGATAAAAAGCAGTGATAGCTCATCATTTTCATTGTGTCCCAATTGGGTCGCCACTTCCTCTACTTTGTCTACACTGATAATGATCGTACCCAGGGGTGCACCGGGAAATGGATCGGTTGGAAAGCTCAGAACGTCTGTGGCTTTATTAATTTTACGAAATTCGAAATTAATTTGCGTAATCTCTACATTATCAGTGAGGATAAGTTCAATTTCGAGGGGCGTGAGAGAAGATGCAATTCTTTCTAGACTCTCAAAATTGTAATTTTTGCCGGTTCGGTTATCTAACTCTATCATAAACACATTATACCCTTTTCAAGAAACTGTGGATACACTATCCTTGTCATATAAGAGTGTGAAAATTACCTAATTATTAAAAAAATGATATTTTAGAAAATATTTTTAAAAGGAGTCTTATGAAACGAGAAACAGTTTTAGAGTATCTTCGTTCCAAAAAAGAGGAGTTTCGCACCCGTTACGGTATCACGACACTGGGAATTTATGGCAGTGTTGCACGGGATGAAGCGACAGAGAAAAGTGATGTGGATATTTTTTATCAAACGGATTCAACTTTTTCGATGGGACTATTTGAATTTTCGGCTTTTTTGCGTAATTTAGAAGCCCAATTGCATTCAAAAGTTGATTTCGTTAATCTCAAATCAATGAATCCTATCATCAAACATTACGCACAAAAGGATTTTATTTATGTATGATGAAAAAAATCTGATTTATATCATGACAATGCTCGAATGTACCGAAAAAGTGTGGATATATTCAGGTAAGTATACAACAGCAAGTGATTTTATTTGGGCAGATGAGCAACAACCTCTTAACGGTGTCATCAGTTTGTTTATTGCTATTGGCGAAGAGTCGAAAAAAATTGATAAAAATCTTAAAAAAGATATTTTAACTCAAATGGATTGGATGAGTGTTGCGGGTATTCGAGATAAAATTTCTCATGATTATCGTGGGATAGATGAAGCAATTTTGTGGAATACCATTAAAAAAGAGCTCGTTGTTTTAAAAAATGCACTGGTTGAAATGGTGGATTTGATAAATCCATCCAAAGAGATATTAAATGGCTTTTTAGAGAGTCCTTATTATCGTCATTTAGGTTATTTACGATGAAAAAAGCACTTTGTATCATGAGCGGTGGAATGGACTCAACCCTCGTTGCCTACATCATGCGCTCACGCGGTTACGAGATTATTGCGTTGCACTTTAATTACGGTCAACGAACGGTTTCTAAAGAGCTAGAAGCCTACCGACAAATTTGCGATCATCTAGGGGTTTGTGAAAAGTATGAAATTGATTTGGACTTTTTCAAAACCATTGGTGCTTCGGCATTGACCGATCATAGTATTGATGTTCCTATTGATGGTGTGGAACCAGGTGTTCCTGTTACCTATGTACCGTTTCGAAACGGTATCTTTTTGAGTATTGCTACCGCCATTGCTGAAAAAGAGAGATGTGAAGTGATTGCTATTGGGGTTGTTGAAGAGGACAGCAGCGGTTATCCCGATTGCCGTGATGCTTTTATCCAATCTTTTCAACAAACAGCTAATTTGGGTACGAAAGAGACGACTAATATCCGTATTGAGATGCCATTGGTTCACTTGCAAAAATCACAAATTGTACAAGAAGCGTGCAGGCTCAATGTCCCATTGGAGTTAACATGGAGCCGTTACAAGAGCGAAGACAAGGCGTGTGGCGTATGTGACAGCTGTCGTTTACGTTTACGCGGGTTTGAATTGGCAGGACAGAAGGACCCTATCGTGTATGCTATTTGATCCGCTCCATTCGCCTTTTATCCAT
>JAQTOQ010000092.1 GCA_028713245.1 Sulfuricurvum sp. | reverse complement strand
ACTTTATCCCCAAATTTGACCATAAATTTTTCAATTTTTGGGGCAATCACCGCATAGCAGTACCCTTGGGTCGGATGTTCATTGTAATAGTTCTGATGATAGTCCTCTGCCGGATAAAACTCAGGGGCACTTGAAAGTTCTGTTACAATAGGATCACTCCAATGAGCCTGTGCAGATTCTATCGACTCCTTTGCAATTTTCTTTTGTGCTTCATTATAATAATAGATCACTGAGCGGTATTGTGTCCCCTGATCTGCACCTTGCGCATTTAACGTGGTCGGATCGTGCAATGCCCAAAAAATATCCAATATTTCACCATAGCTAATAATCTGTGCATCGTACATAATCTCGATGACTTCTGCATGACCCGATACTCCTGTACATACTTGCTCATAGCTAGGATTTTTACGCAACCCTCCTGCGCGTAGCCGCTGATAGCTGATTTCACACCATTTACGCGATTGTAGACCGCTTCTATGCACCAAAAACATCCGCCGCCCAAAAGCGCTTTTTCCCATATCGCCATAACAACCTCTTATTCTCAGAATTGTGTAACAATACCGTAATCAACCTCACCTATACTTTTAAAAATTTAGTAAGGGGGAAAGTATTATGAAAAAAATAAGTTCATTGGAAAAAATAATGCTCAGAAAATTACGTTGCTCTAAACGCACTTCATGGATGGTTGACTAAACCGCCCTTTCGTTCTTCTCCATTTGTCCCGTCCAATTGTCTTAACCATATCTCAAAACACGCACCATTTTTAGTATTATAGATACTCAACTTTCCAAAACAATGCTTTTCGATAATCATCTTCGCCATATACAAACCAATGCCCGTACCCTGCGACTCAAATTTAGTGGTAAAATAAGGATCAAAAATTTTATCCACAATATGGTGCGGCACACCACCACCCGAGTCTTCAATAGAAAGTGTGCAATGATACCTATCGCTGACACACGAGACGGTAATTTCACGTGTTCTATTTTTACTGTGTTCTATAGCCTCGCGCGCATTATTGACGATGTTCAGTAACACTTGCTTGAGCTCATTATGGTATACTAAAACTTCAATCGAGGGGTCAATCTTTTTGATTAACTCAATTTTTTTACTCGCGAGCAATGGTCCAAGGAGCGTTTCGACTTCACCGATGAGATGATATACATTCACTTTGGTTTGAGCATGATCTTGTTTAAAGAAGTTCCGAAAATCATCTATCGTTTGCGACATATAATCGATTTGCTGTTCGACTATTTCGATAACTTTACTCATGTCATTATGATTACCCAAACTAGCATTGATATTCAAACGCGTCATAGAGAGTCCCAATATATTAAGCGGTTGGCGCCATTGGTGCGCGATCGATTCCACCATTGACCCTATCTCCGCCATTTTGGCTTGCTGCATCAAAATCTTCTCTTGGGTACGGTTTTTTTCAACCGCCTTGCTAATCTCATCTTGCAGTCCCTGATTAAACATTTCAAGCTCAGCCGTTCGCTGGCGTACCAGTTGATCCAAACGTCTGTATTTGTACGTTAATCCTCCTGAAATAAAAATGGCTATTATCGCTGCTAAAAGCCAAAAGTCGATCTCTATTTTGTCTCTCAATACTATCACTTCTTGCGACCAAAGATAGCCCATCAAAACAACGCATAATAAAATAATTTTTTTCATGCCTAGAGTTTATCAAAAGAATTATATTTACCCCCTTATACACCTTTAGGTTACTCTAGGATAAAATCGCCTATTAATTTAAGAATTTAACCCTTATTTCTTTCACAAGGTACATTATGTCGGTCAAACAACAGCTTCTTGAAATACTCACCACGCGTCCCCTCATCATTGATGGTGCCATGGGAACACAGCTCCAAGAACGTGATGCGATGATACCTGCAAGTGCTTGGGAAGGTAACGAAGGGTGTAACGAACTTCTCAACGTCACGGCCCCAGACGTAATGAGCGATACTTTTCATGCCTACCTCGTCTCGGGTGCTGATTTACTCACCACTAACACCTTCGGTGCGTTTAACTGGGTTTTGGACGAGTACCAAATCGGTCACCGTGCCTATGAGCTCTCCCGTGCAGGAGCGCAAGTGTGTAAAGATGCATGCGATAAATTTTCCACTCCAGAGCATCGCCGTTTTGTGTTGGCCTCCATCGGGCCTGGAACCAAACTCCCTTCTCTTGGGCACATTCACTATGATGAAATGCTCATTGGCTATACCGAATGTTGTTTGGGGCTCATCGATGGAGGAGCCGATATCTTCTTGCTCGAAACCTGTCAAGATCCATTGCAAATCAAAGCAGGTCTGCATGCGTGTGAAGCGGCCAATCGTGAACGTGGAACCGATTTGCCCATCATGGTCTCTGTTACCATCGAACTCGCAGGAAGCATGCTCATCGGAACCGACGCGCAAACGATCGCTACCATCATGGAACCTTTTGATATTCTCAGCCTCGGATTTAACTGCGGTACGGGTCCGGAACAATACGGTAAACACGTCAAAACTCTCTCTCAGGTATGGGGAAAACCGATCTCGGTTCATGCCAATGCCGGTCTTCCACAAAACCGCGGTGGCTACTCCTACTATCCGATGGGACCCGATGAGTTTGCACAGCGTCAGCATGATTTTTTAGCCTATGATGGGGTGAGTTTCTTGGGCGGATGCTGCGGTACTACTCCCCAACATATCCGTGCATTGGTAGACAAAGTTGCCTCTATGACACCGAAAAAACCAAGTGGGAGCCAGGCTCCCTCTATCGCTTCACTCTTTAATACAGTCGAGCTCATTCAACAACCCGCACCTTTGCTCATTGGGGAGCGCTCCAACTCTACTGGGTCTAAAGCGTTTCGTGAGCTTATCATCGCCAGTGATTATGAGGGGACACTGAGTGTCGGACAAGCCCAAGTGCGTGATGGGGCACACTGTCTGGACGTCAATGTTGAGTTTGCGGGTCGTGATGGCGCAGTAGATATGACAGCGGTTATGAAACTGTACAATCAAAAAATACCTCTTCCTCTTATGCCTGATGCTACACGAGTCAACACGATGGAAGAGGCGCTCAAATGCATCGGCGGTAAACCTATCATCAACTCCGTAAATCTTGAGGAGGGGGAAGAGAGACTTGATACCATTTGTACCTTGGCAAAGAAGTTTGGAACCGCGCTCGTATGTCTCACCATCGATGAAGTCGGCATGGCAAAAACCACTGAGGACAAAATGCGTATTGCCAGTCGGATTTACGATTTATGTGTCAATCGCCACCGTATTGATCCCCGTAATCTTATGTTTGATATGCTAACTTTTACCGTAGGAAGTGGGGACGTGGAGTATCGCGATGCGGCAATTCAAACTCTGGAGGCGATCCGTCAACTTCATGCCAAATATCCCGAGGTCGGCTCAACCCTTGGGCTTTCCAATATTTCTTTTGGTCTGAGCGCGAACTCGCGTGTATACCTAAACAGTGTCTTTTTGCACCATTGTATCCAAGCCGGAATGACCTCCGTCATCATCAATGTTAAGCACATCGTCCCTCTGTCAAAAATGAGCGATCAAGAGAGGCAATTATGCGAAGAGCTTTTGTTTGCCCCTAACGACCAATCGCTGTTCAACTTTATCAATCACTTTAGTGACGTCACGATTGACACCAGCAAAAATGACGAAGAGTACGAAGCGCTCCAGACGCACGAAAAAATTGCCAAACTTCTTATCGACGGCGATAAAGAGAGAATGATTCCTTTAGTAGATAAAGCAAGGCTAGAGATTAGCCCTGACCGTATTGTCAACGAAATCCTCATTGATGCGATGAAAGTGGTCGGGGAGCTGTTCGGGAGCGGCAAAATGCAATTGCCGTTTGTCTTACAAAGTGCCGAAACGATGAAAACCACCGTCGATTATCTCAACCCTTATCTCACCAAACAAGAAAAAGATACCGACACAACACTGGTCATCGGAACCGTCAAGGGAGATGTCCATGATGTGGGCAAAAACCTCGTGGACATCATCCTCTCCAATAATGGCTTCAAAGTCATCAACGTAGGTATAAAAACAGAGCTCGATAAATATTTAGACGTCATGAAAACCAATGAGATACACGCTATTGGTATGTCTGGGCTATTGGTTAAATCAACACAAGTAATGAAAGACAATCTCGAAACGATGGCATCCATGGGAATTACTATCCCTGTTTTACTAGGTGGTGCGGCACTTACCCGAAGTTTTGTGGATGATTTTTGCCGACCTTTTTACAACGGTCCGATATTTTATTGTCGTGATGCCTTTGATGGTGTCATTGCCATGTCCCGTATCGAGAAATACAACGAAAATCCCGATGTTGGTCTAGATGTCAGACTCGGTGGGGACATGATTGCGCGCGAAACCAAAGAGGTCAAAGAGGTCATTATTCCTCCATTTTCTGAGCTCAAAATGCCCTCTCGTGATGTAAAAATTCCTACTCCTCCATTTTGGGGTCGTCGTGTATTACGCAAAGAGCAGCTTGATTTTGACATGGTATGCGAGTGGGTCAGTCAGCGAAGTTTGTTCAAAATGCACTGGGGATACAAACGTGCGGGAATGGAAGCGAATGCGTATAAAAAACTCATAGAGACCAAGGTCTATCCAGCATATGAACGGATAAAACGCGAGATAGTCAAACGAGGATTGTTCGACCCAACGGTAATCTATGGGTATTATCCCGTACGAAGCAGCGATAGAGAACTGTTGGTCTTTGATGAAAGCTACGGATGGAATGTGGATGAAAATGCCAACCGTATGCCACTGGATGATGTTATAGGCAATGCCAAATATGTCTTTGATTTTCCGCGTCAACGCAAAAGTCCTCACCGTGCGCTGAGTGACTTTTTCATGCACACTCGTGATGACGTGCTGCCGCTAACATGCGTTAGTGTTGGGGATAAATTCAGTGCGTACGAGCAAGAGCTGTACGCAAAAAATGAATACCTAGAATACAACATGGTCCATGGGTTTGGAGTGGAACTTGCTGAAGCGCTTGCCGAAGTGGCGCACAAACAAATCCGATTGGATCTTGGGATTGTAAGCGATGACGAGGGGAACAGTTTACGTGATGTCAGAATGAACCGATATCCTGGAGCACGTTACAGTTTTGGTTATCCAGCGTGTCCAGATTTAGAGCAAAGCCGCATCATCTTCGATTTATTGCGTCCTGAAGAGTTTGGGATCGTTCTCTCAGAGACATTCCAAATCCATCCCGAACAAAGTACGACCGCACTCGTGGTCCATCACAAAGAAGCGACGTATTACAGTGTTTAACAAAGACACCTTGATCAACCTTCTAAAACTGATCGTCTCCATCCTCTTGTTGTGGATTGCTGCACGGATGGTTGATTTCAACCTTTTGCGTGGGATTATCCTCAACTCAAATCCAAGCTATATAGTGCTGGCCATTGTCCTACAGCTCGCTAGCACAACGCTTGCTGCCTATCGATGGTCGCTGATTATGAATGCGTTAAAGTTTCATGAAACTTTTTCGTTTTATCTCACCCGTTATTTCAAAGGCGCTTTTTTCAATCAGGCACTGCCGGGAAGTATTGGCGGAGATGCCGTTCGCGGACTGGAACTAGGAAAAATGGGATACAGTAAAAAAGAGGCTTTTTCGGGTATTTTCATCGACCGTATTGTCGGACTCGCCGGATTGCTAATTCTTAACCTCATCGCGAATCTCGCAAGCGGTCATCTGCTGCCAACGTGGCTTTTTAATCTTATCAACGCTATGAGCATAGGCGGTATTGCGGGCTTCACCGTTTTAATTTTATTACGAAAAATTGCTTGGTTGCAAAACTATCGCATCACCCAAATATTCGCAAGTCTCTCAAGCCGATTTCGCAAGGTTTACGCCAACAAACAAGCCATTGTTACCCAAATATCCCTCTCGGTGCTCATCCACTTTCTCTCCATCCTCGCATTGTATGAGCTCTCACTCTCTATTGGAATGACTCTACCGCTTAGTGTCTTTTTAGTTGCCGTTCCTCCTGTTTTCTTACTCACCATTATCCCTATCTCTCTGGCGGGATGGGGTGTGCGTGAAAGTGCTATGGTTGGAATATTTTTGTTGATAGGTGCGTCCAAAGAGAGGGTTCTCTCCGTCTCCATCCTCTATGGAGTGATGCTCATTATTGCAAGCCTTCCTGGCTTGGTCATTTGGCTTCGCGGAAAAAAGCTACTATAATACCTTATATTATTCGCAGGAAACATTGATGCACGTTGATACCATGAGAGCCGTCGATTACTGGGTCGGTGTACCGTTATGTTTTGTGGGAAGTTTACTCAAAAAATTAACACGATTTATCCCAAATGAGCAAAATGCTCGTCCTTCCAATGTTCTCCTAGTCGAACTCTCCGAGATGGGCAGCACCATCCTCGTTGACCCTGCCATGCAAAAACTCAAACGCCAACTCGATGCGAATTTACACTTCGTTATTTTCAAAAAAAACAAACCAAGCCTCGATCTCCTCAATACCGTCCCTGAAGCGAATATTTTCACAATTCGTGAAGACAGTCTTATCTCTCTTTTCACCGATACTCTTCGATTTTTTTGGTGGACCCGTTCGAAGAAAATTGATACCGTTATCGATTTAGAACTTTTTTCCCGCTTCACTGCTTTGTTAACAGGCTATTCCGGAGCCTCTCGCCGCGTCGGTTTTCACGCTTTTTACAACGAGGGACTTTACCGTGGTTCCATGTTAACGCATGAAGTGGCGTATAATCCGCACATGCACATTGCCAAAAATTTCATCGCACTCGTCAATGCTTTGTTGGTTGATAAAAAACAGACACCATACTCCAAAACTGTGATCGGGGATGAAGAAATACTCCTCAACAAAGTAACGGTCACTCCCGAAGCACAAGAAGCAATGCGCTCTAAAATAAAATCCTACGCTACGATTTATGATCCGTCAACGCACCGCGTTGTTTTATTCAATGCGAATGCCAGCGATCTCATGCCTCTGCGACGTTGGTCACAAGAAAGTTACATACAGCTGGCACGACAAATATTAGACACCTACAAAGATGTGCTTATCCTCCTCACCGGTGCCCCTGCTGAATTCGACGGCTTGCAAAAAATACCCAACACCCTCGAAGATGAGCGCTGTATCAACTTTTCAGGGAAAACCACCTTTGCCGAACTTGTCGCCTTGTACGAAGTGAGTGAATTTATGCTCACCAACGATTCAGGACCAGG
>JAQTOQ010000091.1 GCA_028713245.1 Sulfuricurvum sp. | reverse complement strand
TGAGCCCTGTGAACGCATCATGAGCTGTTTGTGGAAGGGAAGGAGCGGAAATAACACGCGTGAGCCCTGTATTTGAATCAAGGATCATGATAGAGGCAACAGAATTGGGAAGCAATTTTTCGGCCATTTGGCACAGTGAGGCAAGAACTTCTTTTTCGTTATGACCTCCAGTGAGCAGTTCAAGAATGGTTCTTTGTACATTGAGGATATTGTTATATTCTATTGGTGTTAGAGTAGCTTCTCCTTCCATCTAATTTCCTTCAAAAATATTAAATAATGTGCGTAAATTATATACTAGCTTTATCACATTTTTATCACAAAATATTACAAAAGTGAAGTTAAAAATTGTGGAACATTTTTTGCGCCCCTTATGTGGCTTTTAGCTTTGTTAACTTACAATTGAGACTTCAAATTAACATTATGGACTTTTTTTTGCGTATCGATAAATTTCTCAATGCCGTCAATCTCACCAAGCGCAGAGCTATTGCTCAGGACATGATAGTCGAGGGTGTCGTATTCATCAACGACAAAGCGGTGAAAGCTTCTAAACACGTAGCGATTGGTGATGTGATTACCCTTGTATATCTGGAGATGACGTTGCGGTATGAAGTATTGGCGCTTCCTACGATCAAATCGACTCCAAAATCTCAACAAAGTCTTTACGTCAAGGAGCTGGTGTGAATCCGACACGAAGTGATTTTGAAGCACTGTTTGAACATCGCTTGAGTGATGAGCAAATGAGAGAATTTTTACTTTCTCTTCCATTGAATGCGCAAACGTCATCATCCATGATAGCAACAGCGGCTGAAGTGATGAAAGAGCATGCCATTACCTTGGATGTCTCACATGAACTACGAAGCAAGCTGATGGATGTTGTCGGTACGGGAGGGGATAAGAGCGGAAGTTTCAATGTCTCTTCCAGTGTTTCGATTCTACTCTCAGCGTGTGGTGCTTATGTTGCCAAGCACGGTAACCGTTCTATTACCTCCAAATCGGGAAGCGCTGATGTTTTGGAGTATATGGGCGTCAAATTTGATTTGAGTATGGAACAAACGGCGCTTTTGTTGGAAGAGACGGGATTCGCATTTTTGTTTGCTCAGTATCATCATCCTGCTATGAAGTTTATTATGCCCGTGCGGCGGAGTATTCCGGAAAAAACGGTCTTTAATATTTTAGGACCTCTAACCAATCCCGTAGGGCTATCTAAGATACTTCTAGGGGTATTTGATGAAGTTTTTGTCCCTAAGATGGCAGAGGCGGCACGATTAGGCGGTATGAAATCGGCTATAGTGGTCAGCTCAAGAGAAAAAATGGATGAGATCAGTATCAGCGATATCACGTATGCCGCACAGCTTCAAAACGATGTTATTAACTATTTTGAAATAGATCCGCAAAGCTACGGAATCAAAAAAGCCCCTTTTGAAGCGATTTTGGGAGGTGAAGCACCCCAAAATGCGCAAATTATGTTGGATATATTTAACAATCGTTCTACAGATGCACAACGGGACATTGTACTTATCAATACCGCATATGCCTTGATAGCTGATGGTATGGCACGCGATGTACAAGAAGGGCTTGAGATCGCACGTGATGGATTGTTAAGTGGTAAAGCGCAGGATAAGCTCAAGCAAATCATAACGGTATCCTCCAAATTATGATGCAGCTTTCTCTTGATCAGTTACCGCGGCTGTGTGAGCAAATAAGTAATCAGATGCCCGATGGTGGCGTGGTCGTACTGCAAGGAGATCTTGCGAGTGGAAAAACAACGTTTACGCAGGCTTTTGCGCGTTTTTTAGGAATAGAGGAAGCGGTTACTTCACCTACGTTTTCGTTACAGCAGCGGTATGGTGAAAAACTGTTTCATTATGATTTATACAACTACGGTATAGAAAAATTTTTATCGATGGGAATGCTCGAAGAGTTGGAGCACGAAGGGTATCATTTGATCGAATGGGGTGATGATACGCTGATCCAATGGCTGAAAAAAGCAGGGTTTGCGTATGTGATCGTAGAGATTACCAAATGTGACAATGAAATTCGATACTATGAGGTGCGTCAGTGACTGAACAAATACACGAGCTAAAGGTCCATAATCTCGTTAAGACCATCAAAAAACATGAGATCGTACGCGGTATTAGTCTCGAACTACGCACGGGTGAGGTTGTAGGATTGTTGGGGCCTAACGGTGCGGGGAAAACAACGACGTTCTACATGATTTGCGGTCTGGTGGAAGCCACGGGAGGGGAAGTCTATATCGATGGTGAAAATATTTCCAATCTTCCGTTGCACAAGCGTTCTCAAATGGGAATCGGTTATCTACCACAAGAAGCCTCCATTTTCAAAGATTTGACAGTAGAAGAGAATCTGATCATTGCGGCAGAGGCAGGAAAACTTTCCAAAGAGCTTGCCCAACAACGTATCGAAGAGTTGTTGGAGATGTTTAACATCGAGCCCATCCGTAATCGACGAGGGATCAATCTCAGCGGCGGTGAGCGTCGTCGTGCTGAGATTGCACGTGCATTGGTCAACAAACCGCGATTTTTGCTGTTGGATGAACCGTTTGCGGGGGTAGACCCGATTGCGGTAACCGATATACAAAATGTTATCGCACAGTTAGTCGAATACGGTATTGGGGTTTTGATCACCGATCATAACGTCCGTGAGACATTGGCGGTATGTGATCGTGCGTACGTCATTAAAAGCGGAGAACTCCTTGCGTCTGGAACCAGCGATGAAATAGCACACAACAGTGATGTGCGTGAACACTATCTTGGCGAATCGTTCAAACTGTAAACCATGGCAGCACTAAGGGTTCGTACTAATGTTGAGCTTAAGAATAAGCTTTCAAACACACTGCGAAACTGGCTTCCGATTCTTCATTCGAGTTTGAGCGATTTGGGGGATGCGATGTCTCCGTTTGTGGAGTCCAATCCTCTCATTGACATCCGTTCAGGATACGAAGAATCTTTTAGTGCAAGAATTCCGAAAAAAATTCAATACGGCTATGTTCAAAACTCCCACTCCGAAGCTATAGAAGCGCTCACAATTGCGTATCGTAGTCTTTATGATGTTTTGGAGGAACAAATGGAAGCCCCTTTGTTTCCTACTCCCTTATCGCAGTCAATTGCACGTCATGTCATTGAGAACCTTGATGAAGGTGGATACTATGAGGGAGACACTGAAGCGTTTTGTACAAAGGCGGGAATTTCTCTCTCACAGTTTGAACAAATCCGGAGTCGTTTTCGTCATGTAGATCCTGTGGGTATCGGGGCGCGTGATCTTAAAGAATCCTTTTTGTTTCAGCTCGAGCATGCCACTATAAGTGATGAAGCGTATCCCCTTGCTGCCGAGATGATTGAGCATCTCGATGCGTTGAACCGTTTTCACAAAGAGCCAAAATTTGCTGAGGTGATGCATGTGGTTGGAAGTTTTAAAAATCCTCCCGGTATTGACTACATGGAGGAGTCAGCGCAAGTCATCCCTGATTTAATGATTTATAACGATCCTGAAACGGGAATCGAAGTTTCTCTTAATGAACGCTATTATCCGATGATTACCATTGACTCAGAGTATGGTGTGGATCATGCTTTTGTGCGCGATAAGATAAAAGAGGCAAAAAGTCTGATTGATGCGTTAGAGATGCGCAAAGCGACGCTGTACAAAGTAGGGCTGATGATCGTCGAGTATCAGTATGATTTCTTTACGGGCGGTGCTATCAAGCCATTGACCCTCAAAACATTGGCAGACGAATTTGGTCATAACCCCTCTACTATTTCGCGTGCTATTGCGAACAAATACATTGCCTGTGATCGCGGAACGCTACCTATGAAAGACTTTTTTACGACGGCAATTGATGAAGATGTTTCCAATGCCGCCATCAAAGAGTACGTAGGCGAACTGGTCAAAGCAGAATCTCACGCGAAACCGCTAAGTGATATGAAACTCTTAGAGATGATACAAAATAAATTCAAAATTACGATGGTGCGCCGTACAATTGCCAAATATCGTGCACAGCTTAATATCGCAGGTTCCTCGGAGCGGAAAAAACTCTATCAGCTAGGTCGATGAAATCCCTCAAAGCACGATTGGATGCTGAGGTAGCTTTGCGTAATAGCGCGAGCGAACTTTGTGCGCAAAAACCCGATCCCCTCATGATTGCACGTACAACGAGAGATGAATGCCACGCGCTCACTTGTGCGCTGTTTGCCTATGGTAATGTCCAAGCTATTGTCGCCTTTTTAGCCTCATTGGACCCGTTGTGGATTGATGCAGATGAAGAGTACATTGCCCAAGCCGTGAAGGATAAATATTATCGTTTTCAAACAGCTCAGGATATTGCGCAATGGCTGATAACATTAGGGCGATTAAAGGCTCAAGGGGGTGTTCAGGAGACGTTCAAGCTTGGGTATGGTAACAATGGCGTGCTAGGTGGCATCACTGCGGTGATCGAGACGCTGTACGATCTTAATGCGTATCGTTCGCAAGGATACACATTCCTCATAGGAAAACCGATCAAACGTATCGCTGGAACGTCGGCAATGAAACGATGGATGATGTATTTGCGCTGGATGGTGCGTAAGGACTCTTTGGATATGGGGTTGTGGGACGTTATGAATCCAAGTGAGCTGATTATGCCGTTGGACACCCATACGTTTTCACTCTCACAAAAATTAGGATTATTACAGCGTAAACAATGCGATCTCAAAGCGGCATTGGAGTTGACCGAAATGTTACGGACATTTGATCCAAACGATCCGATTAAATACGACTTTGCCCTCTATCGTCTAGGTCAAGAGGGAATAGTGATTTAGAAAAAGTTAGTCCTTTTGCTCAAAACAGCAAGGCCCAGGCTTACCAATATAGTACCCTTGAGCATATGGAATTCCCATGGTGGTGACTTGCTGTAAAATTTCAGCCGTTTCCACATTCTCAGCGATCGTTTTTGCACCGATAGCATCTGCGAAAGAGGCGATAGTTTGGATGATTTGGGTATGCCGTGGACTGTGCATGATTTTGTTAATCAAAGCGCCGTCAATTTTGAGGTAATCTATTTCCAAATGGATGATTTTGTCAAAATTAGAGTAGCTGCTGCCAAAATTATCAACAGCAATTCTAGCCCCAAGACGTCTAATGTGCTGCATGAACAAGGACATTGGGATGTAATGTTCGTAAATGTCCTGTTCAGAGAGTTCAAAAATAATACGGTCAGCTGTATTGGTACTGACAATTATCTCTTCGATAAAATGAATAGTAGAGTGATTGGTAACGTCTTGCGCGCATAGATGAACAGTAAAACTTTCAGTACGATCCTTAAACGCTTCGCATGCTTGAGCGACAATTTCTTGGGTGAGCTGAGGATAGAGACGGGTTTTTTGAGCTATATACAAAAAGTCATGCGGAGGGATGATCGTAGTGTTTGTATCTATTAATCGTGCTAAGGTTTCGTATGTTTCTATGTTACCTGTGATCGTTGAAATGATGGGTTGATAATAGCAGATGAGTCGTCCTGAATGAAAAGCTTCTCGTATATTTTTGGCAGTTTGAATATTATGATTTTGCTTGGATTCTTCTTCTCTGTGCGCTTCATACACTACAAATGTTTGTGCCATTTCTATGGCCTGTTGGAGCGCTGCATCAGCGTGTGCCAAACTATATTTCTCTCCTGCATCAACACCCATGCGCGCCAGTAGTGACACATTTTCTTTACCGGCTGTAAATGAATGCCTACTTAGTTCTTCGATGGTGGTATCGCAATAAGTAATGAGTTCTTGAGGCACATAGTCTTGTTCAAGAAGCAGAGCAAATTCATGATTGCCTAAACGGTAGGCATTGTAATGCAGTCGTGTAAGCCAAAGGGCAAATTGCTGCAAAAGAGAGTCTCCGATACTGTTGCCAAAAAACTGGGTCAATTCTTTAAAATTATGAAGTTTAATAATGATGAGTACATTGTAATGATAACGATCCATATCAAAAAGAAGACGATGACGATTAGGCAGATTGGTCAACGGATCTATAAACCCTTCATCAATGAGTTCCTTGGTCTTTTCTTCTACTTTTTCTTCTAAAAGATTGGTTGTTTCATAGAGCTTTTCGCTTTGCATATCCATTTTATCGGACAAATAGGCAACATGCCGTGAGAGGATATTGCGATATAGAAGCATAAAAGGAAGCGCTCCCATAAAGATCAATAACGACTTAGTAACGGTTTCAAATACAGCATTGTTTCCCTCTTTGTAATCATGGAAACCTATTGCAATCACTGTTGCACAAAATATTAATAAGGCTACAAAAAATTTCTTTGTATCGACTTTCATACTAACTCTCCAAAATTGTCTTATTGTGAGTATACCATGTTCATATAGTTAGTCGTTATAATAGTATGGTACAATCACGGCAACAATCAGGTGGTTTGACAAGAATGAAGAAAATTTTAATCGTTGTAGATGGTGTTATAGGACGCCATTTTATCGAGCGTGTCATTGATACACAAACGAGTGAAAATATCTATTATGTTGTACAAGCTAAAGATGTAGGGTCTTTTGACGGTTACAATTTAGCGCGTTTTAAATTTTTTAGTTTTGATCCTACGAGTTATTACAAAATTGCTAATGTCTTAAAAATGGATTTCTCTCAAGCTGTTTTAGCGATGGAAAATCCTACTGATTTAGAACAGACCATTAAAAATATCCGCCTTGTTAAACCCAATATTCGCATCATCGCACTAGATTTATGGACCTCCAAGAGTCCTGATGATGGGATAGAATGGGTCAATATGCAGCAGCTTATCGGTCTTAATCTGATCCATTATCTCCCTAATATTCCCGTATTAGCTCAAAATATCGGACAGCGTAATGGGGATATAATGGAGGTTCTGGTCCCGTTTGGAAGCTCTTTTGTGTACCGTCATATTGGTGCTATCGAGCAAAATAACTGGAAAATAGCCGCTATTTATCGTAATCGTCAGTTGATACTTCCAAACGATCAAAAGATGATTCAACCCAATGATTCGCTAGTATTGGTAGGGGAACCCAATGTACTTAAATCGGTGTATCGTGCCATTAAGCGTGAGTTGGGTCAATTTCCAGCTCCCTTTGGGAGTAAACTTTATGTCTATATTGATATGGCCATTGAAAAACCAAAAATTATACATGAACTGGTACGCCGCAGTGTTTATATCCACAAAAAACTCAATAAACCGCTCTTCATAAAAATAGTGAATCCCGGAAACATTGAAAGTCTGAGACACATAAAGTCGTACATTGATGCGAGTGTTGAATTGGATATTGTTTACGATACGGTTATTGATAATGAGATTATGCTCA
>JAQTOQ010000090.1 GCA_028713245.1 Sulfuricurvum sp. | reverse complement strand
GCACCGTAAACGAATACAACGGAAGTAATAAGTGAAAAGATAGGATAGGTGGGAGATATTGGATTCATGATATTTCCTTCTAATCAATGTACCCGAAATGATAGAAATAAAAGGAGAATTTTCGTAGGGGATTTATGTCGATTAATCTCACAGGCTATGTACAATCCAAATCTAATTCAACTATTGTAAAATACGTGTATAGGAAAAAAATATTTTTAGCAATCTGATTGCAACTTTCTACGTATCCAAGGTTTTAATTATGAGTATTTTTGCTTTACAATCACCTGCGGGTGGATTTTTAGATGAAGATTTGGATCACTTTAATAAAATATTTGATGATTGGTGTGTTCAGTTCGACAATTACGATGATGCCGTGATGATTGCCGCTACTCTGGATAAAAAAAGATATTCCGAAGTCGTTGAGATCACCCCTTTAAGTTATCCGAAATATTTTTTTCATAAATTGCAAGGCAATATCCACGCAACACGAGAACTAGAAGGTAAGATCATTTGCATTGTTGAACCGTATATGGGCTCAAATTTTCGAATAGCTATCTGTGATTTGAAGACGAAGTCGGTCACATTGACACAAACACGCTATAAGAGTGCTTTGAGTGTCGAAGGCGCTTTTGCGAATTTCACTATTAAATAGCAGAGATATTTTGAAACGTGCTATTTTTATTAAAAGGTAATGAATGTCTGAAACAATAGAAATCATCTCATGGAACGTTAACGGTATCCGAGCGGTTGCTGAAAAAGGAGCTTTTGACTGGATCGAAGAACGTCAGCCTCATATCCTCTGCCTCCAAGAAATCAAAGCGACTGCAGATCAGATACCTGAGAACCTTTTCAATAACAGATATCCGATATGCACTATCAACAGTGCGGAGAAAAAAGGCTACTCCGGAACCCTGATTGCAAGTATGTTAGAACCGCAGTACAGTGATAAGCGTTTTGAAATCGATATCCTCAAAGAGGGACGCATAGTTGAGCATCATTATGGAGATATCATTCTCTTTAATGTCTATTTTCCAAACGGACAAAAAGATGATGAGCGACTTGCCTATAAGCTGGAGTTTTACGATCGCTTTTTAGAATATTGCCAAAGACTTCGCAGTGATGGTAAAAAAATCATCATCTGCGGGGATGTAAATACTGCTCATCGTCCTATTGATCTCAAAAATCCAAAGTCGAATGAAAAAACTTCAGGATTCTTACCGATTGAGCGTGCATGGATCGACAAACTGCTTGATCTTGGGTATATCGATACGTTTCGTCATGTCCATGGAGAGAAAGAAAATGAATACAGCTGGTGGTCGTACCGATTTAGTGCACGATCCAAAAATGTTGGCTGGAGAATCGATTATTTTTTCATCTCCGAAGATCTTGTCGAATCACTCGAAGATGCTTTTATTTTGCAAGAGATTACAGGTTCCGATCACTGTCCTGTCGGTATCAGGCTTAAAATTTGATATTGTTGTATTAGACTTTTTGAAAATAACGATCTTCTCGATTAACACTTGCCACAAAACCTTCTGAATGGATCATCACATCGTGCATCATTAAATCAAATTTTTTGGAAGGATTCTCATACACATTGATTGCGATATGGCTGTTAAAATGAACAGTGTAATCAGCTTTGAGAGTTTGTGCTGAGTCCGGATGGATAAAAAGAGCTTTTGCATTGGGCAAGAATTTCACAATCAGACCTGTTTTGCTGCATTGGAATTGTTGATTACAAAGATGTGAATCGATACGCGACGATACTTGCTCTTGTGTTGTCTGTACACTTTCATTGTGAATGATATCATCGCCGATTACCGGAATGGTTCCCAATAACCCGGTTGTGAGCAAGGCAGAAGCCAACAATCTTTTAGTCGGGGTAAGGGTGTATCTATTCATTGCAAAAATCCTATTTATAATTAAAGATGTTTCAGACATTGTACAAGGACATTGTAAATGATTGAGCCAATCATAAATAAAAAGCGAATACATCTTTCTCATGGCATAATATAATCAGCAAAAAATGAAGGCAATTTGTATGAACTATCAGCTTAACTTGAGAGAAGTAACATATGCCCTTTCTGAAGCACTGGATTATGTCGGAATCGACGACACGATGCATGGCAAAAGAGTCGCTTTTATGGCCGCAGAAATCGCCAAAAAATTAGGATGGAATGAGCGAGAAATCAATGATATCATTATGATCGGCATGCTCCATGATTGCGGGGTGTCATCGACGGACGTCCATTTGCATTTGGTCAATGAACTTGATTGGAATGATTCCTATAAACATTGTGAACGCGGTGCCGAATTGCTTCAAAACGTGCAGATATTTTCTTACTATTCCCAAACTATTTTATATCATCACACCCATTGGGATGAATTTCCGGAAGATATTGATGAAGATACCAAACGCAATGCGAATCTTATTTATCTGGTCGATCGTGTAGATGCATTACGTGTACAGCTTGGTGATGAAACCGAACAAGAACGTCATTCGATTTTTGCAATGATTGAAAAATACAGCGGTTCAATGTTTTCGCCTGAACTGGTGGAAGCCTTTTTGATATGTTCCTCAGCCGATTCATTTTGGTTTTACATGGATCAGGAAGCGTTAAACGGATATTTCGATATTTGGATGAAAAACGGACTTTCCGATGAATACTCTTTTGAACTTTTAAAAAATATTGCGATGATGTTTGCGAGTGTGGTCGATGCCAAAAGTACGTTTACAACCGAACACTCCTATGGCGTCGCATCAGTCGGTGTCTATATCGCTCGTTTGTACGGATTGAGTATACGTCAGCAAGAGATTGTCTTATTGTCGGCATTGTTACATGATTTGGGAAAACTTCGGGTAGCTGATGCCATATTGCAAAAACAAGGGCCACTGAATGACGATGAACGTCAAAAAATGAATCGGCACGGCTTCGATTCGCATATGATCTTGCGTAAAATCAAAGGCTTTGACGAGATCGCCAATATCGCTTCTTTGCATCATGAACATATGGATGCCACGGGATATCCATATCATCTCTCTGCCAATGAGATTCCTATCGAAGCGAGAGTCCTGGCTGTTGCCGATATTTTTCAGGCACTTATCCAAGACCGTCCATACCGAAAAGGGATGCTTGCTGGAGAAGCCTTGGCAATTTTGCAGAGTATGGGAACTGAAAATAAAATTGACACGACTATCGTTGCCGTGGTGAGTGAACATTTGGAAAAATGTTATGATCGTGCACGCAACGGTTTGGAATTGTTTTAATCTAAATACAATTTAATTTTGTTCACACTGTGCAAGATTCTCTGAAACAAAATTCCAGTTTATCAGTTTCCGCCAATTGGTGAGGTAATCGGGACGGACGTTTCGATAATCGATGTAATACGCATGTTCCCAAACATCACAGGTCAACAGCGGTGTTTCACCGTGTCGTATCGGTGTGTCGGCATTGGAAGTTGTTTTAATCTCCAGTTTTCCCTCTCCCGTCATAATCAGCCATATCCATCCTGAACCGAAAAAGCCCGCAGCAGCGGCTATAAAAGCTTCTTCGAACGCTTGCATTGACCCAAAATCACGCCCTATTAAATCCAAAAGCGCTACAGAGGGTGTCGTAGACACAGCACTAAGGCTTTTCCAGTAAAAATCATGATTGTAAACTTGTGCCGCATTATTGAAAATAGCGTTATCTGCATGCATGATAATGTATTCCAATGATTTGTCCTCAAACTCTGTCCCCTCGATCAGGGTATTGAGCTTGGTGACGTATCCGGCATGATGTTTGCCGTAATGGTAAGAGATTGTTTCCGCAGAAATGGCAGGTGCCAGTGCTGATGGCTCAAAGGGTAATTCCATAAGTGCATGTTTCATAATGTCCCCCTTAGGATATATAGTGTCTTAACTATACTCGATCAATATGAATGAATAACTTATTTTAATGAGTAACCTTTAATCCTTCAGCTTTCCACTCGGTAATTCCCCCTTTGACGTTAAGCGGAATAAATCCGTTTTTACTCAGGAGACGTGAAGCGACGACACTGCGATTTCCGCTGTGGCAATAAACGATAATTTTTTTGTCTTTGACCTCTTGAAGCTCTGAGAGTTTTTCACTCAACACTTGAACAGGTATGAGTGTTGAACCTTCGATGTGCTCTTGTGCAAACTCTTCCGGTGTCCGGACATCCAACAAAAAGACATTCTCATCTTTTTGTAAAAGGGCATTCGCTTCTTTGGGAGAGATGGATTCGAAATTGGTGAATATCCACCCTTTGGAGTAGGCGAAATAGAGGGCAACAGCGATAAAGCCTACCCAGTAAACAATGTTGATTATTTCTTTTTTGGTCATCATAAATTCCATGTTTTTTTATAAGTGTGGGAAGGTTTGATCATCGCATTCATCAGGATCTTTGTCTTCTTTTGATCGGTGATAAACGATTTTGACAACGATAAACATCACACAAAGGACACCGAATAAAAGTGTAAATGTATCCATGTCATCCCCCCTCATTAGCTAAAGATATTATAGCATTCTAATGCCCGTTCTTAAATTCCTCGTGTTTTTTTAATCATCTCATACGCGGCATTGATCTCTTGCACTTTTTCAGTAGCCTCTTTGAGATATTCATCCGATGCTCCTTGCGATTTTATGATATCAGGATGATATTCACGTACCAAAGCACGATATGCTTTTTTTACTTCATCGTTTGTTGCATCAG
The DNA here is from genome assembly GCA_028713245.1 of Sulfuricurvum sp. GTDB lineage: Bacteria > Campylobacterota > Campylobacteria > Campylobacterales > Sulfurimonadaceae > Sulfuricurvum. The sequence goes on along the minus strand of JAQTOQ010000090.1, from coordinate 2,661 downwards.
TTGTAATTCCCAGTAGAGTGTATGCTTGAGAGATTGAACTCTCTTTGACGCTGTTACGATGGAAAGAGCCGAATTGTTGAAGCATAGCTGAGAGCATATCCGCACTAAAGTGCAAATGGATGGCGATGGTATGGAGCATTGCCTCTTCCGAGCTGCTTAAAACACCATCAACATAGGAGAGATGGACTAGAAACTCCATCATTTTTTGGCGTTTATGAGCGTCATGCTGAAGGACACGATAGAGCGCTTGTGCAACTAGTACCAGATTATCGGGTACTTGTTTTTCGATATCAAAAATCTGTTTCAGAAAGTTTTTGGTTGTCTCCGGGTCAGGGAAGAGGGCACTGATGTCATTGAACATATTTCCAACCAACTCCGCTTCGAGTTCATCAACCCGTCCGTCAGCTTTGGCAACTTTCGCGACAAGCGCGACAAAAAGTCCCAGTTCGCTTTTAGCGAGATGTTCTTTGGTGAGTACGAAGTCTTGAAACTGTTTTTTTGAATACACAATTTGGCTACGGGAGTATCCTCTGTATACCCAATAGAAAATAGTGATGACAAAGAACAACAGAAAAATTTGAGTCATAGTAAATCCTGCGATAAAATAAAGCGGTAGTGTATCCATAAAACCCTAATGAAAAGTAAGCTGGAATAATGAAGTTTTTCGATTGGCTATAATCATGCGATTGAGATAGTATAGAAGGATAATACGATGCAAGACACCCAAATGCCCCCTCTTATGTATGGAACGGCATGGAAAAAAGAGGAGACGGCGAATCTGGTCGAGATGGCGATTATGAGCGGATTTAGAGGAATCGATACGGCATGTCAGCCGAAACACTATCATGAAGCAGGGGTAGGTGAAGCACTGGAGCGATTAGCGGGTCGTGGAATAGCACGCAAAGAGCTGTTTGTCCAGACCAAATTTACTCCCCTAAGCGGTCAGGACCCCGCTCGTATCCCGTATGATCCTGCTGCCCCGTTGGAGATGCAGGTTGCCCAGTCATTTGAAGCATCAAAGCAAAATTTGCGGACGGATTATATTGATTCGTTTGTACTTCATTCTCCGCTGTTTCCGTATGCAAATCTCCAAAAAGTGTGGGGAGCTATGGAAGATGTTTATCGCAGCGGAGGAGCACGCCGTATCGGGATCAGCAACTGTTATGATTTGGATATGCACAAACGGCTTTATAGTAATGCTGAAATCAAACCTGCTGTACTGCAAAATCGTTTTTACGCCGAGAATGGGTATGACATTGAAATACGCTCATGGTGCGATGATATGGATATCACCTATCAGAGCTTTTGGTCGCTGACCGCAAATCCTCATATCCTAGGAAGCCAAACACTCTTCGCGTTGGGACGAAAATACATTAAAACCGAAGCGCAGATTTTTTATCGCTATCTTTGTCACAGTGGTATAGTCCCACTGATCGGTTCTACCTCAAAACACCATATCGACGAGGATTTAGCAATATTTACGTTTGAGCTTGAAGAGAATGAGATAGCCGCTATTAGCTCACTTTTAATAGTGTAATGATACATAATTTAACAATTTTATAAATTTAATATAAGTTTTTGTTAGTAAGATTATAACTTTATTTATTTATGTTAATTACAAACTTTAAAAGGTGTTATGGAATGAAAAATAGTCTCGTAATAAAAACGGCAGCTTTGGCAACAGCCATGATAGTGGCCACAGGTTGCGGTGGCGGCGGTGGAGGAAGCTCAACATCCACCAGTGATACAAATACGACGACTGTTAGTGATTCCAACACAACAAACCATAATGATACAAATTCTACGGATAGCAACGTTACACCTGTCAGTTTTATGGGGAGTGACAAGATACTGATCGGTGGATCTTTTAACGATACGACAGCCGCTGCCGCACCGTTCGACGTTCGTTATGCCTATGTGCATAGCAAGCCGGCGGCTTCGTCAAGCTACTATACGGATGAACGTTGCTCGCAAGCGGCGGTTGATAGTGGTTGGTGGGGATGCTGGCCAGGGACGACTACCGCGCCGGGATATTACGTAACATGGTGGCAAGAGCATGTTGCTCAAGCGACTTGGCAGGGAACTTCACGCCCGCAGATGTTTTTTTGGACATGGTACTCGTTACGTGATTTGGGGGATATGGCAGGTCATGGCGACGGACCGGGTGAGGTAGAGGCTATTGATAGATTAGACTTGCTTACGCTCTACATGAACGATTACCGATTTTTCCTACAAAAAATCGGGAATTCGCGTGCTATGGTCGATATTGAGCCCGATTTTTGGGGCTATGTGAAATCGCTTCAAGGGGGAAATCCGCATCTCGTTCCCGCAAAAGTGAAGGCGGCTAATCCAACCGATTGTAAAAACGAAGAGGACAGCGCTGTCGGGCTTGCTCATTGTATGATCACTATGGCAAAAAAATATGCTCCAAATCTCGGTGTAGGTATGCATGCCTCTTGCTTCGATTTCCAAAGCAATCCTCAGGGGTGTGTAGATTTTTTGAAAGTGATGACGACAGATGCTGATTTCATGGTCGGGGACGTTTCAGATCGTGATGCGGGCTGGTATGACGCCCAAGCAGGACAAAGACAAGATTGGCGTTGGTGGGACGGGACGAAAGGTGCTGATGCAATAGCATTTTACAAACTGATTACTGAGGGG
>JAQTOQ010000089.1 GCA_028713245.1 Sulfuricurvum sp. | reverse complement strand
CGCTAGCTGCGATGCTCTGGAAAATTGTTTATTCCGAACGTAAAGCTCCAAGAGCAGCGGATCATTCACTCCTGATTTTTCAAGCAAAACAGTTAGTTTCTGAAACTCTTGTCGATATCCATAGATTCTAGCCGCCTCTTGCGCTATCGATGGATCGCTAGAGAGCTCATACGTTGCTTCATACATTCCAACGGCATCCTCCAAGGCACCGCTGTCTGCATACAAACTGCCCAGCCTTTTTCCCAAAAGCTTCGAATTACCATGTACCCCAATATGTTCTTTTAAAAATTTGATCGCTTCTTCTTTTTGACCTAATTGCGTATACATTAGGAGTGCGATTCGTTCCGCAGTTTCTTCATCATAGGTGATGTCATATGCTTTTTTTAATTCACTGTAGCCGCTTTGGTAATTACCTAGCTTGATAAGGGCTTCGGCACTCAATAGATAATCCGATGCCTCTTTCGTCCCCTGGGACAAAACGCGTGATTTATTGGCAGATTCTGAATATTTACCCTCTTTGAGCAGTGCAATAATATGAAAACGCAACAACGTTTTATCGTTAGGATTTTTGTCCAATGCTTCTTGCGTCACTCGTGTAAATTGAGCACTCCCTTTTTCAGACTCGTACATACGCAACGAATCGTACAGGTACTCTTTTTGTCCCGTTTTCTCATACAACTGCTTGAAGTACTGTGAAGCCAAATCATGCTTTTGACGGACTTGTGCATCCATTGCTGCCAAGATATAGGTCTCATCGGTTATTTCAATCGGCAATTTAGCCCGAACAGCCCCGTGCGCCATCAGTGTAAACACTGCTAAAATCAATAAATATTTATTCATCCAATTATTCCCGGGCATTCCTGCTTTAGTTCATCGACTCGGTGGCGAAAATAATCCCAAAAAGGAAATGTTCGACACTGAAGCGGTCGAGCTTGGTAGATACTGCACCCATTGACCTTGCGATCAAAAAAGACGCAGTCATGTGAACCGTTTACTATTTTTTCTTTGAGCGAAAACCGAAATCCCTCTTTACGCAGATAGGTACGGCGAAACTCACCCTCCTCCATCTCCAGTAATTTGGCAATACCGGCGATTTCCGTTACGGATACAAAGATATAACCGCTCTCACCCGTACAGCAATTACCGCCGCACGCGGCACAGGCACTCGAATCAAACGCGTAGCTAAAATCTTCTTGTGTCATATAATCGGACATTTGATACTGTGCGCCTTTGCTTTGTCATAAACCGCCTGTACCGCGGGAGTATAGGAATCGTTTTCGAATGTAATGAGCCCAGGCCATACATTCATTGCCGACTTGCTGTTTTTCTTTACCCGAAACATCACCAACGTGCTGAGACGGTCACTTTTAGAATGGACGAATTGTACATCAACGACTCTTAATTTGACAGCTTCAAATGCACTGCACAGTTTCGCAAATTGTCGCGCATCATAACAGATGACGGCAGAACCTTGAGGTCTTAAAAGCTTCGCTATTTTTTTGGCATAGAGATCAATCGGCAGGTGGACATTGTAACGTGCTTGATGGATCATCGCATTTTCTGAACGTGCAGAGCCTTCATGATAAAAAGGGGGATTCGAAACAATCCAATCAAATCCGCTTGTATCCTCATACTCCAAAAAATCACACTCATGTAACACATAATCTATATGGTTAATCTGAGCATTGCGTCTCGAAAATTCGGCATAAACACTCTGCTTTTCAACTGCTTCTAGCTGGACATCACAATCGCGACCAACGAGCAATCCAACGATACCGCATCCAGAGCCCACATCGAGAAGGCGTCCTTTGGGATTGAAGTGTGTGATAAATCCGTACAGCAATATCGAATCGCTGTTATAGCAGTAGCCGCCATCAGGTTGATAAAGGAGCATTTACGACTCTTTGCGTTATGATTTAGGCAATTATATCTTCAAGTAGGTCAAATCATGATTATTATCCCTGCCCGTCTAGCTTCTACTCGTTTTCCACAAAAAGTGCTCGCCGATATCGGCGGTTTGCCGATGGTGATCCGTACCGCCAAGCGAGTTGAAGCCATTGACCGTGTTGTTGTCGCATGTGACGATGAAATTATTTTGAATATTTGTACCCAATACGGTATTGAAGCACGCCTCACTTCCACGACCCACAAAAGCGGTACTGACCGCATCAACGAGTGTGCTCAGCTCCTCGATATTCCTGACGATGAACTCATCATCAATGTACAAGCTGACGAACCGTTTATCGAAACGGAAGTTCTATCGCAACTCATAGAACGCCTCAATGCTTTAAAGGCTCAAAATAACCCTTTCATCATGGCGAGCTGTTACAATGCAATCAACACTGAGTCTGCCAATGATCCAAATATGGTCAAAGTCATCACCGATGATGCCCATAATGCCATCTATTTCTCACGCAGTCCTATCCCGTTTAACCGTAGCGGAGAAGCCTCCTATTTTGGGCACATCGGGATTTACGGATTTACAAAAAAATCTCTCCACGATTTCTGTGCCCTCGGTGAAGCACCGCTTGAAGACATCGAAAAGCTCGAACAGCTTCGCGCACTCTATCATGGCAAAAAAATATCAATGGTCAAAGTGGCCAGCAGCGGATTCGGGATTGACACCGTTGAAGATTTGGAACGGGCAAAGAAGATTTTTGGGGTGTAAGCTTAGCCTCAAACGCTAATTAACTGTACGAAAACAATATCATAATAATTTATGCCATAATTTACTCTACGAAGGATAAAAGATGAATATTATACGCCTTTCAATACAAAAAATTTTTAATAGAAAAAACGAAATTTTCGCCTATGAGCTCCTTTTTAAAGACAGCTCAGACAGGTACACTGGTCTTTCAGACAACGTCAAAGGAACAGCCCAGCTTATCATGAGTTCCATAACCAGCCCCGAACTCGACAAGCTGCTTGGAAAACGCAGTCTTGGGTTTGTTAATATTGATGAGCTTGTCCTCACCAAGGGAATTTTGGATGTTTTAGATAAAGATCGATTTGTCCTCAATATCCATGAAAATATCAAACTCAATGATGACATCATCAATAAGATTATCCAGTACAAAAAAAGAGGATTTATGCTCTCATTGGAGCGTTTTGACTCCAGTGCCGATATGATTAATAAATTTATACGACTGTTTAATTTTATCGACATTATAAAAATGGATGTTGCCCTTTCTCAACCTGAAAATCTGACAAAAGTGATGAAAAAGTTTGAAGGGACGCGTGTTCAACTGTTAGCTCAAAATATCGAGACGAAAGAGGATTATAAAAAGTGTCAAGAACAAGGGTTTAGCTTATTTCAAGGGTACTATCTTGACCGACCTCGAGAAATCGAGATCGTTGGACCCAAAGAAGCTGCTCAATTTGTCATTCTACAGCTCATAAAAATCATCAAAGATGACAATAGCGTCAATGAGTAACTTGAGCTGTTTTTGAAACAACAGGCCGATTTATCGTTTAAACTGATACAGTTTTTCAATACTTCAGAAAAACTCAATACCAAAGTCGAATCTTTGACGCAAGTGATCAACCTAATGGGGAGACAAAAACTGCTGCGGTGGCTTATGGTCTATCTGTATTCGGAACTTTCAAAAAACCTTGCATCTAAAACCCTGCTTGATTTAGCGATTAAAAGAGCCGAAAGTATGGAAGCCGATGCATTACCAAAAAATAAAGATAAAGCCTATCTAGCAGGAATGTTTTCACTCCTTGGCTCCATTTTCGAAACCAATATAAAAGAACTGATGAATCACATCCAGATGGACAACGACATCACCTCTTTGGTCTTAGACAGAAAAGGGATCTTTGCAGGTAGCTTAATGCGGGCGGAACAAGCGGAAAAAGAGTATCTTCGAAAAATCATGCTCGCCAATTTCGACAAACTTGACACTACTGATTTGGTCAATACTCTTGAGTGCGGCGGAGTAGAGATTGAAAAAGATAAAATATAAATCACGTATAGGTTAAAACTGCGCCATCAGTTCTGTTAAGATTTTGGCTGCCTGCATTTCGGCTCCATTGTATTTTTTGAGTTTTATCCCTAGGTTATTCATACTTTTTGCAGTATTTTTACACGCCATCTTCACGACAAGATAATCACAATCATGGATGGTATCCGCCATCGTGCCATGTGCTTTGAGATGTTCCATATCATTTTCATCATGATCGCACGTATGCCCCTCATCGTGATCATGATGAGCTACTTCACCCGCTACTTTAGGATTGGCACGTATTTCCTCGAATACAAACGTTCTAAACATCCCGCCTTGCAGGCTAAAAACCGCAAAATAAGGGGCATGCCCAGCATTTCCTGCCATTTTCAATGTTTCATCTATAACAGGCACAGCAATTTTCATAATAAATTCTCCATATGTTTATGATTATTATGCCTTATTGTACTTTAAAAAGAATTATTTACCAAAACGAAGAAGAAACTCCCCGATTATCGGGGAAAAAAGAGAGAGTTAAATATTGTCGCGGATGTTAAGCTCAGTAATTAACTTGATGTAGCTTGGACGGTTTGTACGCTTCAAGTAACGCATCAAACGACGACGTTGTCCAACCAATTTCAAAAGACCTAAGCGTGAAGAGTGATCTTTTTTGAAAACTTTAAGGTGCTCGGTAAGATCACCGATACGCTTTGAAAGCAATGCAATTTGCACTTCACTTGAACCGGTATCACCTTCTGTTCGTTGAAATTCTTTGATAATTTCTGTTTTTTTAGCCGTATCTAAAGCCATAATAGCCTCCTGATGGGTAGTAAATTTACTTGAAAAATAATTTTCTCAAAGCAGTCCGGAATTATAGCCAAAAAACTCTCTATTTGCTGTAAAAACTTCACAAAGTAAGCTCTAATAGTTTTTAGCTATAATAGCCTTCATAAAAAAAGCACAAGGGGTTCAAGCGATGTTGATGACAAAAGCCAGCGAATATGCTTTATTGTCACTGATCGCCTTGGCTAAAGAACAAAAGCCGTTGGATGCAGACACGCTCTCTCGTGAACTCGATATTTCTAAAAGCTTTTTGGCAAAAATTCTCCAATCTTTAGCCAGAAAAGGGATTCTGAAGTCTTTCAAAGGGGTTAACGGCGGATTTGAACTGGCTCGTAAAACCAGTGAGATAACCATGCTTGATGTTATGGAAGCTGCTGAGGGAAAAATGCCAGCCGTATTTAACTGTGCCCCATCAAAAGAGAGCTGCCCATCAGATCAAGCAACCACCTGTAGTTTATGGCCTTTTTTAAACCGTTTACAAGGGAAAGTGGACGACTTTTTAGGTCTACTCACTCTCGAAGCTATCTTAGAAGAGTAATGCTTGGCAAAAGCAAAACGAAACGCCCCTAACGTCAGCACTATCCTCTCCGCAATATTCGCATCACGCGATCTCAGTATGGTTGTTTTTGTTATGGCGATTTTGGCGATTATCATCGTCCCTCTCCCAAGCACAATGCTCGATATGTTCCTCGCAATTGTTATTGCGGTTTCTATTCTTATTTTATTAATTTCTCTTTATATACCGCGCCCTACTGATCTAACCACGTTTCCGACACTCCTGCTAATTATCACCCTGTTCCGTCTCTCTTTGAACATTGCGACAACGAGGATGATTCTAAGTCATGGGCATGAGGGCCCAGAAGCTGTAAGTGACATCGTTACGAGTTTTGGAAAGTTCGTTGCCGAAGGCAATCTTGTCATCGGGGTCATTATTTTTAGTATCATTGTTTTGATCAACTTTATGGTTATTACCAAGGGTTCTAACCGCGTTGCAGAAGTCGCAGCACGCTTCACCCTCGACGCGATGCCGGGTAAACAAATGGCGATTGATGCGGATTTAAACAGCGGACTTATTGAAGAAACAGAAGCCAAACGCCGCCGTGCCGAAATTTTGCAAGATGCCAATTTTTATGGAGCGATGGACGGGTCGGGCAAGTTTATCAAAGGGGATGCGATTGCCGGTATCATTATCACCACGATCAATATCATCGGCGGTTTTTTAATTGGTATTTTTCAATTTAATCTTGATGTATCCGCAAGCGCGCAAACCTACACTATTCTAACGATCGGTGATGGTCTCGTTTCCCAAATTCCAGCTCTAATCATCTCCACGGCTACGGGTATCATGATCACCCGCGCTTCCAACGATGAGGGCAACTTTGCCGAGGGCAGTATCAAACAGCTCATGGGAAATGCAAAGGTTATGATTATCGTGGGGGTTATCATGATGATGTTTGCCGCGGTGCCTGGACTTCCAACCCTCTCTATGGGATTTGTTGGTTTGGTATTTTTAGGGCTTGGCTACGCCCTTTATAAATTTGAAATCGGGGACTTTGTCCTCACAAAAGTTCCCTCTATTGGGGAATCAGGAAGCGCCGCTGCTTCAAGCGACGAGGGTACTGTTCCTGGTACAGCTGCGTCTACTACTACGCGTAAAAAATCAAGCGAAGAGATCGCGAAGGAAGAAGAAGCGGCTCTTGAAGATATCCTCAAAATCGAAATGCTCGAACTCACCTTGGGCTACCAGCTCATCCGTCTCGCTGATGGAACACAAGGGGGAGATTTGCTCGAACGTATCCGTTCTATGCGCCGTAAAATCGCCTCTGATTTTGGATTTTTGATGCCGCAAGTGCGTATCCGTGACAATCTGCATCTCAAGCCAAATCAATACTCTATTTTACTCAAAGGAGTTTCCATTGGTGATGGCATCATCCAACCGGATCGTTATCTTGCCATGGACAGCGGAATGGCCATCGGAGAAATTGAAGGTGGAGAAGCAACTAAAGAACCAGCATTTGGGCTCGATGCGTTTTGGATCGCTCCCGAGATGAAGGAAGATGCTATTATCAATGGTTACACCGTGGTAGACCCAGCAACCGTTATCTCAACGCATATGAGTGAGCTTATCAAGAAACACGCCGAAGAACTGCTTACCCGTCAAGAAACGCAAATCCTCATCGATAAGATCAGAAATGACTATCCGGTGGTGATTGACGACTTGCTCAAAGTGGCAAATATCGGTCTCATTCAACGTGTTTTTAAAGCCCTATTACACGAGCGCGTTCCGCTAAAAGACATGATTACTATCCTAGAAACAATAGCTGATGTGGCCGAATACACTAAAAGTGTGGACGTTATTACTGAACACGTACGTGCCAAGCTCGCGCGTATCATTACACAAACCTACACGGGAGCGGATGGTGTTATCAAACTATTGACTTTTGACGCTATGAGCGAACAGCGGTTGCTTGAAAAATCCCAAGAACACGACGGAATTAAACAGCTCATGCTCAATGTCGGAGAAATCAATGCTCTGATCCAAGCTACGAGCACCAAAGCCAGCGAACTTCTACAAAAAGGGGTATCACCCATCATCATTATCGTTGACCCGAAACTTCGCCGACCGTTGGCAGAAATTTATGAGCGTTTCAATCTCGA
>JAQTOQ010000088.1 GCA_028713245.1 Sulfuricurvum sp. | reverse complement strand
TGTAGCGATCTTCCGGCATCATCGCAAAGCATTTGCGCAATTTCTCGTAGTCGCTTCAGTAATCTGGATGTTTTACTACACCCTATTCATTTATTTGCCTGTTTGGTTACAAGGCAGTGCGGGATTGAGCAAAGTCCAATCAGGGCAGATTAATACGTTTTCAATTGTTATGGGGGTGATTTTTATTCCCCTTATGGCAATGCTCGCAGATAAGATAGGATCAATACGTGTTATGAAAATGGCTGCATTATCAACGTCGGTGGCCATATTTCCACTTTTGTACGTTATGATGCATGAAGGATTTTTGGGAGCCTTTGTTGCTACCTCGGGAATGGTTATCTTGCTGTGCGCGTATCAAGCACCCATTTTCGCAGCTACGGTTGAGGGAATAGACAACCATGGATTTCGTGCTTCATTTACGGCGCTTATTTTAGGAAGTGCCGCAGGAATTGTAGGCGGTATTACTCCGGCGCTGATGACCTCTTTGGTAGAGTTAAGCCATGATTCGTATTCTCCCTCATACCTTATCGGATTTTTGTCATTGATTGCATGGAGTGTTCTCAATCGCATACGAGTATAAAGCGTGTAGCTTATGAAGCGTTAGTCTCTGGATTAGAGGATTCGCTAGGTATTTGTTCGCTTTGTTCTGAAGGAAGAGCCCCCTTCTCTACAGGAAGATTATCGGCAGGTATGTTAAAGAGTGAATCAAAAGAGGTGTTAGTCTCGGATGACTGAGCTGCATCTTCTTTTGATATGGTCATCACCTCTTTATAGATTGATTGAATAACCCCTCTGCGCTGCATAATTTTATAGATAATACGGGAACGATTTTTGACGTATTTTTGACTTCCTATCGGATTATATCTGATTGGATTTGGCAATACAGCTGCAAGGCATGAGGCTTCCTGCGCGGTTAGATTTTTGGCACTTTTATGATAGTAATGACGTGAAGCCGCTTCTATACCGAAAATTCCATCACCCCATTCGGCAACATTAAGATATATTTCTAAAATCCGGCGTTTGGTGAGTGTTTTTTCAATTCTCCAGGTAATGATGGCTTCTTTGATCTTACGAACGGGATTTTTACTGGGAGAGAGATACAAATTTTTGGAGAGCTGTTGGCTGATGGTACTGCCACCCGCGAGAGTCCCTTTTTTGATGCTGCGCTCAATAGCATTTTCCATCCCTTTGATATCAAAACCGTCATGCTTCCAAAAACCGTCATCTTCGCCAATCAGCACGGCTTTAATAATGTTGGGGGAGATATTGCGTATGGTCACCCATTTATGAGCGATCTGGATATCACGGTTTTTATCTGCCCATTCGTTTTCTCGGTATTGCATAAAAGCCGTTGGGGTAGGGCGCATCTCTTTGAGGACATTAATATCAGGATAGACAAAATAGCGAGCAACATCCACTGCCCCTAAAAGTAAAAGAATAAGAGTTATTTTCCAAAAGTTTTTCATTAGTTATCCGGTGAGAGTTTTGGCAAATGCCATTGTTTGTAATAGGCCAGTAGGCGTAAGATAATGGCAAAAGTAGCGATGAGGGCAACTTGGAGCGTATCGACTCCCCATAGTTTATTGCTGACAAGCAACAATATCGCAACAATGAGGGCGATGGAGCCATAGAAATCACTGATGAGTACCGATGGGACTTGATTGATCATAGTGTCACGTATAACCCCTCCGCCGACTGCTGTTAAGAAGCTCAGAATAATGACACCGAAAAAATTAAAATCGGCATCCATAGCCAGCAACGCTCCCGTGATGCTAAAGGCAACCAATCCGATCGTATCGCTGATGACAAAGAGTCTTTTCCTTTCCAGTTTTTCACTACGATAGAGACGAAAAACAAACGCTACAGCAATCGTGGAGATTACGGTGATGGCAGGATAGTACTCGGTGAAGGCAAATGGAGTACGGTTGAGAATCGCATCCCGAACCACACCGCCACCTAATGCAGTGATGGAAGCCGCGATAATAATCCCTAGAAGATCGAGCTTGTGACGAACACCGATGAGAAATCCGCTTAAGGCAAAAGCAATAATTCCCAAAATATCAGCAACAACGACAAGATTAAAATCAGACATTAGGTGCGCGATAATTTTCTTTGAAGGCTACGTATCGTTTTGCAGAGGCATACAGTTCTGCCACTTCTTCATCGGTGAGTTCACGTACGACTTTTGCAGTACTTCCCATGATGAGGGAACGTGGGGGGGAAACTTTGTTCTTTGTGACCAATGCGCCTGCCCCTACTATCGATTCTTTACCAATAACGGCACCATCAAGGATGGTAGCGCTCATGCCGATTAAACACGCATCTTCGATAGTACAGCCATGCAGCATAACGCGATGTCCTACGGTAACATCGTTTCCGATAACCGTTGGGTATCCGTCGCTCATATCGTCAAGCTTGTGATGGGTAATGTGTATCATGCTCAAATCCTGGATATTGGTACGATCTCCAATGGTGATGAAGTGGACGTCGCCGCGCACCACACAGCCAAACCAGATGCTTACGTCTTCACCCATCGTAACGCGTCCGATAACATCCGCAGACGGAGCAATCCAAACGCGGTCTCGCATCTGCGGTATATAGTGTAAGTAGTTGCTGATCATAAAGTATCCTTCTTAGCTCTCTTTGAAGAGGCGTGCGGTGAGTTGTTGAGCATAATTTGGAGCTTGTTTCTTTGTTGAATTATAGACTTTAGTGGTATGGGTTTCCACGATTTGATGGCTGTTGATAACACTGCTGGTTTCGTGCTTCACTTGTACGTATGTACCATCATTTTGAAGCTCATATGCTAGGACATTATCCGATACTTGCAGTTGCAAGATTTGAATCAATTTCGCGGAAATTTCTTCTCCATCAATCGGAGTAAGCAGTTCAATCCGGCGTACGAGATTACGCGGCATCCAATCGGCACTGCTGATATAGGTCTGCGGCTTCGAGTGTTTAAAATAAAAAATACGAGCATGTTCAAGGTATTTCCCAATGATCGAGATAACACGGATATTATCGCTGATTCCAGGGACCCCAGGACGAAGACAACAAATCCCACGGATAATGAGTTGAATCTTAACTCCGGCAATGGAGGCTTTGTAAAGTGCTTTGATAATATCTTCGTCAACAAGTGAATTCATTTTTGCAATGATAACACCCTGCTCTCCCATGCGTGTTTCATTTTGGATGAGGGAGAGAACTTTTGGTTTTATTTGTGTCGGAGCCATATAGAGTTCATTGAGTTTCCCTTTTTTACTAAACCCGGTGAGAAAGTGAAAAAAGCGGGTCATATCGTGGGTAATGGCATCATTAGAGGTCATATAGCTGATGTCCGTGTAAATGGTTGCCGTTGAGGGGTTATAGTTTCCTGTTCCCAAGTGGGCGTATTGTTTGAGCTTTCCATCGACACGGCGCGTGATGAGAGCTGCTTTTGCATGGACTTTGAATCCGGTAATTCCATAAATGACATGTGCTCCTGCCCTTTCGAGTGCTTTTGCCCAGATGAGGTTATTTTCTTCATCAAAACGCGCTTTAAGTTCTACCATAACGGTGACTTGTTTGCCTGCTTCTGCAGCAGCGATCAGTGATTGAACAATAAGCGATTTTGAACCGGCACGATAGAGAGTCATGCGAATAGAAACAACATCGGGATCTTTTGCCGCCGTTTGGATGAGGCGAACCACTGGTTCAAAACTTTCAAAAGGATGAAATAGTACGAGATCTTGCTTGTCAAGGATACTGTATAGACTATCTTCCGAATTAAGGGGAGGAAGATTCCGTGGCTTGAAACTAGGACTTGTCAAATGGGCAAAATCCTTATTCCCAACAACTTGCCATAGAGCTCCCAAATTAAGATATGTTTGAAAGCGATAAATATCGTCTTTAAAAACATTAGCATGTCGGTTGAAGAAGTTAAGCAGGTCATCATCGGCATGGTTACTAAGTTCGAGCCGAACAATTTCGCCTTTTTGACGAAGCTTTAGCCCCTCTTCGAGCATTTCCATAAAATCATCGGCTTCTTCTTCTTCTATGGCGATATCTGCGTTTCGTGTGATACGAAATGCTGAGAATTTAATCAGCTCATAACCAGGGAATAGATCGTGGATATGCTCGGCAACAACACTCCCGATTGGGACATAAATGCGATTGCTAATATCAACAAAACGCGGTAGAACACGAGGAATCCGTACAATTCCATAGCGTTCAACAGTATCGTCATCCTTGTCTCGAAGTTTGATGATAAGACCAAAGCTTAGATTGTTCAAATGGGGAAACGGGTGCGTAGTATCAACGGCAATGGGGACGATAACGGGATAGATATTTTCATAAAAATAGCGGTTAAGAATCTGGCGTTGTGCCTGCGTGACCTCTTTGTACGATTTAAAGAAAATCCCCTCTTTTTCAAGCTTTGTCATAATCCCTTGGAGACAATGCTCGACAGCTTGCTGTTCGTTGTGTAAATATTGGCGTATTTCACGAAGCTGATGCAGCGGAGTAAGACGATCGGCTCCCGAGACATTAACCCCGGCGCTAAAGAGTTTTTTCAAACCTGCAATACGGATCATATAAAATTCATCAAGATTGGTTCCATAAATAGCAAGAAATTTTAAGCGCTCAAAAAGAGGCAGAGATTCTTCTTCTGCTTGCTTAAGAACACGAGAGTTAAATTGGAGCCATGACAGCTCGCGGTTGATATAAAGAGCAGGATCTTTGAGATTATTGACCATTTTGGGACACCATTATTGTTATGTTTGTGTGATTATATTATACTTTGGGTTACAAAAGGGGGTTTTATGAGCGTTTTTGCCATTATTATGTTTACTGCGACACTGTATTTTGCGTATCAAATTTTTCGTCACGTACAATCTCTGGAAGAACCATTGCCAAATAACGATGAGCGATTGACGCGAACGATTGACGTCAATAGCCTTGTAGAGGAAGCTGATGAAGCCTATGGGATGGAAGATTTTAAAACAGCACAGGAAAAATTAGGACAAGCCTATCTCCTTGCACCTCAGAATCTTGAAATTTTAAATAAGCTGGCATTTATACATGGAAAACGTGGGGACATTCAATTGGCGATTGATCTCTACAATCGTTCCTTGAGTATGGATGAAAACGATGACTTGGTGCACAATGCCCTCGCCTCGTTGCATCGTACAAAAGGTTCTCTGATGTTGGCAAAAGAGCATTACGATAAAGCCCTTAGTATTGATGATACCTATGCCGTGACATATTATAACTATGCCAATCTTTTAGTCGATTTAGGAGAGAAAGAGCAAGCGGAAGCAATGTATTTACGTGCCATAGAATTGGACAGTGAGATGAACGAAGCGCGCGAAGCGTTAGAAACCCTAAGGAAAGCGCAATGAACCAAAATCAAGCTCGACTGGCCGTATTAATCGATGCCGATAACTCGCAACCTTCTATTATTGCGGGGTTGCTCGATGAAATTGCATCTCACGGTATCGCGAGTGTCAAACGCATTTATGGTGACTGGACCGACACTAAACTCAAAGGGTGGAAGCACGAGCTACTAACACACGGATTGCATCCTATGCAGCAGTTTGCCTACACCACAGGAAAAAATGCAACCGACAGCGCCATGATTATCGATGCGATGGATTTGTTGTATACGAAAAATTTTGACGGTTTTTGTATTGTGTCCAGTGACAGCGACTTCACCCGTCTGGCCAGCCGTATACGTGAATCCGGGGTAAAAGTTTACGGCTTCGGAGAACAAAAAACACCCAAATCCTTTATTGGCGCGTGCGATAAATTTATTTACACCGAAAACTTGCGTCGCACTCACACTGCAGTAACCCCTACGGCTAAAATCAAACACGATGAAAAAGCCCTTTTGGCGTTGGTTAGAAATGCCGTTGAAGATACGACGAATGAAGCAGGATGGTCGTACATGGGAGCAATAGGACAAAATTTGATCAACAAATTGCCAGAATTTGATCCGCGCAGCTACGGGTATAAAAAATTAGTGGATTTGATTGAGGGATTGGGAGAATTTGAATTTAAATATTCTGATCCGCTTTCGGGCTCACAAGCGATACATGTTCGACTGAAGCGCAAAAAAAGGAGTTATGAGAAATGACTGTACGCGAAATTTATACCTTTTTGGATGTTCTTTCCCCTTTTGCGCTTCAAGAAAGTTGGGACAATTCAGGGCTGTTGATTGGTGATTTTACTCAAGAGATTACGACGGTTATTGTTTCTATTGATATGGATGAAGGGTTGATAGAATCCATGCCGGACAATGCATTGCTTATCACGCATCATCCCATTATTTTTGGAGGGCTTAAACAGCTTAAATTCAATCAGTACCCCGCGAAACTGATCGCTCCGATGATACGTAAAAATATCACGAACATTGCCATGCATACCAATTTTGATCAAACCCACCTCAACGAATACGTCGCAACCAAAGTATTGGGATATGAGATTATTGCAAAAGAGGGATTTGTGGCGTATTTGGGGGTGGATGAACCTTTTGCATTGTTCGCTGAAAAAACCAAAATAGCGTTGGGTTTGAAACACATACATACAGTGCAATGCCACGGATACATCAAAACCTGCGCATTGGTGACAGGTTCTGGAGCGTCACTTATGCGTAATATTGAAGCGGATTGTTTTTTGACAGGGGACATTAAATACCATGATGCAATGGAAGCAAAAGCGCTAGGATTATCGATGATGGACATCGGACATTATGAGAGTGAACGTTATTTTGGGGAAGTTTTGGCACAAAACTTGGAAAAATTAGGATTGAGTGTTATAATTTCACCATCGAAAAACCCCTTCACCTATCATTGAGTAGAGGGACCTCCGAAAAGGAAACTTATGAACAAACATTTAGAACAGCTTATTGACTTGTCGTTGATAGACAAAGATATCGATGCGTTCGAACCGCAAATCGAAGAAGCAAACCTGCAGTATGACGCACTTTTAGCGATGAAAAGCTCAGTTGTTAATGACGTTGCCCTTCTTGCGCAAGAGATCAAAGATGAGCAAATTAAGAAGCAAAAAAATGAGCTTCACCTTGCAGAACTTTCCGCTAAATTGGAAGAGAACAGTAAGAAAAGTGCTGAGATTAAAACCGAACGTGAGATGAAATCCCTTCAGCTTGAAGAAGAAATTGCAAAAGAGCAAGTAAATTTTGCCAATGAAGAGATTGCTCGTTTGGAAAAATTGATTGCGCATAAGCAAGCAAAAATTGATGAGCTTTCTGCAAAAGAGAGCGAAATCGAAGGAAAACTATCCGGCGTTAAAGCGGATGTTGATGTCAAATTGGCAAAAATCGATGCAGACCGTACGGTTATTTTTGCAAAAAAAGAGATTTTGGTTGCAGCAATGAACCAAAAAGGTCTCTCTTTTTACCAAAAAATCCGTCGCTGGGCGAAAAACACGACTGCGGTTCCTGTTCGCAACCAAGCGTGTATGGGATGCTATATGGCTC
>JAQTOQ010000087.1 GCA_028713245.1 Sulfuricurvum sp. | reverse complement strand
AAAGGGGTAGCTGTATCAACTTTTCCAAAACACAGCAAAGCTTTGTTTTTAAACGCTTTGAAGTGATCAGTAAAATCTTCATTGACGACATTTTTAAAGGTTTGATACATCACTTCAGACATCCCTTGCGCATCAGGTGCGATAAAGAGCGATCGCAAAGAAGTAAGCCCTGTAAATTTGAGTATCTTGAAAAGGGCGATTTTCGTGCGGATTTTTAACGATTTTGGTACCAAAATTCCCGCCGATGCGACCAATACAAGAAGTTCAGAATTTAGCAATGTGGCTACTTTTCCGCCAAATGAATGTCCTAAAATAACATTTTTTCGAGCATCGATTTGCCTCAAAAAGAGCTCCATTATTTTGGCATAATCAGTAGTTTGCAGCGCACTATCGCAATTACTGCCACCAAATCCGGGCATATCAATGTAAATATGGCGAAAGCCAAGAAGTGTTTTGCCAAATGCTTGTTTCATGAGGTTTTTGTGAGATCCCCAGCCGTGTAAAAAAATAATATCGGAGGTTTGCTGGGGGTTTAGAATCTCATAACTGATAGAAAAAGCGACGTTTTTATAGAGAACCGTTTTGACTGCCACTCTTATTTCCCTTTTGCTTGAGAAATAGAGTGAATGTAGTCGTACTGTATCCGTATCTCTTTTTTTATGGGTAATGACCCCAAAAGCGCGTTAATGGCGCCGCTGAAATCTTCGAAGAGGTAGTTAGCCATGGATCCCGGAATCGGGTTAATCTCATTGAGATACACAACACCATCAATTTCAAAGAAATCACATCGAATAAGCGCCCCCTCAAACAATGGGGTGTAAAGGATTTTAAACGCATCCCGCAGTTGAGATACCAGAGTATCGCTAACGACTGCTTCTGTCACTTTTGCCGATCGTGAAAAATCGAGGTATTTTTTTTCAAAATCTAAAAATTCTACTTTTTGCGGCTCTTCAACGATGGAATAGGTAATTTCACCACGAGAACTGTATCCTGCCAAATTGTATTCTTTGACGCCTGAAATAAACGGTTCAATCAAAAGGGTAGTGTCAAATTCAAACGCCACATCCAAAGCATAAGCAAGCTCACTCTCCTGGCGCACAATACTCACTCCAATAGAGCTTCCAAGACATGATGGCTTGATAATAAACGGATACGGCGTAGCAATTGTTTTGCTATTATTTCTCGTAATTACTTCATACGGGAGCGTTTGGACACCCATCGACTGCGCAAACCATTTGGTATAGTGCTTGTCGAAACTCAGCATCGATGCCTCTTTACGCGGTCCAATAAACGAAACTCCATAAAAATCAAACAATGCCGCAATTGAACCGTCTTCACCATCACCGCCATGGATCAAATTAAGAATGGGAAGCATATGCATTTTAGAACCAAATAGCCCCCGTTGTTCAAAGCCCCCTTTTACTAATGTCAATTGTGGCATTTTTAGGTGTTTGGCGCGTGAAAACGTGGTCGCTTTCATATTGGCATCATCAATAAGATAAAAACGATGATCCTGATCGCAAAAAATAAAGCTTAAATCAAAATTGGAAAGTTTCCCTTTTACGGTAATCGCACTAACGATACTGATCTCATGTTCGTAACTGGCTCCGCCGAATAAAATTGCTAATTTCACTGTTTTCCTTAGTTCAAAGTTTTTGTAATTGTTTCAATGCTTCTTTCACTAAAGAAGCAGTATCTGTTGCACTCGATGCACTCAATGCCTTGGCAATCTGTTCTCGTTTAAAACCCAGTGATTCAAGCGCCATGGAGGCCTCTGTTGCGACACTGCTGACGACCGCATCACCTTGTAACAGCACGGCATCAAAGCCTGCCAACTCTACCATGATCCGCCCTGCACTTTTAGGTCCAATTCCGGGAACTTTTTTCAATGCATTGACATCTTTAGACGTAATAATACCCGCAAACTGCTCCGGCGTAAAGGTACTGCATATTGCAAGAGCTGCTTTTGGACCAATTCCATTGATTTTTAGCATCCCTTCAAAGAGTGTTTTTTCCCCTTTTTGAATAAATCCATACAATTGCTGCGCGTCTTCGCGAATAATATGAGTCGTATGGACTCTGATTCGTTGCGCATTCAAGCTCCCATAGGTATGCAGGGAAATAAATACTTCGTATATCACTCCATTAACATCCAAATGAATGCACGAAGGCTCTTTATAAACAACATTCCCCTCTAATCCGATAATCATCCTGCTATCACCTTAATGGAAAATTTTCCCTCATCATCAACATGCAATCCAAATATGCCACCTTCACTATTATCACTTGGGATAAATGTCACATCGATACGGGGCTCTATTAATTTAAAAATAATTTCATTGTAATTATGCCACCGGTCGTGATTGATAATACGTGCATCAAAAATTTTATCTTGTAACGCTCTGTGCCGTCCGCTGATAAAAGCATAATGCTCCAATCTATCTTGATATTCTTTTCTTAAAGACTCGAGTTTGTGTTTAAACTCTTGAAATTGCTTGTACTTTTGTACATACGCAATAGGAATTTTAATACCATTACTTTTATAATTGATCAATTTTTTCTTGATATCATCATACGCGGCAGCATTCTCTTTCATGCTTGCTTCGTAACCATGAAGCTCTTTTTCTACTTCATGAATCACTTTTTTAACTTCGCGCATAAGATTTTGTTCCTCATCTAAAAACTCTCGTGACTCATTAAGTAGTGGGTCAATGGTTAAAATATTTTCTCCACCTTGTAATTTTTGAATTTCGATACGTTTTGACGCTGTTAATTTCGTATGTGATCCTAGCAATTCTACGTCGATCTCTTTGGCATGTACCGTTCCTCCCGTTGCTTGAGCGATATTGACATGATCACCCTCTACGCTCCCATGTTCAAGCCGGGCAATATGGATTTCTTTGCCGTATGCTTTGCCTTTATGGACATTGATCGTTAAGTCATCCGCCGTGATGGTAGCACTGTTATGTACTTGTCCTTCAACGACCGCTTTATGTGCGGTAACTTTTGCATCTGGCCCTATATTTCCATCAATATGAATTACATTGACCGTCACTTCCATACCTGTGCCTATCGCGTCTTTTAGCGGGTCTTTTTCTTTAACATTGATCGATACATCGGAATCAAGCTGTGTCTCGATTGAGCCGGTGGAGCGAAAACTAATTTCAGTCACATCCATCTCAGTTTTGATATCGTACATACCGCCCTCAAACGTGACATACCCACCTACTTTAGCGCGAAATTCAATATGTACGTCATTTTCATCTCGTAAAATATTTTCGCCTACCGTAAAGGTGGGTTCATTTTTGACAATCGGTTCTTTTGGTGTAATAAATTCTCCTCTACAATTACGACCATTCGTCCCTTTTTGCGGTTTAATATATTCAATGAGTAAAGCATTGGCCACTACGCTGACAATATAACCGCGCTTTGCATAATCAATATGCTCAGGCTCATCCATACCATTTTGATTATTCTTATAATGTATGATCAATTGATCATTAACGGTAGGTACAGGCTCAAATCCTTGCGCTATCACAAAACGTTCCTGCTCCTCAACGCGGTATGATCCGTTCATTTTTACTTTTGCAATGAACTCTGCTAAATTCTCATGCATCATCGAATCAAAAATGCCGATCATTAAATTTGCCCGCAATTTTTTCTTTTTGATCAGTTCAAAAAAATCTTCTTCGAAAGCAGGATAATAGACGAGTTCACTCCCCGGTTTGACTGTTAAGAAAATTTTGCATAAACTCGCATTACCGGCAATGGATAACTCTATATGGTCGAGCTTACTGGTCTGTTCTATGGAAAAAATTTCGATCTCATACGTTTGCTTGAGCTCAAATTTAGGATTTAAATAAAGATCATTGGATATTGCAGCGATATCATCTTCGGTGAGTTCAGCCCACTCATCAGAGTCTGATTTCGTCTCACCAATCAACAAGCTCAGGGTTTGTACTTCTATGATTCTAAAATCAAGGGAATGAACCGAGACATTGCAATTGCTTGCCGCTTGCATCAGCTCTTTTGCAATGTTGCCGGTACGAATCATCAAAGGGGGAATCACTGTTGGATTTCCAACTGTATCATGTGCTAAAGCTGCCATCTCCTTCCCCCTTTTTTTAAACCATATTAGTTGGCTATTTTAATGACATATCGGTTAAACTCACGTAAAACTTAACGATAGGTCCTATTTATCTATGTTTAAATCGATATTTTCTAACTCTTTAGGCATCCTTATCTCACGCGTTAGCGGTTTAGCACGAGACATTTTAATGACCTCCGTACTGGGTGCTAACATGTGGAGTGATATTTTCCTCATGGCATTTAAATTTCCTAACCTTTTTCGCCGTATTTTTGCTGAAGGATCTTTCACACAAAGCTTTATGCCCTCGTACATCGCTTCAAAACAAAAAAGTGTTTTTGCCGTTGCTATTTTCATCCGATTTATGGCATTTATTGTCATTTTATCCTTTCTTGTCACTTTGTTTCCTCAACTGTCCACCAAACTGCTCGCCTGGGACTGGAGTCCTGATCTGATTGCCAAAACAGCACCTCTCACGATAATTAATTTTTGGTATTTAGATCTTATTTTCATCGTCACATTCCTGGGAACCCTCCTGCAACACAAAGAGCATTTTTTCACCACCGCATTTTCAACCGTTTGGCTCAATATTGCGATGGTTATTGCATTACTCCTCTTTAGCCACAGCGATCCCAGAACCATCGTTTATGCCTTGAGCTTTTCGATTCTCATCGGCGGATTTATGCAGGTAGTAACGCATCTTTATTCGATTCGTAATCAAGGGCTTTTAAAACTTCTCGTAGGCGGATGGAAATACCGTAAGACAAAAGATGTCAAAGAAGAAGAATCTAAATTTGCATCCCTCTTTTTTCCCTCACTGCTGGGTAATTCTACCGCACAGGTTGCCTCTTTTATCGATACGAGTCTGGCTTCCTTCTTGGCCGCAGGTTCGGTATCGTACCTCTTTTACGCCAACCGTATTTTTCAGCTCCCTTTTGCCATTATCGCCCTGGCCATCACCACAGCGCTCTTCCCCTCGATCGCCAAGGCAATCAAAAATGAGAATCACACATTGGCGTATCGAAATCTCCATAAATCGTTTTGGCTGCTTAGTACTCTGTTAGGGGTATCGGTTCTGGGAGGAATACTCTTGTCCGAGCCTATTATTTGGCTTTTATTTGAGCGGGGTAATTTCACCATACAAGATACCCATAACACCGCTGATGTACTGGTGATGTACATGGTGGGACTCGTCCCATTTGGACTTGCAAAACTCTTTTCGCTGTATTTATACGCCATGCACAAACACATCAAAGCCGCCAAGATAGCCGGAGCATCGCTCATTATAAATCTGATCTTTTCACTACTGCTTATGAAACCTATGGGGGCTGCCGGATTGGCGCTTGCTGGGAGTATCGGAGGTATTGCGCAACTTATTCTTACTGCTAGAGAAATAGGGTTTGGAATCGTTTTGAATCTTCTCAAAACCAAATACAGTTTCTACTTTATCCTCGGAGTAGGGATATTTGGAGTATTATTTTACGCTCTAAACCATTTTTTACTCAATTTAATACGATAAAGAGAGACGATGTTTCTATACGACAGTGTACAAAAAACAAAATGCAAATTTGAATCACTCATTGAGGGTAAAGTTTCCCTCTACGTCTGCGGTCCAACAGTCTATGATGATGCCCATTTGGGACATGCTAAAAGCGCGTTGGTGTTTGATCTGTTAACACGCATATTGGAAGCAGATGGATACGACGTATTGTTTGCTCGAAACATCACCGATATTGACGACAAAATCATTAACAAAGCTCGTGAGTTAGGAGTTTCAACAGCCGATATTGCACAACGCTATACCCAAGCCTACCATCGTGATATGGCGGCGATCGGCGTTCGTCCTCCGACGCTCGAACCAAAGGCAACCGAATCGATTGCTGCCATGGTCGAGATGATACAAAAACTCCTCACCAATAAACACGCTTATACGATCAGCAATGGTGATATTTACTTCGATACCGCCAGCGACAAAGGGTATTTAAGCCTCTCCAATCGTCAAAGCCAAGAAAACATCAGCCGTGTAGATAAAGTCTCCGAAAAGCGAAATGAAGCCGATTTTGCCCTCTGGAAAGCGGTTCATGATGAGAGTGTTTCATTTGAATCTCCCTTTGGTTCAGGTCGTCCAGGGTGGCATTTGGAATGCTCGGCGATGATTGAGCAACATTTGGTTACCAAAGATCTGCCATACGCGATTGACATACATGGCGGAGGTGCTGATCTGCTATTTCCCCATCATGAAAATGAAGCCGCACAAACCCGATGTGCTACCAATCATGCACTGGCAAAGTACTGGATACACAACGGTTTTATCAACGTGGATGGCGAGAAAATGTCCAAAAGTTTGGGGAACAGTTTTTTCCTCAAAGATGCTCTCAAAGCATATAATGGCGAGACACTTCGTTTTTATCTCCTTAGTACCCACTACCGCGGTGATTTCAACTTCAACGAAGAAGATTTAATTGCTTCCAAAAAACGGCTTGATCGCCTCTACCGACTCAAAAAGCGTATTTTTGGACTCACGACGAACGTTATTGATACTGAGTTTAAAACGGCATTGCTTGACGTACTTAACGATGACATGAATGTCTCCAAAGCGTATGCCCTCATCGATGAACTAATTGCGTCAGCCAACGATTCACTCGATGCCAATGCTAAAGACAAGCTCTATCGTCAAAAACTAATCTCTTCCCTTGCAATCATCGAAAGCGTATTAGGCTTTGGGGGGCAAAACCCGTATGAGTACTTTCAATTTGGTCTGGGCGATGTCACAAAAGCTAAAATTGATAGCTTAATCGCTAAACGCTCCGAAGCCAAAGCACTCAAAGATTTCGCTGCTTCGGATGCAATTCGCGATGAGTTGACAGCTATGAAGGTATCGATCATGGACACAGCGAATGGTACGTTTTGGGAGATTGCCAATTGAAAGATATTTATCAACGCTACTGGCCCTACATAAAAGGATACAAATTTCATTATGCCATGGTTCTCATCGGAATCGTGCTCACCGTTACGGCAACCGCAGGAACTGCTCAGATCATGCAGCCTATTATGGACAATATGTTTATCAAAAAAGAGCCGAAGATGCTCATATTTATTCCGTTGTTACTCATCGGAATTTATGTTCTAAAGTCCTTGGGGCGCTATTTGCAATCGGTCTACACCAACTACATCGGCTTGCATATTATTTCTCGCCTTCGGGAAGACTTGCTAGAGAAGATTATGCACATGGACATGCAGTTTCTCTACATCAACCGCAGCGGTGAACTGATCTCCCGTATCACGAATGATCTCGCTCGGGTACAATATTTTGTCTCTTCCATGCTTCCTGAACTCATACGCGAAAGCATTACTGTTGTTGCTTTAGTTGGTTATGTAATCTGGCTGAACCCTGTGTTGGCCTTTTGGTCACTCATCGTTAT
>JAQTOQ010000086.1 GCA_028713245.1 Sulfuricurvum sp. | reverse complement strand
TAATCCATTTGGCCTATAAACCAAACAATCCGAAAAAAGTAATCACTCTTATAGGCAAAGGGCTCACCTACGATAGCGGCGGGTTAAGTCTAAAAGCCGCAGCATCAATGGTCACCATGAAGATGGATAAAGCAGGCGGATGTGCCGTCATGGGGATTATCAAAGCTGTCAGTGAATTAAAACTGGACATCGAAGTCCATGCATTTGTTGGCGCAGTAGAAAATATGATCGGTGGCAATGCCTACAAGCCCGATGATGTACTTGTAGCCAAAAATGGTAAAACCATCGAGGTACGAAACACCGATGCCGAGGGGCGACTGGTTCTCGCAGATGTTTTAGGCTATGCTCAAGAAAAAATCAAAGCTGATTATATCTTTGACTACGCAACCCTAACAGGAGCATGTATGGTAGCTCTTGGGCCCTATACAACAGGGGTAATGGGGCACAATGAAGAACTAAAGCAATCATGGCTATCAGCTTCAGAAAATGCAGGTGAATACTGCGGTATTTTGCCATTCAACCGCCATCTCAAAAAACTGATTAAAAGCGATCTTGCCGATGTGTGCAATGTCTCTAGCAAACCTTATGGCGGAGCCATCACAGCAGCCCTCTTCCTCGATAACTTCATCGATGAGGACATGAAAGAAAAATGGGTCCATTTCGACATCGCAGGCTCTGCGTATACAGAGAGCGTCTGGGATGTACATACGTATGGCGGTACAGGTGCTGGTGTTCGTATGACCCTCGAATGGATATTAAATTTAACTACACAAGGAAACAATTAATGGGATTATCAATCGGACTCGTAGGACTACCAAACGTAGGGAAATCAACCACTTTTAACGCGCTTACCAAAGCACAAAATGCAGAAGCTGCCAACTATCCGTTTTGTACGATTGAACCCAATAAAGCGACCGTTCCAGTCCCGGATGTTCGACTCGATGCATTGGCTAAAATCGTTAACCCTGAGCGCATTCAGTACTCAACACTTGATTTTGTTGATATCGCAGGTCTCGTCAAAGGGGCGAGCAAGGGTGAGGGATTAGGAAATAAATTTCTCTCCAACATCCGTGAAACCGAAGTGATCTTGCAAATCGTTCGTTGTTTTGAAGATGATAATATCGTTCACACAGAGGGACGCATTGACCCATTATTGGATGTTGAAATCATCGAAAATGAGCTTATTTTTGCGGATATCGAAGTGCTGACTAATCGCATCGAACGACTCAAAAAACAAGCTAAAAATGAAAAAGATGCCGCCGTAATGGTTATTTTTGCCGAAGAGTTAGCTGAATTCCTTGCCGAAGGAAATCTCGCACGAAACTTTCCGAAAGCGGACAGTGAAATGTTTGAAAAACTCAATGGCGAAGTACGTCTGCTTAGTGCCAAAGAGATCATGTACGGTGCCAACGTTGATGAAGACGGAATGAGTGAAGACAATGAATTCGTCACAAGACTCAGAGCCCATGCCCAGAAGCACGGATGCGAAGTTATCAAGTTATGTGCCAAGATCGAAGAAGAACTTGTAGGTCTCGAAGAAGATGAGCGAAACGAATTTTTACGCGACATGGGTGTGGAAGAATCAGGATTAGAGCAAATAGTGCGAAAAGGCTTTGATAAACTCGGACTCATGAGCTATTTTACTGCCGGTGTCAAAGAAGTACGCGCATGGACGATCCGTAAAAACTGCACCGCTCCAAAAGCTGCTGCCGTCATTCACAACGACTTCGAAAAAGGGTTTATTCGTGCAGAAGTTATCGGATATAATGATTACATCGCCTGCGGTGGGGAAAACAAAGCCAAAGAAGCCGGAAAAATGCGTTTAGAAGGAAAAGAGTACATTGTTACCGATGGTGATATAATGCATTTCAGATTTAACGTATAACATAGGAAAGAAAATGGATGTATCACTTAAATACGTAGGTCCTAAAGCTTTATTTTCTGTATCTGGCATCAGCTTTGACAACAGTAAAGAAGATAAATTTATCTATTTAAGTATCCTAGCGGAGCTCATTGAGGCTTTGGACCATGAATATACCAGCGATCAGTGTTATGTCGTAGAAACTGGAAGTAAACTTCTTGATGAAAACATTTTATTAGATATAATTCGCAAACGCCCCTCAAACCTCGATGAACAAATTGACTATTGGGCTGTAAAAACAACGGAAGATATTGATGATGATATCAAACGAGCACAGAGCAATCCTCTCCTAAATCAAGAAGAGAGAAACGTACTCAAAAACAATCTCGAAATTTTACGTCCTTACCGTATGCAACGCTCTATTAATAAAAGTATTTATTATGCAGGAATTACACTTTTAGCATCCATCATCAAGCGAGATGGCATACAATATATCGTCACTCCAATGTACCCCAAATTTCTCCATGTTCTACACTCAGTACAAGGGGCTTTACGTGTAATTCATCCGCCAGTTGATAGTACCATTGATATCCATGAGGATCAAGGGCACTTAGTCATTCAACTCAAAATCCAAGGTAACCACTAAATAATCTTAGCGATTGTCTGACCAAATCGGACATTTTCTCCTGTTTGAATATTCCATTCACACATCCCCTTTTCACACAGCATAATAATGGTTGAGCCCATTTTGAAGCATCCAAAATCATCCCCTTTTGCAAGATGAAGATTTTCATACTCATAAAATGACGAAGTCAATGTTGTATTGGTTTGTATCTTTGGTTCAAATCCAACTTCCATTTGTCCCACATTGAGTGCCCCGACCAATACAAGAAAAAAACGTTTCCCTGAACTGCTTAAACATTCGATAACGACACGCTCATTTTCTATAAATAGATCGACTTTATTTTTAAGTGTAGGGATATTGACAGGATACAGTTTCCCTGGAATGTGCACCGCCTTGAGCACCTGCATATCCAAAGGGACATGATAGCGATGATAATCGCGCGGTGAAAGATAAAAATTAACAAATGAACCGTCACGAATAGCCTCCTTGGAAGCTACCCTGATATGCTCTCCCAAAAAAGCATTAACATCGTAACTCATCCCTTTGATTTGCAAAGCACGTGTATTATCTATCGTGCCCCATTCGGTAATGAGAGAATCACAGGGGCAGATAACCTCATTTTTTTCTTTCGAAAAAGGGCGCATAGTCACAAAATGACGGGTAAAAAGTTCATTCAAACTTGCATAACTTTGGGGCGATCTAAATTCACTCATATCCAAACCCATCATCCGCACATACGTATTATTGATGAAATTTTGAAATTTCGTTCCATGTTCTTTTGACGCAAAGCGCCCGAATGCTTGGGATAGTGCCGACGTAAAATGTTGCTTCATACTACTCTTGTTCCTCATCTGATTGAATTTCACGCTTGGCAATCTCTTCGATCAATACCGTAGCGTAACATCCTTTGGGAAGGGTAAAATGAAGCTCAAACCATGCCTCATTTTCTTTGTACTGACCCTCGACTTCTTCCGGATATACCCAGCCATAACGGCGGGCACCGTCAATACCGTCATCAATCGTGTCAAATTTTGCTTCGATTTCTGCCGCAAATCCTGTTGCTCTCGTCGCACGTTTACCGCTTAACAATCCGCTTACCGAAATATCATGCTTGTTAAAACGCTCAATTTCCTCTTCACTTTCATAATGGAAGAGCTTCCCATAAGGATAGTGCATCATCACATCTCCATGAATTAGCTTGAACGGATGGGATTGCTTTCTCATCCCTTCCAATTCTGTTCTGTCCATTTCTAGCGCTATTTGAAGTTCATCAAGAGTGAATGCTTCCACTAATTTTGAAATTTCAATACGACGGCTTAGCCATGCATTAAAAAGGTAGCTTTGGTATGCATTTATGTAAAGTTGATTTAATTTCCGATTCTTCTCTTTGAGTGTCCCCTCTATGATAGCCTTGCCTTTGAGATAATTTTCACCGTCACGGCCAAAACGTTGAAATCCAAAATAATTGGGCATCCCATTTTTCTTGATCATCTTAAGCGCTTCATGAATTTTATACGCTGCGGTTGGGTTCACCTTTTTCAACCGGATAAAAAAGCGGTTTCCTTTGAGATGACCCATACGAATTTTATTGTTGTGGTACTGTTTTTCGAGAATTTTTATCCCTTCATGCTCGAAATTCTCCAATAGCGGTTCGCATTTCTTTGGGATAGAAATATACTGCTTGGTTTGCGCATTTTTGTCTTTCATACCGGCATACCCGATGTCACGGCTTTTGATATTTAAATGTTTTGCAAAAATATCAAGCATTTGCCATGTAGTGAGATTCTTTTTACGGACATGGAGAACCAAGTGCTCGCCCTCCCCGCTAAAAGGGTACAACGGTATTTCATCGACCACGAAATCACGTGCAGATTGACGAAAATGAAATTCAATGGGACTGTGCGGTAGGTAATAATGACGATTCATGTGTAACTCCCTAAAAATGATGCGCTTTGCAGCGGTTGATAAATTTTCCCCGACGTGCCGTTGCCACGATCGTCAAAGGGGTTCGTGTTTGTTGACAAACACGCTTAAGTGCCTTGATCTTAGTGGAGCTAAAAGCGACAAGCATCTCATACTCTTCGCCACTGCATGCCAGTTGCTTTGGGAATCGTTTGTTCCAACTGACTCCCATACGGTTAGCTGCACACAGTTTTCCCATATCACTAAATAGCCCATCAGAGATGTCCATCCCACAGCGTAAATGCGTCCTAGCTTTGGTGATAAAACTACGGCGCAACACAGGACGAACAAAACGGCTGTTCGTATGTACCCTGCCTCCCGCCATCAAATAGCGCAGATGACGCAATGATTCACCAATTTTGCCCGTATAGGCAATCTTGTCACCACCCTTCAGCCCCGTTCGAAGCAACGGATGAGTACTCTTTGAGATAATCGTGACGGACAGGTCGAGCTTACTGTTGGCAATCGTATCACCACCGATGATCTCAATCCCAAACTCCGCTGCACACGCACGCATACCACGCGCCAGCTCATCCATCTCGTGCAAGCTCATACTCTTAGGCATAGCAGCACCTACAAGAGCATACAATGGCTGTGCATTCATGGCAATCGCGTCTGATATATTAATAATCATTGCTTTATAGCCGATTTGGTAAGCAGTAAGCCATGTTCGTTTGAAATGAACGTTTTGAAAAAAAATGTCTTTGCTGTAAATCCATTCGCCAATAACGGCGCCATCGTCACCGATGGGTGAATTTTTACGGCTCATAGCATTGATAAAATAATTTTCAACGTTCACGACAACCCTATTTTGTTAATCTTAAAAGCATTATTATAGACAAAATGGGGTTATAGCTCGGTTAATCGATTATATGCTAAAATAATTACCCAGAATTTAAAAGGATATAAAATATGTTGCTCTCCATCCAAAAAATATTTTTCAATCTCAAACTATCTCTTTTCATTCTGGGCATCGGAATCTCACTTCTGGGCTTGGAACTTGTCAATATAACCCATTATTCACAACGCCTTGCTGCACTCAAGACACAGCATGCTCTCATTGACACAATTATCTCTCAAAATTTTACCGATAAACAAATGGCAGCGATTACCCTAAATGGAAACCTTGCCGAGCTTTCCCTTGCGGTAAAACTTTCTGACGATAACACATTGTTGGATTCTTTTATTCCCTCTACACAAGAGCAGCAAACATTGTCTAATGCGCTAAAATCCTCATCATCAGCATTTAAAGATGCCGCTTTATTTTGGTCTGAATCAACGTCTCATGGGCAAAAAACCATGTATGATCAAATGATAGATAAACGCAACACTTACCTCGCGGATATTTCAGCCATGATTGACTATGAAATACAAATGATCAATACCTCCATCGAGTTAGCGAAAAAGACGGTTATGGTTCTCATTGTTCTGGGCCTGCTTATCTTTTTCCTTTACACCTATCGCTTGAACCAAATCTATCGTGATATCAATCGAGCGTGCTCCGTTGATACAGATGGAACAAAACAAGAAGTAAAAACTCAAGAGATGGACTTTATCCTAAAACGTCTTGCCCGAAAATCTCCGATCGTCAATACTGCACAATCTCTACTAAATCCTCAAAGTGGACTCAATAATGAAAAGGGGATGCTTACTCTCTTTAATGCTAAAAAAGGGACCAAAAGTTCCAACTCAATCTTTATTGCACTATTTGAAATTGATGAGTATGTCAACGTATCCAATACCCTCACAAAAGAAGAGATGGGCTCAATGTATAAAAAAATAGGGGACATCATTACCCTGTATGAACAGCCGTTGGACGTTATCGCTCATCTTGATAGCAATCAATTTGTTTTTATTATGTCTAGAAATTCAAAAGACAGTGCATTGAGTGATGCCGAGAAAATAGTTCATTCCATTCATGACTCTTCTTTTAACACCGCTAAGGGAGCTATAAAAATCACACTCAGCTGCGGAATTTTACTTAAAACTCCTGCAAGTACATTGGAATCCGCTATTGCTGATGCGAAAAAAATAGCCGGTAAATCAAAAGAAAGCGGTGGAAATCGGGTTGCACAGCTCAGAGAAAAAGCGGATCTATATCGGTAATTAAGAAGCAGCACAGCAACTATCAAACACAAAATGCTATTTAGTGTTTTTTTACACCTCTATTTTGTTACCTTTATGGACAACATTCCCCTTAAATGCACTCTTCTTCGGGCACATGGCCTTTTTAATTGTCCCCAAACATTGCGGATGCTATAATTAGGCCGACTTTTTGCCAAAAAAAATTGGCTTAGTAATTTAAAATATTTTCACACAAAGGAAGGCACATGAGTATTCCCATTTATACTTACGATGCAATCATCGTTGGAGCTGGCTTGGCGGGATGTGCTGCAGCACGCGAATTACAAACAGCTGGTAAAAAAGTAGCTGTTATTACCAAACTTCACCCTCTTCGTTCACACTCAGGTGCTGCACAAGGTGGAATCAATGCTGCATTTAGTGATAAAGACAGTGTTGAACTTCATGAGTACGACACCGTCAAGGGTTCTGATTATCTTGCAGACCAAGATGTGGTAGAGTTTATGTGCCAAAAAGCACCGGAAACTATCCGTTGGGCAGAACGTATGGGTGCCGTATTTAGCCGTAACAAAGACGGTACGATTGCACAGCGCCCTTTTGGCGGACAATCTTCACCACGTGCCTGTTTTGCAAAAGACCGAACTGGGCTTACTCTTCTTCAAACCATGTACGAGCAAGCATTTCGTGTTGGCGTAGAGTTTTGGGATGAATGGTATGTTGCCGATCTTTTGTATGCAGAAGGCAAAGTGTATGGAGTTGCTGCGTATAACATCCGTAACAGCGAATATGCGATTTTCAATGCGAAAACAGTTATGTTTGCTACCGGTGGATACGCTCGTGCTTTCAAAATAAATTCAAACGCTCATGCAAACACCGGGGATGGTCTTTCTCTCGTAGCACGTCACGGTCTTCCACTTGAAGATATGGAGTTCGTACAATTTCATCCATCAGGACTTTCCGGAAACGGTGTTTTGATCTCTGAAGCGGCTCGTGGCGAAGGGGGGATCCTTCGCAACTCTTTGGGCGAGCGCTT
>JAQTOQ010000085.1 GCA_028713245.1 Sulfuricurvum sp. | reverse complement strand
GCACTGAGCAATTCGTTGTTGGTTAAAACAGCACTGTTTGGTCAAGATCCAAATTGGGGCCGTATTGCTTCTACTGTGGGTGCCAGCGGCATTGAGTGTGACGAGAGTACGTTGAGTATCTGGTTTGACGATGTGTGTGTTTATAATAAAGGTGAACTTTTATTTGACGATACATTGGAACCGTTTGCCGCAGCGGTTATGCAAAAAGAGGCATTTACCATCCACTGTGACATAGGATTAAATACCGGAAGCTTTGTTGCGTATGGATGTGATTTAGGTCATGAATACGTCAAAATCAATGCAGATTATCGAACATAGAATTCCGTTCGCCCTGAGCTTGTCGAAGGGTAATATGGTTTGACAGGCTCACCACGAACGGCATGCTCATTAGCTCTCACTAAGTGATGTCAGGTTATAATTTTGCTACTTAAATCTTGGTCTAGAGGATGTGCGCATGCGCGGATATAAAATTTTCAGCGGTTCAGCATGTACCGAATTTTCGGTCGAAGTCTGTAAAACACTCGATGTTCCTCTCTCAAAGGCGGAAATAAAGCGCTTTAGTGACGGTGAAATAAACGTTCAAATCGCTGAAAGCGTACGCGGGCGCGACGTCTTTATTATCCAAAGCACAGGTGCCCCTTCCAATGACAACTTGATGGAATTGCTCATTATGACCGATGCTCTTCGCCGTTCATCTGCCAGTTCTATTACTGCGGTTGTTCCGTATTTTGGCTATGCCCGTCAAGATCGCAAAGCCGCGCCTCGTGTTCCTATTACGGCACGCCTTGTCGCCGATATGTTTGAAAAAGCAGGGGTTGATCGTGTCGTTACGATTGATTTGCACGCGGGTCAAATCCAAGGTTTCTTTGATATTCCAGTAGATAATCTCTACGGTTCTATTATCTTCCAAGAGTATATCAGTTCGAAAAATTTTGCTAATCCAGTGATTGCTTCTCCGGATATTGGAGGTGTTGCGCGAGCGCGCCACTTTGCTGAAAAATTAGGACTTGAGATGGTTATTGTCGACAAGCGCCGTGAAAAAGCGAACGAATCAGAAGTGATGAACATCATTGGTGACGTCGAGGGTAAAGACATTATTATGATCGACGACATGGTCGATACCGCAGGAACAATGATAAAAGCCGCAGCTGCGCTCAAAGCGCGCGGAGCTACTTCGGTCATGGCATGTGCTACGCATGCAGTTTTGAGCGGAAGTGCTTATGATAATATTAACAACGGCGAGCTTGATGAACTCGTTGTTTCTAACACCCTTGTCCTTCGCGGACACAGCGACAAGATCAAAGTCATCAGCGTCGCGCCGCTGTTTGCAGAAGTCATCCGTCGTGTATATCATAACGAGAGCGTCAACTCCCTTTTCAGCTAACTTCTTTGTCTCTAAAGTTTTTCTTTAGAGATTCTCTTATTTTCTAGTTATTCTTCATTTCATTATAGAGTTCAACCGTTGCCTGAACGTAGCCGTCTATGCTTCCGCAATCATAACGTTTACCATTGAACTTACATGCGATGACATTGCCGCTTTTTGCCTGTTCCATCAGAGCGTCAGTTATTTGGATCTCGCCCGCCTTACCAGGTTTGGTTCGTTGTAAAATATCAAAGATATCGGGAGTAAGGATATAGCGTCCGATGATGGCAAGGTTACTAGGCGCATCTTCTGGGGCTGGTTTTTCAATCATAGTACTGACACGGTAAATCCCGGGCTCGATCTCTGCCCCTGCGATAATGCCGTATTTATCGGTTTGCTGCGGATCAATTTCTTCGATTGCAACAATTGAGCACTGATATTTTTCATAGAGCTTTACCATCTGAGATAAAACCCCTTCATTTTCATTGACACAGAGATCATCTGCCAAAATTACGGCAAAAGGTTGATGTCCGACCAGTGCTTTACCTGTTAAAATGGCATGACCGAGCCCTTTCATTTCAATTTGTCGTGTGTAGGAAAAAACGCATTTGTCAATAATATGACGGATGTCGGCGAGCATTTTTTCTTTTGAAGTCCCTTTGATTTGGTGTTCTAGTTCATAACTAACATCAAAATGATCTTCGATAGCACGTTTCCCTCGTCCTGTAACTATGGCCATAGTGTTCATTCCGGCTTCCATCGCTTCTTCAACACCATATTGGATGAGAGGTTTTGTCAGGATTGGAAGCATCTCTTTTGGCATCGATTTTGTGGCCGGTAAAAAGCGTGTTCCGTATCCTGCAGCTGGGAAGAGACATACGTTAATCAAAGGTTTCTTTTTCATGCATATCTTTGGGTTGGATTTATATACAGATTGTAGTAAATTACCCTTTTTGTTATCCTTAATGATATCTCTTGAAGTGGGGGAAAATTGATCCTCTGTAAGTCGCTTTTGGCTATAATACCGCCAATATTTAAATAAATGAGATAAGTAAAATTATGGACAACATTCGCAACTTTTCAATCATCGCTCATATCGACCATGGCAAGAGCACCTTAGCTGACCGTATCATTCAAGAGTGCGGATCTGTCACGGAGCGTGAAATGGGCAAGCAGATGATGGATACGATGGACATTGAGCAAGAGCGCGGGATTACTATCAAGGCGCAGAGTGTTCGTCTGGATTATGTCAAAGACGGACAGCATTACATACTCAACTTGATTGACACTCCGGGCCACGTTGATTTTAGCTACGAAGTTTCTAAATCACTTGCATCGTCTGATGGCGCACTGCTGATTGTGGATGCGGCGCAAGGGGTTGAAGCGCAAACGATTGCCAATGTTTATCTTGCGATGGAAAATAATCTCAAGCTTATCCCTGTTATCAATAAAATCGATCTTCCTTCCGCAGAGCCTGAGCGCGTTGCTGAAGAGATAGAAGCTACCATAGGGATTGATGCGACCGATGCATTGTTGATCTCTGCAAAAACGGGGCTTGGCATTCGTGAACTGATCGATGCTATCGTGGATCGTATCCCGGCGCCATCGGGCGATCCTACTGCTACGACCAAAGCGATTATTTACGATTCATGGTTTGATGCGTATCAGGGTGCGATGGCATTGGTGCGTGTTTTTGATGGTGAGATCAAAATGAATCAGATGATCAAGCTCATGCACAACGATGAAAACCATCAGGTGTTAGAGCTCATGTATCCCCATCCTATCCGTCGCCAAAAGACACAAACGCTCAAAAGCGGTGAAATTGGAATAGTCGTGTTGGGTGTGAAGGATGTCGGAAGTATTCGTGTCGGAGATACCATCACCGATGCCAAAAATCCAACAGCGCAGCCGGTTGCCGAGTATGCGCCTGCTAAGCCATTCGTCTTCGCAGGACTTTATCCGATTGATACCGATGAGTTTGAAGCGGTTCGTGATGCCCTTGATAAACTCAAATTAAATGACAGTTCTTTGAGTTATGAACCCGAAACCTCCATTGCTCTTGGATTTGGATTCCGTGTTGGATTTTTGGGAATGCTGCATATGGAAGTGGTTAAAGAACGGTTGGAACGGGAATTTAATCTCGATTTGATCGCTACGGCACCGTCGGTTGTGTATAAAGTGTATAAAACAGATGGTTCAATGATAGAAGTGCAAAATCCGAGTGAACTCCCTGAGCCGCAATTTATTGATCGTATTGAAGAGCCGTATGTACGTGCAACGGTGATTACTCCGACCGATTATTTGGGGAATGTTATAACGCTTGTGACGAATAAGCGCGGGATGCAAGAGAAAATGGATTATCTCAATGAGACGCGGGTTATGTTGATTTATTCGATGCCGATGAATGAGATCGTTGTTGATTTTTATGACAAACTTAAATCAACGTCCAAGGGGTATGCGAGTTTTGATTACGATCCTATCGACTTTAGAGAGGGAGATTTGGTCAAGCTCGATGTACGTGTGGCGGGCGAAGTCGTGGATGCGCTGAGTGTCATTGTTCCTCGTACTTCTGCTGATTCTCGCGGACGTGCACTGGTTAAAAATATGAAAGAGATCGTACCACGACAGCTGTTTGAAGTGGCGATTCAAGCCTCGATCGGAAATCGCGTCATCGCGCGTGAGACGGTCAAATCGATGGGTAAAAATGTGACGGCCAAGTGTTACGGCGGAGATATTTCTCGTAAACGAAAACTGCTCGATAAACAAAAAGAGGGTAAAAAACGGATGAAGGCGATTGGGCGCGTACAGCTTCCGCAAGAAGCCTTCATGTCTGTTCTCAAAATGGACTAACGTGCGCTGCATGATGTGCGAGAGATGGAGTGTCTTTTCGCATATTTGTGACACGTGTCAAGATGAATTTCTCACCCCAAGCCTTTATAAACGCAAAATATTGGGCTCTATCCCCGTCTATTCTTTTTTCTCCTACAGCGACATCGAACCCTTGCTCCTTACTAAACATACCGATCTTGGATACTATCTCTATACTATTATGGCACGTCGTTCCATGGAACATTTTGCCAAAGAGTGGAGGTATGAGAAAAAGGTAGCGTCGATCGGGATCGATGATCATGCCGCCAGCGGTTATGCGCATACGGCAATCCTAAACCGTGCACTAAAATCATTGCGTATTACACCGTTGTATGGAAAACTGCGCGCTACGCAGCACCATAAATACGCAGGGAAAAGTGTGGAAGAGCGTCTGATGAATCCTAGAGATTTTCAATATGTTTCATTTTCTGAGGAAGAAGTGATTTTGGTGGACGATATCGTCACAACGGGAACCACTCTTACCGAAGCTGCCGAAATGCTTCATGCGCAGGGCAAGAGAGTGATTTTGTGCCTGACCCTTACGGATGCGCAGACTCAGAGTTAAGATGCGCGTAGGGTTTGAGTGTTGCGAGACGTGTATCCACGATAGCACGTCCGATGGTGAAATGATACAAACTCTGATACCATTCGTTGGTAATGCCTAATAATCGGTGCACTTCATCGTCCAAGAAACATCCGATTCCCGTCGCACTGAGACCCATCGTGGTCGCTTCGCAATAAAGCATTTGCCCCAACGCTCCGCATTCATGATAGAGGTGCTTATAGGCAACTGATCCATGCTCTTCGAGTGTTGGTGCAAAGCGGCACAGCATCCCCATACTAAACGCGCTGTCTTTGGCGATGTCCTGATTGCAGGAGATCATTTTGGCAGCTCCTCGATAATCACCCGCATGCAAGAGGAAGAGACGGTTACCCAAGATATCCTGCGGTTTCCATTCAAACTCTGAGCTGAGGGATTCACGCAATCCTGCAAGTTCATCACTGTTACGGACGAAAAGATACAGACCTGATTCCATCCCGATGACACGATGAACAAAAAGGACAAAGTGAACGTTTGGGGTATCGTGTAAATCATCACATGCATCGAGCAATTGTACAAATTGTTCTTTGGTAATCGATGATCCGTCCATCGCCTGTGCACTTCGGCGTTTGAGGAAAATCTCTGCAGAACCTTTTGAAGGCTGTGGCGTAGTACGTTTTGTCGGGAGCGGTTTTGAGGGCTGATAGGTTCCGTGTGTTGCTTCGTCAATCACAGCTAAGATCGGCCATGGATGATGCGCAGGGCTGAGAACATTGGCAACCGAGGTGAGTTTTGGTGTGGTGGGGAGAATCAGTGAACTTGGAACTTCTTGAGGGGAAATCCATAGCATCATATCGGGAGATTCACGTTCATCGGGATGAAAGCGCTCAAATTGATCGAATCCACAAAGGTTTGCAAGCGCTGAGGAATCTGCACTGATGAGGGTACTGTTCCATCCAAGACTTTTGGCGCTGAGGCGTAGGGCTTCTTGGGCATGACCTGCATCGAGCTGGCAATATCTCCAACATCGCTCTCCATATTTCCACGCCTCTCTCCAAATAACCGAGCTTAAAATAAGAAGATAGCCGTTTTTCCCCATTCCCTCAATAGGTGCATCAAACATGTGGAGTACTTCAAGAGCATGTGTTTTTGGAGCATAATGAGATAACGTGTAAGAGTCAGACATCCCTATAGTAGGAGGAGCAAGAATATAACACTCGGTAGGATGAAGATTTCCGCTGGAAGCATTGCATCGCAGTGCCCAAGATGAGTCACCTTGCTGTTTCCATGCAGCAAGCCCCAGTGAATAGCGTAGGAGATGCGAGAGGGATTCGAGACATATGGGTGCTTTTGGCAGATCATTTGGTTCAAATAAAAGATGATAAGGGGGATCAATGTGTGAAAACACCAAAGGGATGGTTTGTGTATCGCGGTAAGAGCGAAAAGGATTTGGTTGCGTCTGCCAGTCCATATAACCTAAACTTGTAGCATATCGGTGTGCATGATGTTTGGTACGATTGTGATAATCGAGAACAGTGGATAAATTTTTCATGGGGGATTGTCCACTATAACGGTTGAAGCCCCCCTTTGATGAGCAGACTAGGGGATAGCTTTCAGCAGATCATAGAGCATCGCTTCGTGCGTTGTTGTATGATCGATGTTGAGGTGCACTAAATCGGAGGCAAACGTTCCTCGATAATGGATAGCTTTTGGAGTAATATCAGCAGCAAGGGTAGTGTTAAAACGGCTTTGCGGCTGTGTCAGATGATATACTCTTTTAAAAATATCAGGATGGGTTATACCGTTACGCACGGTGAGGTTGGCAGTGGTTTGGTTGATTGTGGATTCGGCGACCATAGAGACACTTCCCTCTATAGGGGAACTTTGAGAAAAGAGGTGGAAGAGGGAGTTGGCATCAGCATGCTCCATATTCATATAGACATAGGAAGGACGCAGTCGTTTCCAATGCACCCGCGCATGGGTTGAACTTTTGGCAAGGGTGCTGTGGGCGTCGAGGACAAAGCGATCTTGATCACCCTGAAGTATGGTATTAAGTTTAGCACTTCCACGCAAGGGGATCATGGCAAATTGTTCTAAGATTCCAAGTTCATCCACGGAGGCGTTGAGTGTAATATTGAGACGAAATGGTTGAATCTTACCCTGATCATCCGTAAATAATGAGAGAAAATCAAAACTAGTGTTATCGTCAACAATCTCGGATGGGGAAAAGTTTTTGGTATGGGTACGTAAAGTCACATCACCCTTAATATTTCGACGAGATAGACCATGTAAATCAAGTTCACCATTTAGGAGAGTGGAGCTGTGATGCGGATATTTAAGCCACTGCAGGAGGTTTTGGTAGTTAAGCTTTTGCAGTGATATATGAACATCGCTAGGGTAAAAACGTGAGAGTTGCGTACGGTATTGAATGTTTCCCTCAAAAATATCGACGGACCCCTGAACGTGCATAGTTCCATAGCCACCATTGAGGACACCTGAGGTTTTGATCGGGAGATGGAAGGTGTTTAGTCCGCCAACATGTGATAAATCGGCTTGATAAAAAGCGTGAAGCGTGAGTGTGATAAGTGAAAACTTTCCTTGTATTTGGACGGTGTTGTTCAAGGAATCGTGAAAATCCAGCGCTAAGGTATTATGGTTGAGTGAGAAAGTCTCAATTGTTATGGGTGTTTGTAAAACAGAATTTAGCTTTTGCTCGATAAAGGGCTGTGCGAGTGTGTTCCCGAAGTGTGTGAACAGCAAGAGGTACAGAATCACTACAAGCGCAAAGGTAGAGAGTAAAA
>JAQTOQ010000084.1 GCA_028713245.1 Sulfuricurvum sp. | reverse complement strand
TCAAAAAAGCGGTCATATCATTTTCGTTTTTCGGAGGTGGGGTTTGTTTGAGGGCATTGTCAAACAGATCGACTATCCCTTTTTTTGTGTGATTATTGACACTTTCATCACTGTGTTTAAGATCGCCCAGTGCTTTGGCTACATCAGAGGCTATCTTACTGATCGGAGATTTTTGTTCGCCGTCACTCAGTTCTTTCATGAATTTATCAATATACGGCTATTCTTTTTTCATAAACGCCATGTTATAGTTACGATATCGGTCAAAAGACAAAAATAGTTAACAAGCTTGTACGAAGCTTAATGGCACTTTAAGTAAGATTTGACTACCATTGCGGCTAAAATATAACAAGGGGAATGGTAATGAAAAGAACATACCAACCACATAATACACCACGTAAGCGTACGCACGGTTTCCGTTTACGTATGTCTACAAAGAATGGTCGCCGAGTTATCAATGCTCGTCGTGCTAAAGGTAGAAGCAGATTGGCTGTATAAACGGCTTTTCTATGCTGAAGCTCAACTCAGAGTTTCAGCGAGTTTATAAACGCGGTAAGAGTGCTCATAGTACTTCTATCGCGTTGTTTTATCTTCCTGTGACGGGAGAAAAAGCAGTTGGATATACCGCTAGTAAAAAAGTGGGAAACGCCGTCATTCGCAATCATTGTAAAAGACGTCTACGTTCCCTTTTTGCCGAACTGTCTGATCAGCTTTCAGACGGATGGTATGTATTGGTCGCCAAAGAGCCGTTGCATAGCAATGACTTTGAAAGTGTGCGACGAGACTGTAAATATGTTTTAAAACGGACAGGTGCTTTGATAGTGAGTAGCGAGGGATAATGATAAGAAAAATCTTTCTTAGCCTCCTATGGTTTTATCGGCATTCCTTCTCTTTGGTGACACGCGGGTCATGTCGTCACTATCCCTCATGTTCTGAATATGCCCTATGGCAGTTTGAATGCAACTCTCTTCCCTATGCTTTTGCTACAACGTTTTTGCGTATTTGTCGATGTAACCAACTTTTTCGAGGTGGAATCGATTATCCAAAGATTAGCAAACCGACCGGTAAAACATCGAAACTTTCCATAATTACGATAAAATATTGGTTCGTTCCTCATCAGCAAAATTATTTTCTGATTAAAAATTTTAGGTATAAAGGATAACAGTGTTAGAAAAATTTACTCCAAACCAGCGTTTATTGTTGGCAGTTGCGCTTTCATTTGCGGTTTTTGTCGGCTACACAACTCTCTTTCCCCCAAAAGCATCCAATGGCGGTGATGCCAACAAGTCAACCGAGGTTGCAATTAATCAAGCTGCCACATCGGTACCGAAGTCTCACGAATCATTAGCTACCATCGGTGATGTAAAAACGGTTAAAACGGATACATTAGCAACGATTAATTCAAAAGAATTTACTCTTAAAATCGATACATTAGGTCGAATTTCATCGATTGTATTAAAAAATGAAAAACATGACAACAAAGAAGGAAAATTGGCGGAGTTAATCTCTCCAACAGGACCTAAACCGTTGCAGGTTCGTTTTGCAGATGAAGCGTTAGAAGCAGTAGCGCAGAAAACACCGTATTCTAGCAATATTGATGATGTCGTATTGGGTGAGAAAGGAAAAGCAGAAGTTTTGTTGACTCAAGCCCTTAATGGATTGAGTGTGACTAAAAAAGTGACATTTTACGCGGATGGTCATTACGATGTAGCGATGAATCTCTCAGAAGCAAAGCGTTATTTTATCTATCTTGGGCAGCATCCGGATATTAATAAAAAGATGATGACGGTTACCGGCGGAATGGTTTATGCAGGGGATAATAAAACAACGATTTTCAAAGACGGTGGCGTTGAAGGACGAGAAGGGTTTAGTAACGTTCATCTTGTATCCGCATTTGATCAGTATTATGCAACTATTTTTTACGGTTTTGATGCAGCAATACCTGTCTATGTTGAACGTGATATTAATAACAATCCTGTCAGTTATTTGGAAGGGACGCAAGCGTTTAATTTCAAAGGGTATGTCGGACCAAAAGAGTACAAAACTCTGGAAGCAATCAATCCGGTACTTACCCACGCGATTGAGTTCGGCATGTTTACATTTATTGCAGCGCCTATTTTCAAAATCCTTATGTGGTTGCATGGGCTGCTTGGGAACTGGGGTTGGTCAATTATTGCTTTGACCGCACTTATTCGTATTATGCTTTATCCTTTGACGCAAAAGGGAATGGTCTCTATGCAGAAAATCAAAGAGATTGCTCCTAAGATCAAAGAAGTTCAAGCTAAGTATAAAGGCGATCCTCAGCGTATGAACGCGGCAGTTATGGAAATGTACAAAAAACATGGTGCTAATCCATTAGGGGGATGTCTCCCATTGGTATTACAGATTCCTGTTTTCTTTGCTATTTACCGCGTTTTACTTAACGCTGTAGAACTCCAAGGGGTCCCTTGGATTTTATGGGTTACAGATTTATCACGTATGGACCCGTATTACATTTTACCGATCCTTATGGGTGTGACAATGTTTTATCAGCAGAAGATTACACCTAGTAACTTTACGGATCCGTTGCAAGAAAAAATCTTTAAATTTCTACCGATTATATTTACGTTCTTTTTCTTCACATTCCCTGCAGGACTCGTGTTGTACTGGTTCATTAATAACATTTTCTCAATCACACAACAATATCTCGTAAACCGACAATTTACAGCGGCTCGTATTATTCGACACGAGGCGCATCTTGCGGAGAAGCACCATGAAAAAGATTGAAGCCCCTTCTCTAGAGCTCGCCTACGCTAAAGCTGCGTCAGAGTTTGGGTGCTCAGTTACGGTATTACAAGTGGAGATCATCCAGGTCCCTTCTAAAGGAATTTTAGGTCTTTTCAAAAAATCAGCCATTATCGTAGCGCATTTACCTGTGCAAGAAGTAAAAGTTGAAAAAAAGGCTGTAAAGGCCGAAGTAGTAGTAGAAGCTAAAGAAGTGCATGAAGAAGAGATGCATGAAGAAGAAGTAGAGCATCGTGGTTCAATGCATAACGATGTTTTACTTGCCCAATCATTCGCGACTTCTCAAGAGGATGATCTTGAGGAAGATGATGAGGACATGTATGGTGACTACGATGGTCAAGATGATTATGAAGAGTTAACTGTAGAAGAGTGTGCCCTCGAAGTAAAAGAAAAAATAAACGAGCTTTTTAAAGAAATTTGTTTTGATTTGCATGAGATTGAAGTTTCTGCATACGATGAAAATACCTTGCTCGTTGAGTTAACGGGTGTTGATTCAGCGCTTATGATTGGAAAAGAAGGCTATCGCTATAAAGCACTTTCCTATATGTTATTTAACTGGATTAACGCAACGTATGGATTGCAATTACGTTTAGAAATCGCAGAGTTTTTAAAAAATCAAGAAGAATCGATTGCCCGTTATTTAATCGGCGTTTGTGAGAGTATCGAACGTGAAGGTCGCGGTCAAACAAAAACATTGGATGGTGTTTTGGTTCAAATTGCACTCAAACAGCTACGAGATCGTTACCCTGATCGTTATGTAGCGATACGTTCTACGCGTGATGGCGGTAAATTTATTGTCATCAACAGCTACCACGAGTATTAATTTTTTATGCATCAAACCATAGCTGCCATTGCTACGGCACATGGTGTGGGTTCCATCGCTATTGTACGCCTTAGCGGTGGGCAATCACTTTCTATCGCGCTAAAACTTTCTCAAAAAAATACTCTTCAACCCCGCTATGCTACCTTGACCTCTTTGCACCATGAGAATGGAACGTTGATAGACGAAGCGATTGTGCTTTATTTTCAAGGGCCTAAGAGTTTCACAGGAGAGAATGTCGTTGAGTTTCAATGTCATGGCGGTATGATTGTCGCTGAGTCTGTGTTACGAGCTTGTGTAGCTCACGGGGCACACTTGGCGCAGCCGGGTGAGTTTAGTAAGCGGGCATTTTTGAATGGACGCCTCGATTTGACCCAAGCAGAAGCGATAGCGTCATTAATCGAAGCCAAAAGTGATGATGCAGCGCGCGTGTTAGCCCGTCAGATGAAGGGTGAATTACGGGAGTATGT
Organism: Sulfuricurvum sp.; assembly: GCA_028713245.1. Lineage (GTDB taxonomy): Bacteria > Campylobacterota > Campylobacteria > Campylobacterales > Sulfurimonadaceae > Sulfuricurvum. The sequence continues at coordinate 3,525 of JAQTOQ010000084.1, read as the reverse complement.
AGAAAGTATTCGTGATTCACTGCTAGAAATTTTGGCATACTCGGAAGTTGTGATTGATTATGCCGAAGAGGATCTGCCGCAAGATGTTATGGATCAAATCGGGCATAAGCTGGAAAAAATCACCAAAAAGCTTTCTAAAACATTGGAATCTAGCCGTAGACGAAGCGGTTTAATGCAGGGATTTCGTGTAGCCATTATCGGAAAACCAAATGTGGGGAAGAGTTCCCTACTTAATGCTTTGTTGGATTATGAACGGGCAATTGTGAGTGAAATTGCCGGAACAACGCGTGATACGATAGAAGAACAGGTACGCTTGGGTTCGCATTTAATACGGCTGGTTGATACGGCAGGGATACGCAATGCGCATGATGAGATAGAAAAAATCGGCATTGAGCGCTCTATTGCCGCGATAGAAAATGCAGATGTGGTTGTTGCGTTGTTTGACTACAGTCGTGTGTGCGATGATGAAGACCGTGAAATTATCAAGCTCATCGAACGTTTTTCTAAGGATAAACCTTTTATCTGCGTTCTCAATAAAGTTGATTTACCACAAAAGTTTGAGACAGTTTTGATAGAGGAATACGTACCCATAGGTTTGAGTTGTAAATCAGAGACTCAAGCACTTGTGGACGCATTAACGCATATTATGGATTATGACAATGACTCAGAAGCAATAATGCTCATTTCGCAGCGTCAAATTACTGCTGCCGCGCAAGCCGTAAGTGCTATAGAGGATGCGCATGAACCATTGCAAAGCGGCGAGTTGGAACTTTTTTCCTTTAACATCAATCAAGCTATCCGTTCTATTGCCTCGTTGACCCGTCCATACGAACTCGATGAAATGTTTGACAAGATGTTCGGTCAATTTTGTTTGGGAAAATGATGGGCGCTATTATTGCAATTGATTTAGGATTAAAACGCATTGGGCTTGCACTGAGTTCAGGGGTAGGGATTGTTACACCGCTTCCGGCAGTAGAGCGAAAAAACCGTAATCAAGCGGCAAACGATGTCAAAAAAGTTTTGAACGAATATGAAGCCACAACCGTTGTCGTCGGTATCCCGATGGGAAGTACGACAGAGGATGAAATGCGCCGTCGTGTAGAGCATTTTATGAATTTGGTGGATTTTAAAGGCGAAATTGCCTATCAAGACGAATCCCACAGCTCCCAAGAAGCCGAAGCCCTGATGAAGGGTGAAATCCGTTACAAACGTGACGGACGGATTGATTCATTGTCGGCGAAGATTATTTTAGAGCGGTATTTAAAAATAATCTGATATGTGCACACCCTTTATGAGGGTATGTGCTCATCCTTTTGCATCACATCGACATAGCCACATACATCACTATCGTCATTACATGGTTGAGCATAACCTGTGACGGGATCATTTTCTATTTTGGATAGATTATTGGATACGAACTCCCAATTAACAAGCTTCCACCAGTTTTCCAAATAATCCGCCCGGCTGTTACGATAGTCAATGTAGTAGGCATGTTCCCAAACATCACATGTGAGCAGGGGAATATTACCGTGACGTATCGGAGTATCGGCATTGGAAGTTTGCATAATGGAAAGTTTGTTTTCTTTCGTAACAACTAACCACACCCAGCCAGAACCAAATAGGGCAATTGCTATTGTAATAAAAGCTTCTTTAAATGCCTCAAGAGAGCCAAAGTCGCGATTAATAAGATCAGAAAGCTCTACGGATGGATTCTGGTAGGAAGCAGTAAGTCCATGCCAATAAAAATCGTGATTATAGATCTGTGCGGCATTATTGAAAATGGAACCACTAGCATAGTGAACAATGTAGTCAAGTGTTTTATTTTCATATTCGGTTCCACTGATAAGGGTATTGAGCTTATTGACATACCCTGCGTGATGTTTTCCGTAATGAAACGAAATAGTTTCGGCAGAAACATAGGGCTCCAGCGCTGTCTGCTCATATGGCAGTGTCATCAATGTATGTTGCATTTTATACTCCTTGATAATTTGCCTTATTATATATCATAATTGCATACAATTTACCAAAATATAATTAATTATATTAATTTGAAATATTCTGCAGCTTCCTCTTCATCACCACTAAGAGTTGCAAAATCAGGATCATTTACCATTTTATCTTTGATAACAGTGACGCAATAGTCAAACGCCAGTTTTTGCGCTGCTTTTATATCAAATATGAATCCTAAGCCGCTAAACTGATACGGCTCTTCTTGCTCTATACAGATAAGAATTCCATCGATTTTTTCTTCAAATTGATCGACTATATCGCGATATTGGATGTTGAATTCTGTCGCGTGCCATCCGATAGTTTCGAGTGTTTTATCAGCAAACTCTGCAATACCATCCCCTGAAGTATCGTCATATAATGATCGGCCACGATTAAACCCGATAATGGATTGCCATGCTGGCGTTGCTTTGATAAGGATACGATCATCATCCTCAACAATACGGTAATTGTCACCTAGCATGTTTGCAATTGGACGAGCTAAATTAGTATTAAGCGGGGAAACAGCGGGGATTGAACCTTCATAGATTGAAATAAAATTTGGTTCAAAAGGTTCATAGGCAATTTGTCCATCATAGGCAATTGCAAATTTTTTTGAAGAGTTTATGGCGTGCATAAAGTCGGAACGTTTAACGACAATGATCTCTTTAAATAGGTTGAATTTTTTCATGTGATAACCTCTTAATAGTTTTGTGAATTTTACCATGGTTAAATTGCCTTGAAGCACTGTGTGAGAATTTAGCCTTTCATTGTAAGGGGGTGCTAATATTAATTTTTGGAAAGCTGGGGTATAATTCGCAAAATTTTGCGCTTTTATGGCACATACTGAAGGATACTTGATGGGATTGAACGTCTACTACGATAAAGATTGTAATATTGATCTAATTAAAAACAAAATTGTTGCTATGATCGGTTTTGGATCACAAGGGCACGCACACGCAGAAAATCTTCGTGATAGCGGCGTTGAAGTGGTTGTTGGACTACGTAAAAATGGTAGTTCATGGGCAAAAGCGGAGGCAAAAGGATTCAAAGTTATGACTGTTGCTGAAGCATCTGCATACGCTGATTTTGTTATGATCCTCCTTCCAGATGAGAATCAAGCAGAAATCTATGCTAATGAGATCGCGCCTAACCTAAAATCAGGTGCGACGATTGCATTTGGTCACGGTTTTAGTATCCACTACGGACGTGTTAAACCTGCAGCAGACATCAACGTAACGATGATCGCTCCAAAAGCACCGGGTCACACAGTACGTAGTGAGTTTGTTCGCGGCGGCGGGATTCCTGATCTTATCGCTGTTGGACAAAACCCAAGCGGGTCAACCAAAGAGTTAGCACTTTCGTATGCATCGGCTATCGGTGGCGGACGTACGGCTATCATCGAGACTACTTTCAAAGACGAAACAGAAACAGATCTTTTCGGTGAGCAAGCGGTTCTTTGTGGTGGTGCGGTTTCCCTCGTACAAGCAGGGTTTGAAACATTGACAGAGGCTGGATATGCTCCTGAACTGGCGTATT
>JAQTOQ010000083.1 GCA_028713245.1 Sulfuricurvum sp. | reverse complement strand
ACGCATTACGCTCATCTTCACACTCTTCGAATAGTGGAGATTTTTTTGTCTGATCGATAAACAGTTCTGCTTTTCCGTACTCATGATGATCACTACGGATAACTGATCCGCCAAAATCTGCCGCAATACGCTGCATGCCATAACAGATCCCCAAAACAGGGATACCCATCGTATAAACACCCTGATCTACTTCATACGCATCTTTGTTATAAACAGATGAAGGACCACCGCTTAAAACAATGCCTTTTGGATTTTTTGCAGCTATTGCCGCTAGTTTAGTGTGGTATGGCAATACTTCACAGTAAATTTTTTCTTCGCGTAAACGGCGTGCAATCAACTGAGTGTATTGGGAGCCGAAATCAAGGACGATAATGCTGACTTCTTTCACGGATGAGCCTTCTTGTGCAAAATTTGATGGTTTTAAGTACAAAAGGATACTCTAAACTTGTTTAAGATTCGATACAATTACCAAAAAAAGAGGCACTGCACCTGTGGAAATGATCACAACCCTTATCTTACTTTACTTACTTGTCATCATTATTGGTTCTTTATGGGCCTCTAAAAAGACAGGCATTGCCGATGTCCTTTTTTACCTTATAGGCGGGCTACTCGCGGTGAATCTTCACCTGCTTTCCCCCGAATCAGCAACCATTGAAACGTTTGCTTTTATTGGAACTATTTTCTTGTTTTTCTATCTCGGTCTGGAAGAAAATTTAGAAAGTTTTACTTCCGGTATCAAAAAGGGGTGGAAAATTGCCGTAACGGGTGTAATATTTCCCTTTCTTGCCATCTATATCACCGAATATTCTTTATCGCACGATACAATCAAATCAATCGTCTTTGCCATGGCATTTGCCCCTACCTCAATCGGGATCGCTTTTTTAACCCTCAACACTCTCTCTTTTAGTGCCAAAAATAAACTTCAGCCCATTATTGTCGCCGCAGCGCTCACAGATGATGTTATCTCTCTTATTTTATGGGGGGTGCTGGGGGGAATACTTGTATCTCTTCAGGGAACCGTTTCAGTAGGTGTATCCTTTGAATCAATCACCTCATTGGCGATCAAGCCCGTTTCAAATTTTTTATTTTTCATCTCGCTTATGAGTCTTATCGCTTATCTATTTTTTCATTTTCGTCCAACCTCATCCCTTAACCAAAAAAGCATATTAATCCAGCTACTCACCAAAACAAAAACCTCCATTTATACCCATGCAGGTGCAACTAACTTTCTAGGACGTCAAGAGGAAAATGTAGCCATTATTATTATGATTTTTTTAGCTTTTTGCGGATCATTTATTGCCGAATTTTTCGAAACAAGTATTGCTCTTGGTGCGTATTTCATGGGTCTTATTATCAATAAAGAACATTTTTCACATAATTCTTTCACATCTGATGAAGGGAATCAACTTTTTCACGGAAGTATTGAAAAACTTCGTTTTTTAACGCTGTATTTCTTTGCACCTATGTTTTTTATCAGCATCGGATTGCACATGGAAGTCAAAAGCTTTTCACTCTTTATGGAAATTCTGAGTCATGCCCTCATATTGGCTATTATCTTGTTTATCGTCCAATTGCTAGCCGCCTCATGCACCGCGCATTATATCAATGGTCTACCGTGGCGCTCTTCTTTACTCATAGGTGTAGCAATGCAAGGACGTGCTGAAGTAACCTTTTTAGTTGCAATCGCAGCGCTTTCCATGAAACTCATAAGCGGTTCTGATTTGCTTTTAATCTCGGTAACGGCATTTATGCTAAATCTAAGCGTTCCATTTTTACTCAAATACGCTGCAATTACTCATGAAAAACGGGATCAAGCAGTAATGTAATGAACGCCTATCGATTCGGTACGCTTCAAAGCCGACTCGATAATACATTTGGCGCTCAAAAGGCGCAAGAGAAGCAATCGACCAACGGACTCGCTCAACATCGACTCTACTGCTTCCAAAGCATTGTGCAAACCTGCCGTAGTGCGTACAATGGAAACTTTATCCCACATTATTTTACGTAAGAGATCTTTTTTCTCTTTGTCTGCAGGCAATTCAAGTTCCCCATCCCCTACCATAAAGGATCCCAAACATCCTTCCATTGGTGTTTGTACAATGCTATTGGCTACTTTTACGGCAAAAACAAGCCCTTCTAATAGTGAATTACTCGCCAGACGATTTGCCCCATGCACCCCGGTACAAGCAGCTTCTCCTATGACATACAACCCTTTTATATTAGGAACTTTCCCTTCTAAATCACTTTTGATACCCCCGACGGAATAGTGAAATGCGGGCGAGATCGGGACTCTGTCTTTAGGCATCTGATATCCAAAATCACGCAATGCTTTATAGATATTGGGAAAACGCTCTTGAAAATACTCTTTATCAAAATGCTCGCAGGAAAGATAGACTTGACTGGATGTCCGCTGTTTATAATCAAAAATCGCACGACTGACAATATCACGCGGTGCCATTTCACCACGCTCATCGTACTCAAATAAAAAGCGATAACCATTGTCATCAACAATCCATGCCCCCTCGCCTCTCAACGCTTCGGAGAGGAGTTGTTTGCGCGCCCCGCTGTTGCTCACAAAAACCGTAGGGTGAAACTGCATCATCTCCATATTCTCTAAAGCAATCCCTTTTTCGAGACAAATACCATGAATATCCGCACTGATCGTATGGGCATTGGTATGGTATTCATACAGCGATCCGACACCGCCGCTGGCGATGATCACGTTTTTGGCTTCGATCAAACGCCGTTTTCCCTCACTGATTACCTCTACACCACAACAGACACCATCTTGTATCAACAAATCAACTACGGTCGCATCAGAGAGCATTGGATGAGGATTTTGTTGGAGTAAAAAAAGGTGTAAATAGCGGCCAGTAGCATCTCCGCCTGCATGTAAAATTCGGTTACGAGAGTGAGCTGCTTCTTTGGTATAGAGAAGATTACCTGCAGCGTCTGTATCAAAGACAAAGCCTCTTGAGATCAAATCTTTAATAATTCCTTGCGAACTTTCACTCATTAAACGTACCGCGTTGGCATCGCACATCCCAGAACCCGCTTCCAGCGTGTCTTTGATATGCAGATCAATATCCGCATCATCATAGGCTGTAGTTACGCCGCCTTGTGCGTAATAAGTATTGCATTCCCATGGGTGGGATTTATTAATCAATAACACTTTGAGCGATTTAGGAAGATTCAGAGCAGCATACAAACCCGCTATTCCTGAGCCGATAATGACAACATCATAGCGCAACGGTTGAGCCTTTATCTGGAATTGGTTTCTCATAAAACGGTGGTGCTTTATATCCGCATCCGCTCAAATTCAGCATTAATGTGGCACCTATAAGCGTAATTACCAATAATTTAGTCATCTTTTTCCCTGTGCCATGTTTTCAATAGGGATGGTATAATAGCTACCATAAATTATTGATTAAGACCGGGTTATGATTGAAAAAATACGTTCACTGCCTCATTGTGCCGGTATCTACCAATACCTTGATGCCAAAGGGCGCATACTCTACATTGGAAAAGCCAAGAATCTATCCAAACGGGTCAAAAGCTATTTCAATCTCACTCCACAGCTCTCCCCAAAATCCACATTATCGTTGCGCATCCAAAAAATGCTCACCGAAACGGCCTCCTTGCATTACCTCATCGTTGAAAACGAGCACGATGCCCTTATTTTAGAAAATTCTCTCATCAAACAACTCAAACCAAAATATAATATTCTCCTGCGTGATGATAAAACTTACCCCTATATCTACGTCAATCTTGAGGAAGAATATCCCCGTTTTGATATCACACGTAAAATTATCAAAGGCAAAGCTATCCGCTATTTCGGACCTTTCTCCACCGGGGCACGCGATATACTGGACTCTCTCTATGAACTGCTCCCTCTCGTGCAAAAGAAAAGCTGTTTGAAGGGAAAAAAAGCGTGCCTTTATTATCAAATGAATAAATGTTTGGGTCCCTGTGAATTCCCCGTCGATAAAGTGCAGTACAAAGAGATGATCGATACCGCTGCGCAATGGGTGGCAAATAAAGAACTTCTTATCCCAAAACTTCGTACCAAAATGGAGATTTATGCCGAGGAGCTGCGCTTTGAAGAAGCAAAAGCCCTGCGTGACAGGCTAGAGCGAATCGGACGAAGTACGGAACACTCGCAAATCGACCTTGCCTCCAACGAAACCTACGATATTTTTGCCATTGCAACCGATGAGTTACGCGGATGTATCGTACGCTTATTCATCCGTGAAGGAAAAATCGCCTCCAGCAGCCATGACTTTTTTGTAGCTAACGACTCCTCCTCACGTGACGAAGCCTATGAGCGAGCACTTATTAACTACTATGGCAGTGAAAAACCTCCTATTATTGCCCCTATATTACTCCATGAGTCTTTTGAATCCCTTGATTGGGTAGCACAACACTTAAGCCAAGTGTTTGAGAAAAAAGCCTTAATTATTTTACCAAAACAAGGAATTAAGAAAGAACTCACAACTCTTGCTTATATCAATGCGGTTGAGCTACTTAAATCACCTAGAAGTGATAAAAATATTCTCCTTGAGCAAATTACCGAGTTGTTTGGGCTTGAAAATATCCCCAATTGTATTGAAGCATTTGACAACTCCCATTTTGCAGGACAAGCGACCGTTGGCGCGATGATTGCCTACAGTGAGGGAAATTTTGACAAAAAAGGATACCGCACCTATCATCTAGAGCATAAAGACGAATATTCTCAAATGCGTGAAATGCTCACCCGACGAATAAAAGGATTCCAATCCAACCCTCCGCCCGATCTCTGGGTTATTGACGGAGGAGAGACCTTACGCTCTCTTGCCCTCGAATTGCTTCACTCCAACGGCACCATCATCGACGTGATCGGTATAAGCAAGGAAAAAATAGATGCCAAGTCGCACCGCGCAAAAGGTTCCGCCAAAGATATTCTTCATACGGAACAGGGGATTTTCAGACTCGAAACGAGCGATAAACGACTCCAATTCCTACAACTTTTGCGAGACGAATCCCATCGCTGCGCCATAACCTTTCACAAAAAAAGCAAACTCAAAGAAGATCAAAGCTCTCTTTTGCTTACTATTCCTGGCATCACTCCCGGTAAAGTTCAAAAATTACTCACCTACTTCGGAACCTTTGACGCCATCGCCAAAGCTGACTTTGAAACAATAAAAGAGCTTATTGGATCATTAGGGGCTAAAAATGTTCATAATTATTATAATTTACCAGTATCTCAGTAATCTTTTACCTTATTTATGCCATATTCCTAATCTTGAGTTAAAGTGTAATAATTAAGGAGCGTCTATGGATAGACCTACCCCAGTCGATGAAGAGTATTATTTTGATGGACGACCAATCGTTAGTGAAACCGATATCAATGGAATTATAACGTTTGCCAATCGACGCTTTTGCGAGGTTTCAGGCTACAGCGTTGATGAGCTTGTTGGTAAGCCGCATAACATTATACGTCATTCCGATATGCCAAAAGCCACTTTCGCACAATTATGGAAAACGATTTTATCCGGTACGATATGGCATGGCTTGGTCAAAAACCTTCGAAAAGACGGAAAATATTATTGGGTTGATACCGAAGTTTCTCCTATATATAATGATGATGGTGCCGTTAAGGGATATATGGCCGCTCGCAAACCGGCTTCACGCAGAAATATTGAAGAAACTGCGATTCTCTACGAACAAATGATTACTAAAGAAAACTAAGAGGGAGAAAATGTGTTACTATATAATAATAAACAAGAATTTATCGGTATAGACGACGAGAGTTTACGTCTCCTCAACTATTCTTCGCTCGAAGAACTTTTGAGCGTTTGCTCCGATGTTGCCGACCTGTTTGCCAATGAACCGGGTTATATACATAATTTTAAAAATTTTGGCTGGATTGACTTTCTTTTACATGCCGATTTGGACGCTTCCAGCGCAATCGTCCACGCAAATGGCCGCACCTTTAGCTGCCGTCTTAACGTAACACCCTTTCATTTATGTGCACAACCAGCACAAAGCGGCTATAGCATTGAAATGTCTCAGGTAAAAAGTCTCAGCGGAGAGGACTTCAAAACACATGTCCCAACTCCAAAAGCACCATCCCATGAGTTCACTCCCCCAAGTGAATCTGTGGCACAAAGTGTCCCAACCACACCGCTTCCTGATTACACGCACTTAATACCAACACAGTTAAGCGAGCCTAGCACCTTCGATATCCCAATAACACAACCGACATCACTTGATGAGACCGAAGATATGTATGCTTCACTCATGGCTCCATTAAACGACAAAGAGCTTGATACCTTTACCCAAGAGGGCGCCGAAGAAGTCATAATAGCAGTTGCTAAACCGACTCCCACACCTGCCGCATCCGCACCAAAGCCGACAATTGAAAGTTCTCACTACTCTGCAGCCCAACAAGAGTACCTCTCTCATCACAAAGTCCAAGATTCTTATATTTACGATCCAAGCGTCGCTGCCAATGAGCTTGGGCTTCCTGTTGACTTGATAGAAGAATTTATCGGCGATTTCATCCAGCAATCCCATGAATTCAAAGATGAACTCTTTGAAGCAGCTGCAAAAAACGACTTCAACACACTGCATATACTTTCCCATAAACTTAAAGGGGTTGCTGCAAATTTACGTGTTGAAAATGCACTTGAGGCCTTAACTACTATTAACAGCTCGACTGAACCTGTAGAAATTGAAGCCAACCTCAAATATTATTATGAAATCATCGCTAAACTTGAGGGGAAAGAAGCACCTTGTGCTTCAACAAGTGTAGCGCAAACACCTCCAGTCAAAAGAGAAGAGACCAAACCTACCGAGGCAATTAGTCTCGAAGAATTGGACGATATTTATTCGTTTTCACTCAAGCAAGATGATAAATCGCTTCTAGTCCATCAAGACGATATTTATAATGGAGATGAAATATCTATAAATAATGTTGAAGGAAATGCCCCTTTCAAAAAGGAATTTCTTGAATTACATAATGAGCCCAATAAAGATGAGCGTCCTTTAAAAGAACCTTCAGTTGAATCTGAGAATACGGAAACAACAGTAGAAACGATATCGGCACCTTTGCATTATGATGTAAAAGCAGTTGCCGGAGCACTTGGCATGGAACCATCCTTTATGGAAGAACTCCTCCACGATTACAAAATAGATGCTTCTGCTATGAGCGCTACTATTATCCAAGCAATTAAATCGTTTGACACGCATGCATGGAAAAACAGCGCTGCTAAACTAAAAGGAATCAGTGACAACTTGCGTCTTAGCGAAATCTCTGATGAACTCGCCATTTTATCCATCACCAATGATGCGCAGGAAGCTAAAAAGTCTTTTCTGCGCCTCACTGGTTATCTTGATCAACTTTAAGAGGACCCAAATATGCAATTAGGACTTAAAAATAGACTCCGCCTGATCAGTCTCTTCCCGATATTGATCCTGTTTTCGCTCGCTACTTATTACGTTTACAGTTCGTATAAAAGTTTCCAATCAGCCAATCATCTCCAAGCCAGGTTCGAAAGTGACAAACAGCTTAATGATATGATTAACAATATCTCTCGTGAACGCGGTATGACGGTGATGTATTTAGGAAAT
>JAQTOQ010000082.1 GCA_028713245.1 Sulfuricurvum sp. | reverse complement strand
GCGAGACCAGTCGTTTTGGAACATTTTGGAGCCGAAAGCGTTTTGGTCTTAAATCTTCGGTATATTCATCAATAGAAGTTAGCTCAAATCAGAGCGTTTCAGATGCCGTATTTGATTACTGCTGTCATCCTAAATCTGGGGATGAAATTGTAGGCTTTATGGTGGAAAACAAAGCACATATTCATCATAAGATGTGTAAACACGCCGCCGCTATGATGGAAAAACACGAGCCAATGGTGTTTGTGCGATGGATACAACAGCATTTTAACCGTTATCACCTCATTATTAGTATGCCAAACGCACAAGGTTCTCTTGCGGAGCTCTTAACCTATATGGCAAAAATGGGTGCCGATATTAATAGTATTGAACTGGGAAAAGAAAAATCAGAACACACGCAGTATTGTGAGATGGAATTTCAGACATTGGAAAATGACTTAAATCGTCTAAAATCAAAACTCGAAAAAAAGGGAAAAATTATACAATTTTTTCGGACCGATGATGCGTACCGAAGCCAAGGATAAAAAATGATACAAGAAGCATTACAAGAGATTAAACGCGGAACGGCAGAGATAATAGACGATGCTCGCATAGAGACACTGCTCAAAGCCTATTATGAAAAAGGGACAGGGTATACGGTGAAAGCCGGATTTGATCCAACGGCACCCGATTTACACTTGGGGCATACGGTGTTGTTGCATAAATTGGCAACCTTTCAAAAGTATGGCGCAACTATACAGTTTTTGATCGGCGATTTCACGGCGCAAATCGGGGATCCAACCGGTAAAAGTGAAACACGTAAAAAACTTCTTCCGGCCCAGATTGCCCAAAATGCGCAGAGTTACAAAGATCAAGTTTTTAAAATTCTCGACCCTGAAAAAACAACGGTTGTCTTTAATTCTGAATGGATTAATGCCCTTGGCGCTGCAGGTATGTTGGAACTAACAACAACTTTTAATGTCGCGCGGATGCTGGAGCGTGATGATTTTGAGAAACGGTATAAAAGTAATATTTCAATCTCTATTAGCGAATTTTTATATCCGTTGCTTCAAGGGTATGACAGCGTACATCTCAAGAGTGATGTAGAGATCGGCGGAACGGATCAAAAGTTCAACCTTTTGATGGGTCGCCATTTGCAGCGTTCGTATGAAGTGGGTAAAGAACAAGCTGTGTTGATGATGCCGATTCTTGAAGGTCTTGACGGGGTGCAAAAAATGTCGAAGAGTTTGGGCAATTACATCGCTGTTGCCGATGAGCCTAACGACATGTACGGTAAAATTCTCAGTATTAGCGATACACTTATGTGGCGTTATTATGAACTATTGAGCAGTAAAACACTGGTTGAAATTGCAGCCTTACGCACAGGCGTAGAAGCGGGAACATTGCACCCTAAAAAAGTAAAAGAGGCGTTGGCGATCGAGATCACAGCGCGCTTTCACTCTCTTGCCAAAGCGCAAGAAGCTTTGGATGAATTCCAGCGAGTACATGCCCAAAGTGAGATTCCTACAGAAATAGAAGAGTATAGCTTTGAGGGCCCAATTTGGATCGCGAAACTCTTAGTAGACGCACTGTTAAGCTCATCAACTTCCCAAGCACGTCGGGAGATTAAGCAAGGCTCTGTTAAAATCGATCAAAATAAACTCAGCGATGATCAGTTACAATTACAAGCAGGCGAGTACGTCTTGCAAATAGGTAAACGAAAATTTGCCAGAATAAAGGTATCCTAATGAGCTTTGCGCCACTACAAATCGGTAAATACACCATTCCAATTCCTATCGTTCAAGGGGGGATGGGTGTTGGTATCAGCTGGGATCAGCTAGCAGGAACCGTTTCAAAAGAGGGCGGTCTAGGAGTTATCAGCTCTGTTGGAACCGGCAATTACGGGAACAAATCGTATTCGGACAAGTTGGTTGCAAATCGACCATTGGAAGTAGAAAATTTTTATTCAAAGAAAGGGCTTGTTGCTATTTTTGAAAATGCGCGTAAAATCTGTGGCGATGCTCCATTGGCGTGCAATGTTTTGTATGCGATAAACGATTATGGCAGAGTTGTCCGTGATGCATGTGAAGCGGGTGCAAACATCATTATTACAGGCGCAGGATTACCAACTAATATGCCTGAATTCACGGTAGATTTTCCGGATGTTGCATTAGTACCGATCGTCTCTTCGCCAAAGGCCCTCTCTATTATCTGCAAGCGATGGCAAAAGCGTTATAACCGTTTACCGGATGCAGTCATCCTAGAGGGACCAAAAAGTGGCGGGCATCAAGGATTTACGTACGAGCAGTGTGCTATGGATGAATACCAACTTGAAAACCTAGTAAAACCGGTTGTTGAAGAAGCGGCATTATGGGGAGGTATTCCTATTATCGCTGCGGGCGGTGTCTGGGACAAAAATGACATCGATGAAATGATAGCTCTTGGTGCACGCGGTGTACAGATGGGGACTCGTTTTATTGGAACTTTTGAGTGTGATGCGCATCAAAACTTCAAACAAGTGTTGTTGGATGCGCATGAAGAAGATATTACCTTGATGAAATCACCGGTTGGTTATCCGGCACGTGGTGTACGTACTAACTTGCATGGTCTCATCGATACACGCACTGGTCCAGCTATTAAATGTATCTCAAACTGTGTTGCGCCATGTAATCGTGGTGTTGAAGCAAAAGAGGTCGGTTTTTGTATCGCAGATCGTCTTAGTGATGCTTATTTTGGTGATTTAGAGCTAGGGCTTTTCTTTTCTGGAAGCAATGGATATCGTATTGATAAAATCATCTCCGTCAAAGAGTTGATGGAGAAATTAACACAAGGCGAATAGGTTTTGAAGCTAGGGTACGTATTTTTTTTTATTTTAGTAATTTTATCTCTTAATATTATTGCGGCAGATGATTTATCCCGTTTAGAAGCAGCTAAAAAGGCGTTGCAAAGCAGTGATGAAATCGAGCAATTTCGAGGCTATAATGAATGCAAAACCATCTATTTACGTGCAAACTTAAATGAAAATATTGATCTAGCACGTGATGCGCTTAGTGGGATTGTCAAGGGCGGTGATGTCTTAGGGATTGATGTTTCTAAGTATAAAACTGAACTAGCAAGACTTCAACCAACCCCCATTCTTGCAGCAGCACCAGTCGTAAAACCGGTAGAGGCAGAGCAAAAGCCCCTTATTTTTCCCAAAGAGTATTTAAAGACACCTGCAAAAGAAGTAGCTAATGCCTTTTTAACTCCCACAAGTGCACAGTTATTTAATCTCACAGAGCCGATTAAAGCCCACGTAGATGCTTCTTTCGTAAAGCAACATCGTCTGCTAGAGACTAAATGGAAAGATGTGGGGTTGGAGTTGCTCTTTGACACTCCTGTTGATGCAAAAGAGATTCATTTATCTAAAATTATAGAATCAGAAAAACAGCGTTTTCGATATATCATTGATATTGATTCCGGGAAATTATCTCAAGAAAAATTACTTGAGCGTAAAAATATAAACAAGATTCGTCTAGGTCAGTACGATGCCAAAACATTGCGTTTAGTGATAGAGCATTCGCAAGCTATTGTTGTTAAGCCTGTAGCTGGCGGATCATCGGTATTTATTGATCTTTCGTTACAGGCACTTGCAAAAGAGCCTTCGACTAAGCCAACGCCAGTCCCTCAAGCACCAGTACTTGATTTGCCGCCATTACCCCCATTATTAGGGACTTCCCCTCCATCAATAATGACTTTGCCTCCATTGTCCAATGTCACACCGCGTGATCGCAGTAAGAAGGTTATCGTAATCGATCCTGGTCATGGGGGAAAAGACAGCGGTGCTACGGGTAACGGGTATATGGAAAAAAATATTGTTTTAGAGATCGGACTCGAACTCTCAGAGCAACTTAAAGCGATGGGATATACGGTGTACATGACACGCACGACTGATGTGTTTATTGAGCTCAAAGACCGTACAAAATTTGCCAATGACAAAATGGCAGATCTCTTTTTATCCGTTCATGCTAATGCCATTCCAAAAGGTGCCGATGCGAATGCAGCATACGGACTTGAGACCTATTATCTCTCCCCAGGACGAAGCGAGCGTGCAATGCGTGTTGCTGCTTTGGAAAACTCTGAGGATATGGGAGAAATGGGAGCGTTCGGGAAGCTCAGTTTCTTGAATGTTCTCAACACGGAAAAAATCATTGCATCTAACAAGCTCGCGATTGACATCCAAAAAGGGGTACTCAATAACTTGCGCAAACTATTCCCTAATGTTAAAGACAATGGGGCTAGAGAGGCTCCTTTTTGGGTTCTCGTAGGAGCCCAAATGCCGGCAATTTTACTAGAAACAGGCTATATCAGCAATCCTGATGAGTGTGCGCGTATTGCTGATAGTAAATACCAAAAATGGATGGTTGAAGGGATGATAGACGGTGTTAAGCATTATTTCGCCAATAATCCGTAATTTTAAGTATTTCTTTAGTGTTGATATTCTTTTGGGATATTATATCTGAAGTAGTAGTTTTGATTAGTGTGTAGTTGTAGCATAGCTCATCTTTAGTAGCTATTCAGTAGTATTAAAAATCGTATAAAAATATATAGATTATTGGTGGCGGACGAGGAGAGATTCGAAAAAATCCTACCCCTTATAATGCCTATTTTTAGGGCTTTAATCGTGATTTTTATTAAATAAAAATATTGTCCCGATAGGGGTCTAAACAATATTTTCCCATGCTCCCTGCATGGTATCGCATAGCGCAAAACAATCTCAAATTTTTTAAAAACTGCAGCGGGCTTTTTTTCTGTATTCCTAAACTATAATGTATTAGGGCTACGTCGGAAGGCGTATCGACCAAGCGCGTTTGCGCGCTTGCGAGTTAGCCGACGGAGAGCCGCCGATACTTCGGTGGTGTCCCGGAGGGCGGCTTTGCCGCCCTCCCTTGTCAACTTATCAAAAGTTTTCAGACATTCTATTAAAAGGTCATTATTTTTATTTCTCTAAATTTCTGCTATAATTCTTTTGTAATCAAAGAAGTGTTTCCCTTTCCGTTTGGTAGACGGATAGAAGAGTAGGTGGTGGTAGTGATACCCCCACCTTTTTTTTTGCCTTTTTTTTGGCAGGTGGGGTGGAGTGCGTAGCTCTTTGAAAGGGGATTACCTTTTTTGATTTACAAATTGTTGATAGTGTTTCTAATTTTGATGGCGTTCGCGTCTGCTCTTCATTAGTCAAAAACGGGGTCTTACCATCCCCGCGCTATCATCCCTCTTTTATGGATACTGTATATTCACGTTACACGTCTCTTTTGTCTGCACCAATAATTTATATTTTCCTTTAGCTACTTCTTTATTTACTAAAAATGAATAATATGTTCCGTTACCTATTATTTTATTACTTTCTGTAAGTAATGTTAACGATGCACACATGCTTGGATTTAGATTCACATTAATAAATCCATCTTTTGACGTTATAAATTCTCTAACTTGTTCTTTCATCGAATGTTCAAATCGTGTTGATCCTCTTTGAATAATATTCTCATTTATTTTTTCTTGCTCTTTTGTTCCTATTTCTCTGTTGACGTCTTTACCAATTATATAAGCAAAAATCAATCGTATTGGTGTTTCTTCTTTTGGAATAGGGTATTTTTTGATTGCTATTTCACAAACCTTTTTTGATAGATCATTGTACGTTCTTGCATCACTTTTAGATAAATAGTTAAAATTGTTCATTGTTCCATCAGTATTCAAATTGAATTCAACTGCTATACGTTCATTGATAAACTTTTTCTTTGAAATATTTTTACTTTCTTCTCTTAGTACGTTGTTGGTTTGATCTTTGATTATGTCCATGTTTTCATTGATGTAATTTTTTTGTTCTTCTGTTAGTTTTTCAAAGAGATCATTATATAAAGCTTTAGTATTCATCTTTACTTCAATATCTGCCCATGCTCCTGATCCAACGATTAGTATTAGTAAAATCCACTTTTTCATGCTTATCACTCCTAATTTAGTTTCTATTCAAAGTCTGATAATTCTGCCATGATCAAGTGATAGAATTTTTTTGCTTTTGATTGTGGTAATCCGTCAATTGCTTTGTTGATTTCATTTTTTAAATATTCTTTATCATTTAGATCATGTGATACGGGATTGTTTTCAAAATGATCCATAACTATTTTGTGCAGCTGCGGTCTATTTCTTTCCCAATTCTTAATTGTATTTTGATCAATTCCTAATATTTCAGATATTTCTTTCTTTGTCACAATAATTCCTTATAATTAAGTTTATATTCAAGTTATTTAAGATAATATACTTCTATCTTAATATTTTAGATTTAAATATCTGATTAATTCAGATTTAGGAGTGATAGCCATGAAACAAAATAATCGCCAAACCTCACCTCTCGGTAGATCGACTGAAGAAAAACAAGCAGGTCTATCACTCCTACGTCCTAAGCTCTTTACAGTAGTTCAGGACAATTACGTATATTTTAACGAAATAATCCACAATATCTTAACTTCTAGTTCAGATTTTTTTAATCGCCTTACTCAAAAAAAATTCTCTAAATGTCCTTTACTTCGTTTTTCTAATCAGCGAAAAATTATTGTTAATACTCATTCTTCTATTGCTCGTGCGTTTAATCGTCTTTCATATTCAAATTATAAATTCAGTTATTAATCTATCGGCATTGCGATTAAATCGCTTGTAAGCTCCGAATCAACGGTTTTAAAGTTTTTTTGCGCCTTGATCTTTGGCTTTGAGTTCGCTCTTGTAAGTCCAACCCTATTTGTAAGTTTTAGGCGTTAAATGAAACTTTCCGTCCCCTTGCTATCACTCCGGGACGTTAAATATTGAAGATGATAAAAAATTTTGCCTAATCAGGAGTGATACATGAGTCAAGTTATTAGCCAAGGTTTTCGAACAATGTACGAAATCCTCGAAGTCGCAACAATCAAGCCAGGTGGTTCAGGAACTCTAACCAACGGTAATCCATACAGCGCATCCGTAAAGATCAGATCACGTAACGTCATCGAACGTATGGATAAACGTGTAGGTCTTCAAGAAGTCGAAACGGCTTTAGAATTTAAAATCCTTTGCGATTCAGAAGATCAGGTCGCTTTAGTCAGTGAAGCTATCCGCAAACTGCGTTCTAATAAGAGCCCTTTTTACATTTCAGGTGATCTTCCTCAAACACACCAACAAGGTCAAAAAATGGACGTTGCAACGGTTGTTTCATTTGATAGCGGTACTGAATTTCTCAAAAAAATAGGTTCATCCGTTGAACCTAAACAAACTCTAAAAGCATAACGATGTTGGCGGTAACTGGATCACTGAAATTTAATCCTTTACGTAAGCCCAAAACATCTTTATACCCAAAGGGGTTTTTCATGTCGTATTCTGTAAAAAAAGGCTTAATCGCCGCTGGTGTTCTTATTGTTGCTGCAACTCAAAACGCTTCTGCGGCTTTGACTGCTGCTGACGTTCCTATGACTACTGCTACGGCTGACGTAACATTAGTATTTCTTGCAATTTTGGGTGTATCAATCGTTCTTTTCGGTTTTCGCAAAATTCTTGGTCTTACTGGTACGAGTAAGTAATCCATGTTTAAATCCGCACTTATTTTATTTATCATAGGTGCGGTTACTTCTTGCTTTGCAGTGTACAGCACTCCTGCCGTTAATGCGGCTGCTTTGGGTATGACTACTGCAAATTATGAATATAGTATGGCTTACGCTGGTACTCTTTCGGGCTTTTTATTT
>JAQTOQ010000081.1 GCA_028713245.1 Sulfuricurvum sp. | reverse complement strand
ACAGCTGTTCTTCGGATGTCCCTAGAGCATCCAACGCAGTGTCTGTCAAAGAAACAATTTCATGCTCGAGTTGATATTGATTTATTTTTTCGAAATTTGATTTTAGAAAATAGATATATTTATTGTTATGCAGTTTCTCTAAAAGTTCTTCACTCATAAAGGTACCTGCTTCAATAATGATAACAAAATCGTTGTACCGCTTAATATAACAATCAAAAGGAAGAATAGTCCCTTTTACCAGAACATCAAATGTATAAGCAATGTACTTATGATTAATAACCCTATTAGAAATTCTTGGTGGGTATTTTTTATTGATATTACTTCCTTCTTTATCCATGTATTATTTTATCTTACCTCAGCTTAGTGCTTTTAATTAATGAAACAGCGCACTCATATACCCGACAACTCGGGAGGTATCTCCGCTTGCATCGGCACTTGTTCGATAATCCAAAACGGTACTTTTCAGTCCTTTTTTCTTTGCTACAGTTAACATGGCTTTTACCCCTATCATCCCGCATGCTTCACACCCTCTGTTCAGTATATCGGTATCTTCATTCACAATCGCGTCCAAACAGATAGAATCGAGTTTTTGTGCTTCATCAAGTGTATAGTAGTGACTCAAATCCGTACTGATAACGACGGCGGTATCGGGGAGGGTCAAAGCGTACGCAATGATCGGCTCGATGAGCGATGGTTCGGTATATGCATAGACCAGTTCAACGACTTGCGTATCGGGGAGATAGTGTTTGATAAACGGCATCTGCACTTCGGTACTGTGTTCGTGATGTGCTTGGGAAAAATAGGGAATTGAAAAACGGTGCTTCAGATCATTTACCAAATTTGAGTTTATTGCCAAATCACCCAAAGGTGTTTGATAGTATTGGTTATCGGCAATACTGACGCCTTCAAATCCGACACGGTGCGAGGGTCCGACAACAACAACGGTTTGTAGATTCGAGTTGGCGAGGATCCGAAACGCGATATTGGCCGTAAATCCTGAATAAATCCACCCCGCATGAGGGACAATGACGGCATCCCCCTTAAGAGTATTTAGACGTTTTAGCATATCGGGATGAGAGTGTAAAATCGTATTGAAATGATCGATCATCGTGTTGATCTCATGTGCAGTTGCAGGATAAAAGCTTCCTTCTACACTCATGGTTCGATAATTCATTGGTTCCTCCTAATGTAGTTATTGTACTAGATTTTGTGCAAAATACTGTGTCATATGCTCAACCGTTTCAACTTTTGCATAATCTCTTTCAGGGACTTCCACTCCGAGTATGTCATTTAATGCAGTCAATAATTTTAGAAAATCGAACGAATCGATCTCCAAAGAGCGCTGTATGTTCCCCTCTGGGATAATATCACCTTCCTCTATGTCCGGAGCAATCTCGAGAATTTGGTCGATGATGACCTTTTTAATTTGTTCTTGTGTCATAGTAACTCCTGTGGAGCTTGTAAGATTTGGTTGAGTTTATCTAGAAATAATGCTCCGGTACGCCCATCCGTTGCTCGATGATCACCTGCTAGGGTTACTTGTATAATCTTTCGTACACATAGAGTGTCACCTTCGGCCCATGGCGCATCCATAATGCGTCCCAGTCCCACGAGGGCTACTTGCGGAGGATAGATGACGCCAAAGACGTTTTGTACTCCTAAATCACCGAGATTTGTGATGGTGATGGTTTGCTGTGTCATCTCAGTATTACGCAGTTTTCCATTACGGGTGCGTGAAATAAGATCACCCAATGAATGCATCGTCTCATCAAGACCCATTTCATTGGCATTGATCAAAGCTGGTGTGATCAATCCTCCTTTGCGCAAGGCAATCGCAATCCCAGGATGTATCGATTCGCTAATATGATGCTCACCATCTTGCCAAAAACCGTTTAACTCTGGAACCTCTTTTAGCGCTTTTACAATTGCACGTATCAAGAGCGCAGCTGGAAGGATACGTTCTTTGATAGTACGTGCCGCATTGAAGTCTTCGAGCCATTTTAATACTGGTGTCATATTGATTGATATTGAAAGATAATAGTGTGGTATTTCGGCATTTGATCGGCTCATTGCTTTGGCAATGGCTTGGCGCATACCATCGGTGGTTGCCAATTTAGGGACTTTTTCGGCGTACTTCTGAACCTGTGCCAGATTGACTTCTCCCGTCGAAGCTAAGCTTGCGATTTCGACTCCCATCTCTTTTGCTTTTCGTCTGGCTGCAGGAGAAGCTTTGATTCGTTGTGCATTTTCGACAGTCTGTACAGGAGGTGCTTCATCGTGCGTACGTATAAATGCCAACGGCGTTCCTACGGTACACTCTGTTTCTTCTTTTACCAACAGTTTATCGACAACTCCATCTTCAAATACTTCTATGTCAATGACACCTTTGCTCGTTTCGACTTCTGCGATGACTTGCCCTTTGGTGACATGATCACCCTCTTTGACAAGCCACTCCATAAGCACAGCAGATTCCATATCGGCGCCTAAACTAGGCATTACAAAATCACTCATAATTTCTCCATTATTTTTTTAGCCATAGCAACTATTTTATCTGCTTGCGGCAGAGCTGCTTGTTCAAGATGGGCAGCATAGGGAATGGGAACTTCAATCGTACATACTCTTCCCATCGGTGCGTCCAGTTCATAAAATGCCTGTTCATTGATACGTGCCATGATTTCAGCCGAAATGCTCCCGGATTTCCACCCCTCATCCACAATCATCACACGGTGTGTTTTGGCAACGGACTTCATGATGGTCTCATCATCCAGTGGACGTAAAGACCTTAAATCAATGACTTCGATATCAATTCCTTCATGCGAAAGTGTTTCGGCTGCTTCAAGCGCCTTGAAAACGCTTATACCGTAGGTAATGAGTGTAATATCTTTACCTGTTCTCTCTACTTTGGCCTTCCCGATCGCTAATGGGAGAGCTTGCGTATCTAATACTCCTTTTTTATTATAGAGGATAGCATTTTCAAAAATCAATACCGGATCAGGATCGGCGAGAGCAAGCACTATCATATCGTGGGCATCTTGCACACTTGAGGGAGTCAATACTTTAAGCCCAGGGATATGAGCATACCATCCCTCAAGAGAGTGAGAGTGCTGTGCGCCCAGCTGTTTTCCTCCTCCCGTGGCCATTCGTATAACCAGTGGAACATTGAACTGACCTCCTGACATATGCAGCAAGTTTGCAGCATTGTTCATGATCTGGTCCAATGCCAGTAGACTGAAATTCACGGTCATGATCTCTACGATTGGGCGCATCCCCCCTAATGCAGCACCGATTCCGGCACCGGTAAAGGCCGACTCGGACAAGGGTGTATCGATAATCCGTTCGGAGCCAAATTGTGCTAAAAGGCCCATACTGACTGCATAACCACCGCCGTAATGACCAACATCCTCTCCCATTAAAAAGACTCTTTGGTCTTTTTCCATGGCTTGCACGATGGCTTGCCGCACCGCTTCGCGATACGTTATAGTAGAGTTCATCGTGCTACCTCCGAAGAGTAAATAAATTTTTCAAGATCGTCCACTGACTCCAGCGTACCATTCTCAGCAAATTCAACTGCTTCATCAATGATGTGAGAGATCTCTTTTTCATGCTTGGCTATGTTGATGTCGGGCCAATCTTGATGCAAACGTATGAGTGGATCTTTTTGCTTCCATTCTTCGACTTCTGATTTCTGGCGGTAGAGCTCAGCATCAAACATGGAGTGGGCACGAAAACGATAGGTGAGACATTCGAGAAAAACAGGGCCGTTTCCTGCGCGGATCTGTGCAATTGCCTGTTCGGCTGACTCAGCTACTTCTATGACATTCATTCCGTCTATTTGTTTTGACGTTATACGATAGGATGCCGCTTTGAGGGATATATCTGTTTGGGATTCAGTGAGTTCAAGAGCAGTTCCCATCGCATAGAGGTTGTTTTCGCATATAAATAGGATCGGTAAGTGCCATAGAGCTGCAAGATTGAGCGATTCGTGAAATTCTCCCTCCGCAACAGCACCGTCTCCGAAGAAACATGCGGTAACTCTGTTGCGTTTCATCATCTTATCGGAGAGTGCCATCCCGACTGCCATAGGCAATCCTCCTGCAACAATGGCAATTCCGCCATAAAAACGAGTATGAGCATCAAACAGATGCATCGAACCTCCCCGTCCGCGAGAGCATCCTTGCTCCTTACCATATAGCTCAGCCATGATACGATTAGGGTGAATACCGCGTGCGAGGGCTTGACCGTGTTCTCTATATGTCGCAAAAACAGCATCTTCATCATTGAGCGCATGCATAACACCTACAGCGACCGCTTCTTCTCCGATATAAAGATGCAAAAATCCTCGTATTTTTTCTTTACTGTACAATTCGACACATTTCTCTTCAAATCGGCGTATCAAAAGTATTTGTCTGTAAAAATTACTTGCTAATTCCAGATTCATTTCCATCTCCTGTTAATCTTCTAACGTAGAAATGTCGCCCTCTGGCAATCCCATCTCTCGTGCTTTAAGCAAACGGCGCATAATTTTTCCGCTTCGTGTTTTTGGCAGATTTTGTGTAAACTCTATCTCTTTGGGTGCTACTGCGGAACCGAGTCTCTTTCGGCCAAAACCGATCAGTTCACGTCGGAGTTCCTCGGTAGGCTCAAAACCGGCTTTAAGAGAGACAAAGGCTTTGACAATCTGCCCGATCATTTCATCCGGTTTTCCGATAACGCCTGCTTCTGCAACACTGGGATGTTCCATCAAAGTACTTTCTACTTCAAATGGTCCTACCATATGACCGGAGGTTTTGATGATATCATCGCTTCGTCCGACAAACCAGAAATAGCCGTCTTTATCTTTATAAGCCAAATCGCCGGAGAGATACCATCCCCCGACAAAACACTTGGCGTAGCGTGCATCATCATGCAAGTAATTTCGAAACATCGACGGCCACCCAGGTTTGAGTGCAAGTTCTCCTTCTTTGAGCGGTTCGGTGATTTCAGTAACCGTCTCATCATCATTGCGTTGGATTATCCCCGCTTCTATTCCCGGAAGAGGGCGTCCCATAGAGCCGGGGCGTATTTGTTGGGATAGGAGATTGGAAATCATAATCCCTCCTGTCTCTGTCTGCCACCAGTTATCATGAATCGGCAGTTGCAGCTTCTCGACACCCCATACCACAGCCTCTGGATTAAGCGGTTCACCGACACTTTGTATCAGGCGCAGGGCAGAGAGGTTGTATTCTTTTAAAGGCTCGATGTCGAGCCGCATGAGCCGTCGTATCGCCGTGGGTGCCGTATACCATACACTTATTTTCTCATTTTGCAGTGTACTGTACCAGTGTACCGCATCAAACTCACCTTCATCTACTACATTGGTGACACCATGCAGCCATGGCGTAATGATCCCATAGGAAGTCCCAGTAACCCAGCCAGGATCAGCCGTGCACCAATAGATATCATTGGGATGAAAATCCAACACATATTGACCGCTCATCCAGTGTGTATAGATCGCTTTATGGACATGAACAACGCCCTTTGGCATTCCGGTAGTACCACTGGTAAAATGGAGAATGGACATATCTTCGGGATCAGTAGGAAGGATTTCATAGGTATCTGAAGCCGTTTCCATCATTTGTTTAAGAGAACGTATTTGGTCACTCTCATCTTCGGGTGCATCGATTAAAAGAACAGTGTGCAGTTCAGGAAGCTGGTCGAGCAATGGACGCACTTTTTTGTCAAAAAGATTTTTGGTTGTCAAAAGTGCTTTGGCATTTCCGCGCACTAAACGCTGCAGTATCGGGTCGGGCCCAAACTGGGAGAAGAGGGGGCAAAGGACGCTACGGTTTTTTAAAATTCCGATGGCGGCTATGTAAAGCTCTGGAAGCCGGGTAGAGAGGGTAAAGACACGGTCACCTTTTAATATTCCAAGAGATGTGAGTACATTGGCAAATTTGGCACTTTCTTTTTTCATCTCCGTGAAAGTATAGTTTTTTCGTTCACCACTTTCTCCAAGCCAAATCAGGGCTGTTTTATCGGCAAGGGAACCATTCGCATGACGGTCAATGGCTTCATGGGCAATATTAAGTCCTCCTGATGGAAGTCCTTGAAAATTAGAGGCTACATCTTCCCATTTAAACGTTTCATAAACTTGATCATAATCCGCTAGATTTGGGTGAATTAAAAAATCATCTGCTTTCTTTTCAATCCAATTTTTTTGCATTTCCTATCTCCCCTCATTTAAAACTTTGTTCTTTAAGGTACAATCTATCACGATTAATTATACACACAGTATAGTAAAGATTAGTGATAAAAGAATGAGTTATATAAAGAGTTGTTAATGATCGAACATAATACGTGGCGTTTCCTCAATTCTAATACCCAAACTGCGCAGAGGAATATGGCGGTGGATGAAGCGCTATTACTGTGTTTCAAAGAGGGAGATCTGCCAATACTTAGACTCTATGGGTGGAATAACGCATTGAGTGTCGGTCGTTATTCAACACTATGGACAAGCCTTAATCGGCAAACTGTGGAAGAACAAAATATACCGTGTGTTCGACGTATTAGCGGTGGAGGGATTTTAGTACACGGAGGAGATCTGTCTTATTCTCTGGTTATGCCTCGCGATTGGCTAAGAGAAAAAGGGGTAAAGGAAAGTTATCATTATTTATGCGAATTTCTCATCCGTTTGTATGAAAAATTGGAATACAAGGCTTATTTTGCGGGTGAGAATATTGTGGATGTCATACAGTCTGATATATGTCTGGCGAGCAATGAAGTATATGACATACTGATCGATGGTAAAAAGATCGGAGGCAATGCACAACGTCATACCCGTCACGCTTTATTTCAGCATGGAAGTATTCCTATGAACATAGAAGAATCTTTTTTCAAACCATTTTTTGAGACAGACCCTGGATTTGAAGCTGCTACATCTCTGGAAAACCTCGGAACTAAAATATCCTATGAAAAACTTGCCGTATTGGTGGCGGAGACATTTAGTGACACCTTTGGAGTAGAATTGATTAATGATACTTTGAATTTATCGGAAGAACAGTGCGCCAAAAAACTGATCGATAACAAATATACCCAAGCAAGTTGGAACTATAATGAGTGATACAATTATTCGTAAGCCACAATGGCTTCGTAAAAAGATCCTTCTAAGCCATCAAGAGCCAATGGAAGTTTTATTGTCAAATAACCACGTCCACACCATCTGTGAAGAGGCAATGTGCCCCAACAGGAGTGAGTGTTTCTCTGGGAATGTAGCAACATTTATGATTTTGGGAACAATATGTACTCGTGCCTGCACTTTTTGTGCGGTCAGTAGAGGAATACCTTTGGTTGTAAATCCCCATGAGCCTGAAAATATAGCCAATACCGTTAAACATCTAGGTCTTCGTCATGTGGTCATCACAAGCTCTACTCGTGATGATCTTGACGATGGCGGTGCAGAACATTTTTGCAATACTGTTCACGCGATCAAAACGATGGATGATACTATAATGGTAGAGTTGCTTATACCGGATATGCAGGAAAACCTTTTGGCACTTGAAAAAGTAGCACACAGCGGTGCAAAAATTATAGGACACAACCTTGAGACGGTCCCACGATTGTATCATGTACGCAACGGTTCCCAATATGAACGTTCATTGAGAGTATTGAGAGAACTCAGTGCTTTCAATAGTGATATTGCAACCAAAAGCGGCATCATGCTTGGATTCGGTGAGCACGATGATGAAGTTCTAAGTCTTATGCAGGATTTATTGGACGTGAATTGTAAGTATCTTAGTATCGGGCAGTATCTCTCACCATCATCCAGACATGAAACTGTGGTCGAATATGTGGAGCCAAAGCGGTTTGAGTATCTCCGTAACTGTGGTTTGGAGATGGGATTCAAGTATATCAAAAGCTCGCCTTATACG
>JAQTOQ010000080.1 GCA_028713245.1 Sulfuricurvum sp. | reverse complement strand
GATTGCGCTGCATTTGGCGATGCTGGCGATTGATTTGAAACGCGGGGATAAAGTTATGTGTTCTATCAATGCATTTCCATCTATCCCAGAGGTAGTTCGTCATTTTGATGCGGAGCCGCTTTTTATCGATATTGATCCCGATAGTTTCGTCATTGATTTGGAAAAGCTTGAAGTCTATTTGTCTATTCATAAATCGAAAAAACTCAAAGCGATTATCGTATCTCACTCTGCAGGTCAAAGTATTGATCTTGACCGTTTGTATGAAATTGCGAAGACCTATGATGTAAAAGTAGTAGAAGACGCATCCGATGCCCTGGGTGCAACGTACAAAGGACAAAAAATCGGCTCGACGGGTGCGGATATCACCTGTTTTGATTTTAGTCCACATTTACGCCGTAATGTCTGTAATGGCGGTATGTTGGTTAGCGATGATGAAGAGATCATTGAGCGTGCAAAATCGCTGCGTTATCATGCATTGGTAGTGGATGATGATGCGCTAGGATATGTATATGACGTTACCAATATCGGAAGTGAATATACGATGAGTCCATTGGATGCGGCAACCATATATGTGCAGCTTGAGAAGCAAGACGACATTATTGAGCGTCAAAAAGAGATAGCGGAGATTTTTAATGAGCGGCTTTCGGATGCTCCTCACGTAACGGTTCCTGTAGTAACACAAGACCATAGCTTTTCGCTTTATATTCTTAAAATTGATAAAAATCGCGATTCATTTGCACGTGAGCTTGCTTTGCGCGGTATCGAAACGGGTCTGCACTATATTCCATTGCATTTGATGAGTTACTACAAAACAAAATATTCTTTGCGTATTAATGATTTTCCGGTTGCTTTGCGTAACTACAGTCAAGTTCTTTCGATTCCTAACTATGCAGCACTGAGTGATGATGAAGTGAATGAAATCTGTGATGCAATTTTAGACGTGGCGTCCACACGCGTTTGAAGCGGTTAATCACTTTTTGGATTGAGGGGTATTTCTATCGCCCCACAGTAGCGCAAAAACTTCTATCTTTTTTCTTATACCCCCTTAGCCTACTGTATTGTTTCGCGGCATGGATACGTTATGTTTCAAGCACTCCCAAAGATTTTGGCATACCAATTGTGAGTGTCGGAAATCTTACGGTTGGCGGAAGCGGGAAAACCCCTTTGGTCAGTGCGCTATGTGCCCTGTATAAAAAGCCAGCGATTGTTTTACGCGGATATGGACGTAAGAGTCAAGGTTTGGTGGTTGTTAAAGATGACAGCGCAATTGTGTGTGATGTTTCTCATAGTGGTGATGAGGCGATGCTGTATGCTCAAACACTCTCTCATGCTGTAGTGATAGTGAGTGAAAAACGCCAGAGTGCAATAGAACTGGCAAAATCTATGGGATGTGAAGTAGTCTTTTTGGATGACGGGTATGGGAAACATTCCATCCAAAAACTTGATTTACTGATTGATGTTGAGACGCCTAATTCCTTTTGTCTCCCGAGTGGTCCGTATCGCGAGCGCTTGTGGAGTGGAAAAAATGTCATTATGGTAGATGAAAACCGTTCCTTTATACGTAGAGTCCAGGTTCAAAATGAAACTTCTAAAATGGCTTTAGTTACGGCTATCGCACGTCCGCAACGACTTGACCCGTATTTGCCGGAAGTAGTAGCTAAAATTTATTTTGAAGATCACCATTTCTTTATGATAGAGGAATTAGAAGCAATTTTGAAACAAACGGGGGCTACAAGTTTGCTTGTTACTCAGAAAGACTTTGTTAAAATAGCGCCTTTTAATCTATCACTATCGTTACTGGCACTAGAGCTAGAGTTGAGCCCTGAATTAATTGACACCGTAAGGGAATATGTACATGCAAAAAAAGATTGAAACCGTTCGAACTCTGATGGACGCGATGCCGTTTATCAAAGAGTTTCGGGATGAGATTATCGTTATAAAATACGGCGGTTCAGCTCAAAGTTCGGATGAACTCAAAGCGAAATTTGCCCAAGACATTGTGTTGCTTCATCTTGTGGGCGTAAAAGTCGTTATTGTACATGGCGGTGGCAGCCGTATTAGCCAACTTTTAGAGGATCTGAAAATACCGACAGAGTTTATCGATGGTGAACGCGTAAGTACTCCTGAAGTTATGCGTATCGTTGAGATGGTCCTGAGCGGTGAGATTAACAAAGAGATAGCGTCACTGCTCAACTCATACGGTGCCAAAGCGATCGGGATTAGCGGTAAAGATGCCCATTTCCTCAAAGCAAAACCGAAAGACATGGTAAAATTTGGGCTTACAGGACGTGTAGAGAGTGTCAAGGCTGATGTCATCCATAATCTGTTACGCGAAGGATTTATCCCTGTTATCGCCCCTATTGGTGCGGATGACGAAGTGGGCCATCCAGGATACAACATCAATGCCGATCTTGCGGCATCCGCAATCGCGAGTGCTATTGGCGCATGCAAAATAATCTTTATGACCGATACTCCGGGTGTCCTTAATAATAAGAAAGAGCTACTTTCAACGTTGAGTGAAGCACAAGTCCAAGCTTTAAAAAAGGATAAAACGATTCACGGCGGTATGGTTCCAAAAGTCGATGCGTGTCTTGAAGCCGTAGATGGCGGTGTTCAAAAAGCCCATATTATTGATGGGCGTATTGAACATGCTATCTTGCTTGAGATTTTTACCTCCGATGGTGTTGGAACACAGATTACTCTCTAAGCCGTCCCTGAGAGGCCCTTTGATATAATGGCAAAAATATTCACTAAAGCAGTACCATGAAATTTATTGAAACACGCGGAAATGACGGAATTAATCCACTAGAAACAACTTTTTCAGAAGCGATTTTGAGTCCTATCGCATCTTTTGGCGGTTTGTATGTTCCCAAAGAACTTCCTGATCTTGGAGAACCTTTTTTGACCAAGCATTTGGGTTCTAGTTATAAAGAACTTGCAAGTGATCTTCTCGCAACGCTGGACATAGATATAGAGCCATCGGTGATTGCTGAAGCGCTCTCTTTGTACGATAAATTTGATGATCCTTCCAACCCTGTTCCTGTGGTAAAAGTACGTGATGATTTGTACGTTAGCGAACTCTATCATGGCCCTACTCGTGCGTTTAAAGATATGGCGTTACAACCTTTTGGTGTGGTTCTCTCTTCTCTGGCGCAAAAGCGCGGGAAAGAGTATTTGATACTTGCGGCGACGAGCGGTGACACGGGTCCAGCGGCACTCGAAACATTTAAAAATCGTCCCAATGTGCGTGTCGTATGTCTTTATCCAGATGGCGGGACATCGGACGTTCAGCGTCTCCAGATGGTAACGGAAGATGCGCCTAATCTCAAAGTTATTGGAATTCATGGCGATTTTGATGATGCTCAAAGTGCACTAAAGCGTTTGTTGAGTTCTGAAAGTTTTAATGCGGCACTGAGAGCTAAAAATATTGAACTCTCCGCTGCCAACTCAGTCAATTTTGGACGTATTATTTTTCAAACGATTTATCATGTTCATAGCTATCTAGAGCTCGTACGCCAAAACGTCATAACCATGGGTGAAAAAATCTACTTAAATGTACCAAGCGGAAATTTCGGTAATGCACTTGGCGGATACTATGCGACTAAAATGGGTCTTCCTGTAGAAAAAATCATCATTGCTTCAAATGAAAATAATGTTCTAACGCGTCTGATTAATACGGGTCGTTATGATCTTCGCGGTGAAAAAGTGGTTCCGACAACGTCTCCTGCAATGGATATTTTAATCTCCAGCAATGTAGAACGTATTTTGTTTGATTTCTTTGGAGCCGTACGTGCAAAAGAACTGATGCAATCATTGGAAAGTAATCGCTTTTATGCTCTTACAGATGACGAGACAATGAAAATTCAAGGTTTGTTTGCAGCTGATTATTGTAATGGTGCGGAGGGAAAAGGCTACATCAAAGAGGCGTATGACGCTGGGTATTTGATGGATCCGCATACGGCAACGTGTTTCAAAGCATACGATTGTTGTGCAACAAAATCGCTTAAAACTATTGTTTATTCTACAGCCGAGTGGACAAAATTTTCACCTACAATTGCGAATGCATTAACAGGTGAAAATGATATAAACGATATTGATGCACTTAACTCGATCGCACACACAGCCAATATCTCTATTCCAAAAGTCATACAGGAACTCTTTTCAAAGCCAGTCGTTCAAGATACGGTTATTGATAAAGAGAATATAGAAGCAGAAATACTCAAGTTTCTTTAGACATCGACTTCAGCACTTAATTCTGAACGTGTGAGTCGAAGCCGTTGGGCTAAAACGGTTGCGAGACTTTGCATGAAATGGAAGGACGCTTTTTTATGATGTTCTGAGAATGTATCGAATGCTTTACGCGAAATAGCATATAGATCTGTATCAGCTGCTGCAACTGCATCTGTATAGTGTGGACTTCCTTCTAAAAATGAAAACTCTCCGAAAAAATTGTTCTGTCCTATCGTACTAAGATGGACACTTTTACGATGTGAAAATGGGAGCATAATGCGAACAAGACCGCGACGTATTAAAAATATTTCTCCCATTGCATCTCCCTCACAGTAGATCACATCTCCTTTTTTAAATGATTTCAGCTCTAATAGGCTTTGAATTTCTTCCAGAGTATCGTCATGTCGCCCTTTAAAGAGATCAAAATCACGTAATTCCAAAAGATTCTCCTTTTTTTGCTGGATAAAATTTTGTTTAATAATTCTATTTTCTGTCCACTCTATTGCATCATCAAGATCATCAAAAAGTTTTATGGGACTTAGATGTTTCAACAATCCAATTTGATTGAAATAGTGTTCAAGATCATCACCGGTTGGGAGTTTGTGAGGAAGTCTGCTAAGTATCAGATAACCGTTTTTATCATGAAGTATGTCTTTGATCTGCAGTAAAATATGGGCAGCTGTGAGATCGACTGTCTGTATGCGTTTCATATCGATAATGATGTATTTTTTTCTTTTTAGATCTTCTTGCAGCATTGCATAGAGCTGATTTGCAGTACCAAAGAATAGGCTTCCATGCAGTTCATAAACTGAAAAGTCACCTCCTTTTTCGAGTAAAAGCTCTGTTTCTTCACGATTTCGAATG
The DNA here is from genome assembly GCA_028713245.1 of Sulfuricurvum sp. GTDB lineage: Bacteria > Campylobacterota > Campylobacteria > Campylobacterales > Sulfurimonadaceae > Sulfuricurvum. The sequence goes on along the minus strand of JAQTOQ010000080.1, from coordinate 2,864 downwards.
AGTTTACTTTTGACCTCAGAACCATCAAAATGCCGATATACGACTGATGTCCCGATTTGCTGTGCTATGTACAATGCAATTGCCAACACGAGTCCGACTCCGGAAGCAGCTATTAGGCTAACAGAAATTGCGGTTAATGCCACAGCAACAATAATTAAAAAATCAAGAGATGTTTTACGTGTTTTAATGAGTCGGATACTGTGACTATCGATCATTCTAAAACCGATAACCATTAAAATACCTGCCAATGAAGATACCGGTATCCAGGCTATAAATATGCCCAGTATGGCAAAGGCTACAATTGCCATAACCCCTTCAATAAGCCCAGAAAGACGAGACGAAGCACCGCTAGAGAAATTGACCATTGTGGGCCCCATAGTTCCGGATCCCGGCATGCCGCCAATAAGTGCTGAAGCCATATTACCTGTTCCTTGGGCAATGAGCTCTTGATTTGGATTATGAAATGAGTGAGTCATCGAATCCAATACGATACAGGTCTTGAGGGTATCAATGGAGAGAAGTGCAGCCAGTGTCAATGCGGGAAAGAAGAGAAGCGTTATATCATTCCATGAAAGATTTATAATGTTTTGAAACCTATTCATCAATGTTTGGAGTAGTTCAATATGCCCATTGTCTCCAAGCTTCCCGATAATGAGTGGGTTATTGCTTATCTGAAGCATGGCAGGATTACTTATTGCTAAGAGAAAATAAGAGCAAACTCCTACAGTCAAAGCTACAAATACAGCAGGGACAGCACGAAATTTTTTATTTGCATAGAGCATTGCAATGATTGTCGTTAATCCTACAACAATACTCCGCCATTGCCACGAATCAGGACTTCGGATACTTTCCCAAAAATAGGAATCAAGCGGCATACCTAAAATTTTTGGTGCTTGAGATGCGATAATATACAGACCTATTCCGCTTAAATAGCCGCTAACTACAGGAAAAGGCATATATTTAATCAATCGACCAAGACCGATAGTGCCAAAGACTACTTGTAGCAGACCTGCCAAGAGGGTGACAATCATAAGCATAATAAATATGGTGTCAGGATTGATTCCATGAGTCATGTACTCAAGGGCAAAGGCGGATAAAACGGCTGCTGCAGGAGCACTAGGTGCAGAGATCAGCCGATCAGTCCCACCTAAAATCGACGCTATTATGCCGATAGCAGCCACTCCTAAAACACCTGCTATCGCTCCATAGGCTGCATAATTACCGCCAAGTGTCGCATAGATGGTAACACCAAATGCAATTGCGGCGGGCAAGGCAACCAGCATTGCTGATGTTCCACCCCAAAAGTCACCTAAAAGGTTTTTAGATTTGAAGAGGGCTATACGTTGCAATATTAGCCTTTCTCGTTAAACTCATTATTTTTGTCCAGTGACATACTTGATTTCATCAATCTAAGTTCTTCATCACCATCCAAGAGTATTTTATCGGACATTACAAGATTGGAAGATTTAAATTTTGTAGGATAATTGCTTCGAGCGAGGATGTGTTTGAAGCAGTTAGTGCGTGCTTTTTTCTTGTTATCCGATCGGATGATAACCCATGGTGCATGATTGGTATGAGAAGCAAGCAGCATTGAGTATTTGGCAACGGTGTACTTATTCCATAATTCTTGTGATTTTTCATCCACGGGAGAGAGTTTAAATTGTTTAAGCGGATCCGTTTTACGCTCTTTAAAACGTTTTGCCTGTTCGTTTTTGGAGACAGAAAAATAAAATTTGAACAATATGATACCCGAGTTTACGAGCATACGCTCATATTCAGGCACCTGTTGTAAAAATATTTGATGTTCATCTTCGGTGCAAAAGCCCATGACGGGTTCTACTCCTGCCCGATTATACCAGCTGCGGTCGAAAAAAACAATTTCGCCTGCACTGGGAAGATGATGTGTATAACGTTGAAAATACCACTGTGTTTTTTCCACATCAGAAGGTTTGTCAAGTGCTACAACACGTGCACCGCGAGGATTGAGATGTTCGGTTATCCGTTTGATTGTTCCCCCTTTTCCAGCGGCATCGCGACCCTCAAAAATCATGAGAATTTTAAGACCTTTGTCTTTGACATAATTTTGCAGTTTGAGAAGTTCTATCTGTAACTCTTTGAGCTCTTTTTCATACCTAATAACGCTTTGCTTGATCCAAATGGGCGAACGTTTTTCTTTTTTGCCTTGCTTTCGGTTTTCTTTTTTTTGTTTCTTAGTATTTTGGCGACGATCAGGGTGGACGATATCCTTCAGTACTTTTATCTCAGCAATCTCATTTCTGACCATAGAATTTTTACTACTCATGAAAACCTCAGATCTTTTTATCCATTGTAGCTCAAATTATTTTAAAGTGACTCTTTTAGAAGTGAATCCAATTCTTTAACATTATTAGTAGATGCAAAACAGCTATTTTCACCACATATCAAATATCCATTGACAGTTTCATCGGTTTTGAGTAGGACAAAAGGATAGTTAAATGCAGGAGACTCTTTTAAAAGAGCTTTAGGGGCTTTGATGATTCTATCTCCTTTGAGATATCGAATAGTTTGTTCGGTGAGTTTTGGGTAGTAGATAGGGCTTTTCATCAGTTTGATGGAAACGTACTCGAGGCTTTTGAAGGAAAAGTGACGATATTTACCGTCAATCAGACTGCCGAGACTAAGTAATACGTCTATCATAACGGCCATAGCGCTAGGATAGGAACCATCATCAAGTTCGCAAATTGTTGGAAAATCGCCTCGGCTGAAGTACCACGCACCGTTTTGATAATATAGTTCCAGTGCTTTGTTGCATAACTGTTGGGCTCGTATGAGATAAACTTCATCAAAAGTACATTGGTATGCGTGTATAAGGGCATCGGCGGCAT
>JAQTOQ010000079.1 GCA_028713245.1 Sulfuricurvum sp. | reverse complement strand
CCCCTCAAGGGCAACGGGAGGGATGAAACCATCGACGATAATCTGTTCGGGTTTTTTACCCAGCATCATCTCAATTTTTTTCCAGGATATGTGCTCTTTGGAGGAAAGAAGGGTAATCGCTACACCCGCCTTACCCGCACGTCCTGTTCGTCCGATACGATGGATATAATCGCTACTGACGTGGGGAATGTCATAGTTGATCACCACACCTAAATCATCGATATCAAGACCGCGTGCCGCGATATCGGTCGCCACCAGAATTTTAATCGCACCTGATCTAAAGTCTTTGAGTGCTTTATCGCGTGCGCCATGTTTTTTATCTCGATGAATCGTCGCACATTCCAATCCGCTTTCACGCAAATAAGTACTTACTTCATCAGCCACCACTTTGGTTCGTGTAAAAACTAGGACCTGCGGATAGTTGTTTGAACCGATCAAGTAGGCTAAAAGCTCACTTTTTTGTTCCATCTCTACGGGATGAACAATCTGACGGATAGTAGCATCCGCTGGAGCGAGATTGTCGATTTCTACTAAAAGCGGTTTATTCAATATTTTTTCACTAAGTCGTTTAACCGAAGGAGTCATTGTTGCCGAAAAAAGAATGGTTTGTCGCTTGACAGGTAACAAATCAATAATCTGTTCAACTTCTCTGATAAAACCCATGTCTAAAATCGTATCCGCTTCATCCAAAACCAAAAATTGAATTTTAGACATGGGGATAAAGCCTTGCTTATTAAGCTCAATAAGACGACCAGGCGTAGCAACAATGATATCTACGCCTTTGTCTAACGAAGTAGTTTGCTTGGACATATTCATGCCACCAGCGATGTTCAAAATTCTCATCTCCGTTTCCATCGCGTATGAACGGATTGCTTGAGTGATTTGTGCTGAAAGTTCGCGCGTCGGCACTAAAACCAATGCACGCACACGCGCTAGTTCACCCGGTACACTTTTAGAGAGCATTTGTAAAATCGGCAAAGTATATGCCGCTGTCTTCCCCGTTCCAGTTTGTGCGGCACCCATAATATCGCGACCACGTAAAATAAGGGGAATCGCTTTGACTTGAATCGGAGTAGGAGAAGAATGCTGTAACACTTCCAAATTGGTACGAAGCTGTTGATTTAGTTGTGTAAATGGCATATTTTTCTCTTTTGTTATTATATAATCATTAATTTTACCATTTTTATGCTTAGATCGGCGCATTTTTCGCTAGGATTACGCGACTGAAACTATCTCGAGGAAAAAGCATTGAAAGCATTGGCTCTATTAGCAATAACGATCGCATTGTCATGGGGAGCCATGGTTAGTGGCACTGTTTATGACAAAGCGAATTTAAAACCAATTGAAAACGCCATCGTAATCACAAATGGTAAAGAATACCGTACCGACACTAATGGGAGTTTTACTGTTCATTCAGCTACAATCATTGGTATACGCGCAATAGGGTATGATCGCAAGTTTTATAAAACTGGCGGGAAAATGTATTTAAATCGCTTTATCCCTAAAGCCATTTACCTATCAAGCTTTGGCGCTACAAGCAGTAAAATTATGGGCAATGCAAAACAGCTGATTAAAACTACGCAAATTAATGCGCTTGTTATCGATGTTAAAATGGACCGTGGACAAATAGCGTTTAGAACTCAAAATGCAGTTGCCAATAAAATTGGCGCACAAGAAGTTATTCTTTTTAAAGATATCAAAAAATTTGTAGCGGACCTTCATAATGAAGGTATTTATACCATCGCACGCATTGTTTCGTTTAAAGACACACCGTTTGTTACTGCTTTCCCTCAGTATGGTGTTAAAACAACCGATGGATCATTATTCAAAGACAAAGAAGGCCTCTATTGGATCGATGCATCTCACACACAACCACGCGATTACATCATCAGTATCGCCATCGATGCAGCAGCGGCAGGGTTTGATGAAGTACAATTTGATTATGTCCGTTTCCCAGACCGCAAAGGTATTAAGTTTTCCGTTGAGAACAATCAAGCAAATCGTGTCAAAGCAATCTCAGGATTTTTAGAAGCGGCACGAACGCGTTTGACACCGTATAATGTCTTTATCTCAGCAGATATTTTTGGATACGTTGGATGGCATGATGCGGACATCGAAATCGGGCAGCGTGTTGATGCACTGGCCCCGTATGTAGATTATCTATCACCTATGCTCTACCCAAGCGGATTCAATGCAGGGATTCCAGGATTTCCAGATCCCGTAAAAGCAAACTATGAAATCGTAAAACATACACTCGATAAAGCACTCACAAAATCGGGTAATTCTTCTTTGTGCTATCGTCCTTGGCTACAAGCATTTAAAGATTATGCATTTGATCGACGTGTTTACGGTGAGCAAGAGATTCGTGATCAGATTCGTGCCAGTGAAGATTTTGGTAGTTGCGGATGGATCCTATGGAATCCACGTAATGTTTACACGGGTGCTGGATTAATACATTTAAATAAAGCACCCACGCCTAAGATTGTCGAAAAAAATTGTGATAAACTCGCCGTTTGAGTCTTTTGACTTAACGGTATTAAATATTTACCCTATCTTCCATCGCTTTTGTCAGCGAGAGGATATCCACATTTTCTAAACTTACCCCCGTAGGAACACCTTGAGCAATACGCGTAAAGCGTACATTGCATCCACTCAGTTTATCTTCGATATACAAAATTACACCATGATTCGCGATCGAAGGTGTCAGTGCAAAAATAACCTCTTTGATCCCACTATTGACCAAATCACGCAAATGTGATACATCAAGATGTTCAAGTGATTCCAATACAAAATAGCGCCCATCAAAAAGAGCGTTTTCTTCAAACGTCAAAATATCTTTGGCATTTTCAACAATACACAGTATCTCGTGATTACGACGCTCATCACTGCAGATTGCACAAAGTTCGTCTTCACTGATTCCACCGCAGGAACGGCATTTTTTGAGGCTTGTAATGGCATTTTCAATTGCATGTGCCAATTTCAATCCACCGAAGCTGTCATTCATGACCATATGATACGCTAAACGTGTTGCTGATTTTTGTCCGATTGTTGGCAGCTGCTGTAATGCCTCTACTAATCTATTGAATTTTTCTAGGGAGCGTTTCATAGGGATATTGTATCGAAAAGATTTTCATTATACGTTTAGCCTTTATGACTCAATTATTGTAACACTCTGTTTGATATGCTATAATTCCGAAAATTTTTAACCTATTTATGGAGCTAAACGTGGACGAGTTAAGTTATTATGAAATTCTAGAAGTCACAAAAAATGCTAATGGCGATGAAATCAAAAAAGGATACCGGAAAATGGCAAAACTGCATCATCCGGATCGTAATCCTGGAAATCCTGAAGCAGAGCACAAATTTAAGCTCTGTAACGAAGCCTATCAAGTACTAAGCGATGACAATCAGCGAGCACTCTACGACCGATATGGTAAAGAAGGGCTGCAAGGAGGAGGTGCTTCTCGTGGACGTGGCGGATTTGACGATTTAGGAAGTATTTTCGAAGAGATGTTCAATGGTTTTGGTGGAACTGGACGCCGACAATCACGAGAACCTACCGATAAATTTGCATTGGATTTAGGTGTGGAGATGAAAATTAGCTTCAAAGAAGCAGTTTTTGGATGCGAAAAAGAAGTAACCTTCAGTAGCAAAAAATCATGTAAAACCTGCAAAGGAACCGGTGCAAAAGAGGGTAAAGTAACCTCATGCAGCCAATGTGCGGGTAAAGGTCAAGTATATGTACGCCAAGGCTTCATGACATTTTCTCAAACGTGCCCTGCATGTCATGGAGAGGGTACTATGGCAGCAGCAAAATGTTCTGACTGTAAGGGTAAAAGCTATACCGACAGTAAAGAAAGTGTTACAGTAAAAGTACCTGCAGGTATTGACACAGGCAATCGTCTTAGAGTTTCAGGACGTGGCAATACAGGTAAAAATGGCGTGGCTGGCGATTTATATGTAACATTTGAAGTCGAAGAAGACAGCCACTTTCTTCGTAACGGAAATGACATCTATTTACAAGTTCCCGTATTCTTTACACAGGCTGTTTTGGGTGAGGACATCACCATACCATCACTCACAGGTGATGTGCTTCTAGAGCTAGAGAAAGGGACAAAAGACAAGCAGCAATACCGTTTCCGTAATGAAGGTGTTACAGATGTTCATGGTCGAGGTAAAGGGGATTTAATCGCCCAAGTCACCCTCACCTACCCTACAAAACTCACCAGTGAGCAAGAAGTATTATTGCAAAAACTCCAAGAGAGTTTCGGTATCGAATCAAAGCCTCACGAGAGTCTGTTTGAATCAACATTTGATAAAGTCAAAGGGTGGTTTAAATAACCCAGTCTTGAGCTATCTCTCTTTCAGGAGGGGGGAGCATCTCAACAAAGTTTTGAATCTCTTTTATAATTCGAAGCTGCTCTGCGGATAACCAATCCCGAATATGGGTACCGTTATACAAATCGTATCCTATAGTAAACACTACTTTCATTAAAGATTCCTTTATTCCTATCGTATAGAGCCATACTGCTTTTACAGCTATTATCTTTCCGTTCAAGAGGAGTTTTGTATCTAATGTTCTCCCGGCTATTGTTGATAAAGCAACTAAAGTAGCTGTGTCATCCGTTTGAATTGATATAGCTTTTTCCGATACTTTACGTAATGGCAAAGAAAACTTTTTCCCACCGATGGATATATCGATACGGTCATTTTCGTCTGCTTCATAACGGATCACACTTCTCCTATAAAATCCTTCAGATACTATCTGAAGATTTTCTAACCATACACTTCTTTCATTCAAATTATATTGGGATATCCTACCTGAAAGCATCATGTCACGCTTGGTACCTACAATCCATTGCGCACCAATGCCTGCCGTTACAAGCTGTTTTTTTTCCACTTTTAGCTTTATAAATCCTTCCTTTACTTCCAGAACAATAACCTCAGATTTAATCGGTATTCCTTTGTAAAGTGCGATTGAAGGGTAATGTCCATTTGTAGATTCTCCAAGTGTTTTTTGGAGAATCTCATGTTGATCATGATTAACAATGGGTATTGCAGTTGTTTTTTCACTTCGTACTTGTAAAAACAGAGGTACAGCATTAATCGTTTTTTCGGATAAACGTATCAGAATAAATAAATCAATTTCATCCATTTTTTTTCGTGCAACCTGAATAATACTATCATGATATATAAAAAAATCATTTTTTATAAAAAATTGGATTAAAGAGGACTCTAAAGAGTCTTCCACTCCTATCATACTACATAAGAGGTTGGAGAATATCATCACCAGTGAGATTGTCAAACAGTAAAACACTGCGCAAATGATCATTAACGAATATAAGCTTTTCGTGCTTAAAAAATATTACCCCCACAGGAAGATTCTTATAGATGATAAAAAGCTCTTTTAACGTGTCATTCATTTGTTACCAGTAGCCCTTTTCGGATATGCCATAGCAATTACTATCGCGATGACGGCATATGTCCATGGTACGAAATCGGGTATCGGAACCGGATCCCCTTTTGCATACGAATGCATCCCTGCGAGATAGTAATTTACTCCAAAATAGGTCATCAATACCGACGTAAATGCCAGAAGCGATATAACGCTGAAGCTGTAGTCGTTATATGCGCCCTTGATCATACGAAGGTGAATAACCACTGCATAGACAAGGATTGTAACCAATGCCCATGTCTCTTTTGGATCCCATCCCCAATAACGCCCCCAACTCTCATTAGCCCAAACACCGCCTAGGAAGTTACCAACCGTCAAAAGAACTAAACCAATCATCAGACTCATCTCATTGATACCGTTAAGCTCTTTGATCGCGAGATTGAGGCGTGCTTCATTCGCAGGTTTTTTGAGAATAAAGAGCATCAGGCTAATCATCCCCAACAATGCACCAAGACCTAAGAAACCATAGCTCGCCGTAATCATAGAAACGTGAATACTTAACCAGTATGACTGTAATACAGGAACTAAATTTGTTACCTGTGGGTCAAGCCAATTTATATGTGCGACAAAAAGAATAATACCGGCCATAATTCCTGTTGCTGCGAGAGTAATAGCTGATTTGCGTGAAAAAATGAATCCTGCTAATACTGTAGCCCAAGCAATATACACCATTGACTCATAACCATTTGACCACGGCGCATGTCCTGCAATATACCAACGCATTGCTAATCCAGCCGTATGTGCCGCAAAAAATAAAATCAATAGACCTAGTGTTACCTTGCTAACTCCCTCAATCTTGAATGAAGGCTTCAAAATCTTAAGAAATGAGAAAAAGAGCAATGTAAAGCCAAGAATAAAATACAAAGGCCATAACTGCTCAAAAATATTCCATTTATTGTAGGCAATTTCAACTTTTATTTTCGTTTCGTTTGGATAGACACTTGCCCCTGCGAAATGCTGATACTTATCGATCAAAGTTAATGCTTTATCCGCTTGTGTCCAATCACCGCTTTTGAGTGCGGCATCAACTGAGCTAAAATAACCCATTGCCATCAGACGGACCATTTGAGCATCTTTTGGTGCTAATGTCTGCAATGCTTCGATGGTTGCATACCATTTATTATTTTGATCGTTTGGTTTTGGCCAAATTTGTATCAATGAACCCGTATAAACCATAAAAGCTACGTTTACGCGTTCATCAATTTGTAAAAGAGCTTTGTCAAATTTATCACGTTTGCCCGGAGCTTTTCGTGTTGCTTCATCAACTACTGAGGCTAATTTATAACCCGTAATTTCATCGGGAACTTCAAAAAACTGAGAGAACGCTGCCACTTTTGCATCTTCTGGAAGACCGATACGCTTATTGATCTCTTTGTCCCCAGTTTTAATCATCGCGATTTCACGCCACGCATCAGGACGTAACATCATCCCCATGATCACTTGATTGGCATTAAGTCCCAACAATACTGTACTTCGGTTTAGTTTTGATAAAATTTCATGAGATAACGTATCCAGTGGCTTCATCCGCCCGGAAGAATCTTGTACGATCAAATGTCCGAATTTTTCAGCATGGGCTGCGTCAAAACTCTTGGCTGTTTTAATAACAGGATTTTCAGCATCATCCGCATGAAGGTTTGCGCTGCTAAATGCCAAAAGCATCACAGCTATAGATGCCGCAAGTTTTTTAGCATTTAACGACTTTAATTTTTCACTCAAACCATTGAATCGACCATTTTTAACAATCAACACACCAAACAGTCCAATCGCGAGCAACAAATATCCGATATAGGTAATCAAAGTTCCAGGGTCACGATTAACAGATAATACAGTTCCTTTTTCATCTTGATCGTAAGAGGATTGAAAAAATCGGTGCGCTTTATAATCAAGAATATGATTCATATAGATACGAAATGGCATTTTAACTCCTGCTTCTTGATCGATCAGCGTCACTTCACTCGCATACGATGCCGGAGACATAGAGCCTGGATAACGCTCCAGTTGGAAATCATTGAGTTCGATAGCAAACGGCAATGTACGTTCAATGGAACCATATGCTACGTCAACAGTCACATCCCCTAATGTTACTTTTTTAGCTTCCCCTATTTCCCCAGGTGTCCCTAATACGGTAACGGATTCTTTCTTATCAGCAATCCCTAATTCTAGTGTTAATGCATCAGCACCTTTCACCATAGGCCCTTTTCCTGGTTTAGATACCAGTTTCATAGCACCTTTTGGGATGAATGAACGCAATACAAATCCACTTTGTGGTGTTTGGAACAATGTGCGTTGTGTTAGCTCACTATTACCAGATTCAATCGAGCCTGATTGTTGAGTATTCATACTAAGCGTATTGAGTTTCATCCCATGACGCATCATGACTTTATCCCCTTCTAGACTCAAAGCAACAACCGGTTTTTCAAACGTTTGTCCCGAACTAAAATCAATCACTAGATCATTAGTTTCGAAATAATCACCTTTTTTCAAACTATTTGTTCTCCACCGCCACCTGCTGTGATCATCATATTAAGAATTGGCTCACCTTTAGGATCGTTTACAGCTTCCAAGCGAGCATCACCCATATAGCCATTTAGCTTAACATTAATTGCACTACCA
>JAQTOQ010000078.1 GCA_028713245.1 Sulfuricurvum sp. | reverse complement strand
AAAACGAACAGATCAGCGTTACGTTAAGCATCGGATTAACGGTAATACGTAATGATGATACACTTGACACGCTCATACATCGCTCTGATATTGCACTCTATCGTGCTAAGAAATCCGGTAAAGACCGTTTAGAAATGGAGATATAGGGATTTGAATTATTTTGACGTAGCCGTTGGCAGCATTGTATTACTATTGGGGCTTAAAGGCCTTATGAATGGTTTTTCGAAAGAGTTATTTGGTCTTATTGGGATTGTTGGAGGACTTTTTGTTGCTTCTCATATCGGTGGACCGATTGGTAAATTTTTAAATGAATCTGTATTGCATTTTCATACAATTGCTGCTGTCAATCTTGTTGGTTTCGTTTTCACGGTAGGCATTTTCTGGCTATTGATGATTGCGCTAGGTACTGGATTTAAACGCCTAAGCAGCCTAAGTGGGCTTGGCGTACTCGATCAAATTCTTGGCTTTTTTGTAGGTGCAAGCAAATTTTTCTTTATTGCTTCAGTTATTGTGTACGCATTATTTAGCGTGACGGCTATTAAAGAAAATTTTGGTGAAAAAATGAAAGACAGTATTTTCTTTGAGCCGATGCAGGCAACCGGTAATTTTATTCTTCATATTGAGACTGGTAAAGTTACAGGGTTCATGAGTGATAATAATCAAAGTGAAACGGATACAAATCAAGCAAAAATATCAAAGAAGAAGAAATAGTCGATGGCTGCTCATACTGATTTTACACAACGTAGTGTTGAATACAATAATCTGCTGAATGATTTTAAACAGCTCCTTCGGGACAATGGATTAAAATTCACCATACAGCGTGAAGTTATTTTGGAGATGCTTTACAATTGTGATGAGCATCTTACACCTGAATCCCTTCATCACCTGATACAAGAGAAGCATCCTGATCTTAATACAGGTATTGCAACGGTTTATCGAACACTTTCGTTACTTGAAGATTCGGAGATGGTTACCTCTCTCTCGTTTGGTGCGCAGGGTAAAAAGTACGAATTGGGGGCAAAGGATCATCATGACCACATCATTTGTACTAAATGCGGTGCTATCAATGAATTTGTGGATGATGAGATAGAAACCAGACAAAAGAAAATTGCAGAAGAGCTAGGCTTTTTAATGCAAGAGCATTCCATGCAAATCTATGGCATCTGTCTACCATGCCAAACCAAAATGAAAAAATAAAGGGCACACCAGTGACTTTCGACAATCAATACGTTCAACAACGAATCGAAAAAGCCAACCAATTACGTGAAATGGGTATTGATCCCTACGCCAATAATTCCAATCGTAATACCACCATTGAAAAGTATCACAACGTGAATTCTGATCTTGAGCACAAAGAAGAGAAACGTGATGAGCATCGCCATTACACCGTTGCGGGAAGAATCAAACTTTTTCGTTTAATGGGGAAAGCCAGCTTCCTTAAAATAGAAGATGAAAGCGGTATGCTTCAAATTTATGTTGCACGAGACAACCTTCCTGAGAATTTTTACAATGATGTGTTTAAAAAGCTCATTGAAGTAGGCGATATAATTGAAGTAAGCGGCTATCCGTTTGTAACACAGCAAGGAGAGCTTTCTTTACATGCTCATGAATTAACTCTTCTAACAAAAGCCATCTCTCCTCTTCCTGAAAAATTTCATGGTCTTCAAGACAAAGAGATGCGTTATCGTCAGCGCTATCTCGACCTTATTATGAATTCTGAAGTACGTAAAACATTTCATATTCGCAGTAAAGTGGTAAGCCTCACACGTCGTTTCTTTGAAGACAAGGGCTTTTTAGAAGTAGAAACACCGATGATGCACCCGATTGCCGGCGGCGCAAATGCTAAACCGTTTATGACCCATCATAATGCTTTAGGTGTAGATCGTTTTTTACGTATTGCTCCTGAACTTTATCTCAAACGCCTTATTGTTGGTGGCTTTGAAGCAGTATTTGAAATTAATCGAAATTTCCGTAATGAAGGGATGGACGCAACTCATAACCCTGAATTCACTTCGATCGAGTTTTATTGGGCATTTAAAACCTATAAAGATCTTATTGAAATAACAAAAGAATATTTTGAATACTTATTTGATCATCTTAATCTTCCAAAATGCCTTCCATATGGGGAATTTGAGATAGATTTTGATCAGTTTACCGAAATCGAACTCATCAAAAGCCTTTCAGAAATCGGCGGAGTCCCTAAAGATGTCGTTAATGACAAGCAAGCCGTATTGGATTATCTCAAGTCTCATAATCTCGAAACCAACTCTGCGATGAATCTGGGACAGCTCCAAGGAGAATTATTTGACGAATTCGTCGAAGGGAAACTAATTAATCCAACTTTTATCACTCACTATCCAGTTGAAATTTCTCCACTAGCACGTCGTAATGATGACCGCCCAGAGCTTACTGATAGATTTGAACTTTTTATCGCCGGACGTGATATTGCCAATGCCTTCAGTGAGCTCAACGATCCAATTGATCAGCTTGAACGTTTTGAAAGCCAAATGGTGGCCAAGACTTGCGGTGATGATGAAGCACACGATATGGATGAAGATTTTGTTACGGCATTATCGTACGGTATGGCACCTACTGCCGGTCAAGGTATCGGTATAGACCGTCTGGTCATGATGCTCACAAATCAGCACTCAATTCGGGATGTATTGCTATTCCCGGCAATGAAACCGATACAATATAACCAACTTAACAACGGAGAAGAAGAATGAGTTTCCTAAAAGAATACGATAATGAAATTTATACCCTATGTGAGCAAGAGCTAGAGCGCCAAACCGACCATTTAGAGATGATTGCTTCTGAAAATTTTACGCTTCCTGCAGTTATGGAAGCAATGGGTAGCGTATTTACCAATAAATATGCAGAAGGCTACCCCGCAAAACGTTATTATGGCGGATGTGAATACGCTGATGGAGTTGAGCAATTGGCAATTGACCGCGCATGTAAGCTATTTGGATGTAATTTTGCAAATGTACAGGCACATTCAGGGTCATCAGCGAATAGTGCTGTATATGCTGCGCTCTTAGAAGCAGGTGATAAATTGCTTGGTATGGATTTGAGCCATGGCGGTCACTTGACACACGGTTCAAAAGTAAGTTTTTCAGGCAAAAACTACCATAGTTTTTCGTATGGTGTAGAGCTTGATGGCCGTATCAATTATGACCGCGTTTTGGATATCGCAAAAATCGTCCAACCAAAGATTATCGTATGTGGCGCATCTGCGTATGCACGTGAAATTGATTTTGCAAAATTCCGTGAAATTGCGGACGCTGTTGGTGCCATTTTGTTTGCAGATATCGCACACATTGCAGGTTTAATATGTGCGGACGAGCACCCTAACCCATTTCCACATGCACATGTTGTTACGACTACAACTCATAAAACACTTGCAGGTCCTCGTGGGGGTATTATTCTCACCAATGATGAAGACATCGCTAAAAAAATAAATTCGGCTATTTTCCCGGCACTTCAAGGTGGACCATTGGTTCATGTAATTGCAGCAAAAGCAGTTGGATTCAAGTTTAATCTCTCAGCAGAGTGGAAAATCTATGCGAAACAAGTAAAAGCAAATGCAAAAGTTTTGGCAGAAGTGCTCATCAAGCGTGGCTATGATATTGTTAGCGGAGGTACTGATAACCATCTCATACTCGTATCTTTTCTAAATAAACCATTTAGTGGTAAAGATGCAGATGCCGCTTTGGGAAATGCTGGGATAACAGTCAACAAAAACACCGTACCTGGTGAAACACGTTCTCCCTTTGTTACCAGTGGTATCCGTATAGGAAGCCCTGCCCTTACATCACGTGGAATGAAAGAAAAAGAGTTTGAAATTATTGCCAATAAAATTGCTGATGTTTTAGATGATATTGAAAATACACAGAAACAATCTGCTATCAAAGAAGAGTTAAAAGCCCTTGCGCGCAGATTTATCATTTACAAACAACCAACATATTGATGCAATAGCCTTCGATTTTTTAACACTATTTAAAATGGAGAAAGAATGACTTCTATGGATTTAAAATTGATCAAAATTGTTTCAGATCACTATTGGCTAAAACATGATGAAATGGTCAGTAAAATTGAGTACAAGGGCCGTACTTTTTTCAATAAATATGAGCGTATCAACAAGATTCTGAGTCAATCGCTCATTGATCAGCATCTAAAAAAACAAATCATTATCGCACACTCATTGATCAATCAACATAACAAAGTTGAAAATATAGTAATTGACTATAATGGTACAGACCCACAGCGTTTTTACCATAAGGCACAGTTATTGCTACGTGAAGAAGGATACATCAACTTTACCGCCTACGAGACGAAAACGTCTGGGCATTTACACGTGTATATACACAAAGGGCATACAACCTTTCAAGAAGCGATACAGTTGGGAAAGACGATTTCAATGAAACTGGCTGCAAAACAGCCTAAACAATGGCGAATGTTTCCGACGGATGAATTACCTCCGGAATACAATATCCTAAATTTACCCTATGAAGTATATGCGAAAGAACGCGGTGCTTCTTGGTCAAAACACATGTAGCGCTGATAGGAGCAAAAAATGGAAGAAAAAAACGAACTTAACGACATAATTTTAAATAAAAGTGGGTCCAATTCAGGCAGTAAGAAACTGTTATTAGCAATCGCTACCTTTACCCTGATACTTATAATTGTATTGGTTATCATGAACTCACTCAAAAATGATGAAGTTCAAAAAAGCCCACAAGCCATTTTGCCGCCAGAACCTACTGCACCGACTGAAATCATCAATGATCCATTATTTGAGCCTGTTGAAGTTATCCAAGAAGGTAATGAAACAGCTAAAGCTGCAGCACCTCAAGGGGCAACTGATCTAAACCAAATCGCTCAAAAGATAAAAAATGAATCAATGCAAAATACACCAGTAGTGCAAAATAAGGTCATTGAATCTGTACCAGCAAGTGCACCCGTAGCAAAAGCTACAGCGCAGTCTGCACCCGTAAAAAAATCAACACCTGTTGCTACAAGACCAGCACCAAAAGTAAATGTAGGAAAAGTTGCTGCTAAAACACAACCTATTGAAAATACCCAAAAATCACATGGAACAGCTGTTATCAAACAAGAGAAAAATACTCCCGCAAAAATCGTAGAACCAAAAAAACCTGTTCAAGAAGCTACTGCGCCAACACCTGCAAAAGTAGCTACAGAAGCTAAAATCACTGAAGTAAAATCTGCTCCTGTTACAAGCGCAGCTGCCCCTGTAACGTATTATATACAAGTTGGATCATTCACTAATGAACCAAATAAGGCATTATTTGATCGCCTCAATGCAAGCGGCATGAAGTACACAACTCAAAAATCAGGTTCGGTCACCAAAGTATTGGTTGGTCCATTCCAAGGTGAAAAATCAGTACAAGATGCAATGGGGTCTATTCGCCAAAATGTTGAGGCAAAAGCTTTCAAAATAAAGGGATAACGTGATCTATTCACACCGTTTTACACTCGACCAATTTGCTCCTATCAGTATTTATGAAAAGCTCAAGGAATTTTTCCCCAATGAAATTTCCTTCCTTTTTGAAAGTGCCGGGAATAGCAATGGAAATTACACTATTATCGCACTGGGTGCCAGAGAACGTCTTACCTATTCCCAATCTGTTGCACGCTATACAGACTCTAGTGGAACCATATGTGTTATTCCTGAATCTCCTTTTGAATTTTTAAAACGCTATTATCGTTCATGTGATCGTGACTATTTTCGTACCCAAACTAAAACTCTAGAGGTTGGTTACGTAGATGGGTTCATAGGCTATATCGGATACGATATGGTGAAGATTTTCGAGCCTACACTTAATGCCTCAATGAATACTTTACAAGATCAAACGAATATTCCAGATATGGATTTGATTTTACCTAAACTTGTAGTGGTTGTTTCGCATAAACACTCTACTATCACACTGATTTCAACCTTATCCACTTTTCATGACCAATTTAATACCATCGAAAAAGATTTCAAGTCTAGCTATCATTACACTCCATTGGTCCCTATCAAAAATGATAACGGTGGCGATTTCATTTACACAAAATCTCAATTTTTCGATATGGTTGATAAGTCAAAAGAGATGATCCGCAGTGGAGATGTTTTTCAGATTTTAATGACCAATCGCTATATACGGAATGCTGTCGTTGATCCGTTTAGTTTTTATCGCGTTTTACGCATCAAAAATCCCTCTCCCTATATGTATCTCATGGAATACGGTGAGTTCAGTATCGTTGGCAGTTCCCCAGAAGTTATGGTTCGATTGAGCGATGGCGACATTCTCTTGCGCCCTATTGCAGGAACACGTAAACGTGGGGTAGATAAGCAGCGTGATTTAGAACTTGAAGAAGAGCTATTGGCCGATCCAAAAGAATTAGCAGAGCACTTGATGCTCATCGATCTGGGACGTAACGATGTTGGGCGTGTTGCAAAAACGGGCACTGTACGTGTTGAAGAGATGATGCATGTTGAGCGCTATTCGCATGTTATGCACATCGTTTCGGATGTTCATGCTCAACTGCGTGATGACAAGGACATGTTCGATCTTCTTGCGGCAACATTCACCGCAGGAACTATGACAGGAGCCCCAAAAATACGAGCGATGGAACTCATCGCTCAATATGAAGGTGTAAAGCGCGGTTTTTACAGTGGAACTATTGGTTATTTTGGATTTGATGGCAATATGGACACAGCAATCACAATTCGTACTGCCCTCATCAAACCCGATAAAATTATCCTCCAATCTGGCGCCGGTATTGTTGCAGATTCTGTACATGAACTCGAATACCTAGAGGTCACCAATAAGCTTGGAGCGCTTACCAGCACGCTCAACGACCTCATTAATCCTTAATAAATGAAACTGTTTACGATATTTGGAGACCCTGTGAGTCATTCACGCTCTCCATTGATGCACAACCATGTTTTTAAAACCCTTGGCATAGACGCTTGTTATACACGCACACATCTTAGTGATAGTTCAAAACTACGTGATGTTTTTTTCGCAAAAGCACTTAGCGGTGCTAATATCACGGTTCCACACAAAGAAGCGGCTTTTATAGCGTGTGACGAAATACGCGGTATTGCAAAAGTAATCGGCGCGGTTAATACCATAATTCTGGAAAATGGTCGTCTTATTGGCTACAACACTGATGCCGATGGCTTCTTGCGTGCTATTGAATCATTTGGTCCTCTTAAAAATGCATTGATCCTTGGTGCAGGAGGAACAGCAAAAGCACTGGCAACCGTTTTACGCCAAAATGATATTGAACCCGTAATCCTCAATCGCTCATCCAAACGCTTGGACTACTTCAATGAAAATGGCTTTAAAGCCTTTAGTTGGGATACGTTCATACCCTCCAATGCGTATGACCTTATTATTAATACAACATCAGCTGGATTGAGTGATGATTTTTTACCCGTTGACGCTACTTTACTAAGTGATTTACTTTCACGCGCACGATGTGCGATCGACGTTATTTACGGGAAAGAGACTCCATTCTTGCGTGAAGTCAAAAAGGCCAAACTTCCATACAAAGACGGTTCAGACATGCTTTTAGAACAGGGGGTACTCGCCAATTCTCTCTTTATGCACGGTACTGTTTCAACCGATATCATTCGCCCCATCATGCAGCAAAGTTTTTTGTACTAAAACGCTATAATACGGCATCTTAATGCAAAGGCTCTTCACATGTGCCGTTTCCACCAGCTTGCCAGTGCTGACAAAATCCTCCTCCGCGATCAACTTCTCGCCTATGCCGCTTTAATCGGAGGAAAAAATTCTTTTTTAAAACTTCTAGAGACCATTAAAAACCACGTGGATTGCCCTGGTCATGCGGACTACATCAAGAACATGATCACAGGAGCTGCGCAGATGGACGGTGCCATTCTGGTAGTATCGGCAGCAGACGGGCCGATGCCGCAGACAAGGGAGCACATACTACTAGCGCGGCAGGTAGGTGTGCCGAGGATAGTGGTATTTCTGAACAAGAGCGACATGGTAGACGATCCTGAGCTAATCGAGCTAGTGGAGCTTGAGGTGAGGGAGCTATTGTCGA
>JAQTOQ010000077.1 GCA_028713245.1 Sulfuricurvum sp. | reverse complement strand
TTTTCTCATGCGCATCGATGTGTATGGTTGAAAAAAGTTTATTGTTTTTAAATCGCCCGTCATAATAACGGGCAATGCTTTCTCGCACATGGATAAAGCGATCAAGTTTATATAATTGTGAAAGGCCCAATGCTGCCGCAAATTCTGTCATGCGAAAGTTATGCCCAAGGCTGACCATATCTGAATTCCACAGCTGTTTTTTGACAATACCATGGGAGCGAAAGAGTCGTAAGGCAATTGCAAATTCTTCACTATCGGTTAGCACTGCTCCTCCCTCGCCCGTGGTGATGGGCTTGATAGCATGGAAGCTAAAAATGGTCATATCCGCATACGAACCGATTTTTTGATGATTAATTTCACTGCCTAGAGCATGGGAGGCATCGTCGATTACGAGTAAATTATGCTTTTTTGCTATTTCTTTGATAGCGTTTATTGCAACAGGTTTCCCGGCGAAATCGACAGGAACGATGGCTTTCGTATGAGGAGTAATGAGTGATCCGATAAGTGTTTCATCGATATTTCCGTCCATTCTGATATCACAAAAAATAGGTTTTGCCCCCAGTGCAATTGCCATATTGGAGGTAGCAACGAAGCTGATAGGGGTAGTGATAATTTCATCGTCTTTACCGATTCCCGCCACAGCATAAGCGCCCAGCAGTGCAGAAGTGGCAGAATTAAAAGTAACGCAATATTTGGCACCTACATAGTGCGCAATAGCTTCTTCGAACTCTTGAACTTTTGAGCCTTGAGTCAGATGAGAGCTACGTAAAATTTCGACAACGGCAGCAATATCATCTTCTTCGATAAGTTGCGTCGAATAGGGAATCATGAGTTATTTTTCCTCATTTTGTGTAAGCGCTATTTTTTCTAAGAGTTCTGCATTATTGAGCCATTGCGTATTAGTCTCAGAACTGTATTTAAAGCCATACTCAACAGGTGCTCCGATTTCACCACAATTATTTTTCGTGAAATCAGCGGCTTCGGTAAACTGAATAGAGGGCTTAATGACATAGTGATCGTGAAATTCGAGAGTGAGATGGGAATCATCACGCGGACACATCACTTCGTGCATTTTTTCACCGGGGCGGATGCCGACGTTTTTATGTGGCATATTAGGAGCAATAGCGTGGGCAACATCGACCACTTTCATGGAGGGAATCTTTGGGATAAAGATTTCTCCTCCATGCATGCGCTGGAAGTTTTTGAGGACAAAATCAACTCCCTCTTGGAGTGTTATCCAAAACCGCGTCATTCTCTCATCGGTTATAGGAAGTTCAGTTGCACCATCGCTTAGGAGTTTTTGAAAAAACGGAACGACAGAGCCCCGTGAACCTAAAACATTTCCATAACGAACGACTGAAAATCGAATATCTTTACCGCCACGGATATTGTTTGCAGCTACGAAAAGTTTGTCGGATGCGAGTTTGGTAGCACCGTATAGATTGATAGGACTAGCAGCTTTATCTGTGGATAGGGCAATAACATGACTTACATTGGAGTGCAAGGATGCCTCAATGACGTTTTGCGCACCGTTGATATTGGTTTTGATGCATTCCATTGGATTGTATTCAGCGATGGGAACGTGTTTGAGTGCAGCCGCATGAACGACGTAATTGACACTGCTCATGGCGCTTTCAAGGCGTGAAAGATCACGAACATCCCCGATGAAATAACGCATACACGGAGCATTAAAGCGCTGTGCCATCTCGTACTGTTTTAGCTCATCACGGGAATAAATAATAATTTTATTGGGTTTGTAGTGCTTTAGAATGGTGGTAACAAATTGCTTTCCAAAACTGCCGGTTCCACCGGTTATAAGTATATTCTTTCCATTGAGCATTGTGCATCCCTCAGTCTAACTTATCCTTAGATAAGCAAAAAGAGTGCCAGATATGATTAATTATCCACCTGATTTTGCTTGTGCATCAATTTGTTGTTTTAGAGCAGAAAAGGAGTTATTGAGCTTCGCAATCATGGAATCGTATGCCGCAAATTTAGCACTCATCGTCTCATAACGTGCAGTTAACAGGGCATTGGCTTTTGCACGATCAGAACTGAGGGTAGTTGCTGCATCTTTATTTGCCTGTGTTAGATGGTATAAAGTCCCCGTTGATGTAGACGTATAGCTATTGATCAAAGTATTGAGTGCGGTAAAAATACCGTCTGTAGTCGTTGCAACACCGGCACTGCTAACGGTAGTCTTGGTACTAAAAAATCCTTCTGTTCCATCTGGATCTGCATTCATTTTAGTAGTGAAAGCATCAGAATCAAAGGACATAGCTCCTGTCTTATCTAGGCTTATTCCATAATCAGGGAGAGCATACCCACTGCTGTTGACGGATGTGATCATATGGGTAATCTCTCGGCGAATATTTTTAATGGTGTTGTCACCGTTGAAAATCCCGACTTTCCCGGCGGTTGGATCGTATCCTGTCATGTCATCAAGCTGCTTGACGAGAGTATTGTAGCTATTTGCCATGCTTTTCATATTATCTGCTATTTTACTACGGTCTTGAGTGATAGCAATATTAGCACTTCCGCCGTCTTTTAGCAGATTGACCGTCATCCCTGTAGCAATATCACTAACAGTATTGGTGCTTCGGGTCATGCTGATACCATCGAAGGTGAAATGGGCATCAACGCCATCTTGAATTATTCCCATGGTTCCGGGCGAAGTGGTGGTAGTGGTTAGGGTTGAAGACAATCCACCTCCTGCGCTGTCCGTTATGCTGATAACACTTGCAATATCTGTTGATTTAGGGGTAAATACCATTCGAAAATCATTGGTGCCGTATTGAACTACATTCGCCGTTACTTTTGTATTCATTGTGGTATTGGCATTGATGGAGTCCGCCATCCCTTTAAGGGTTGTTGTATCGGTATAAGCAAACGTTGCAGAGGTTCCCCCTACATTAAGGGTCATATTACCGCTAGTGCCAGTTGCTGCAATAAAATCATCTGCCGCCAAAAATGAGCCGCTTTTAGTGTTCTGCGTTATGAGTTTCGTGTCGCTTAGGTTACCGCTGATATCCGTAAGTGAAATCGATTGATTGACTCCCGTGCTGCTTGAGGATAGGACAAGATTGTACGCAGATGTCCCTGTTTGAAGGATTGAAGCAGTTAACTTGCTCCCTGCAGCGTCATTAATGGCTTGTTTCAAATCGCTTAAAGTTGTTGACGCAGTATAATTTATGGAATAGTTTGTTCCTCCGATCCCTACATTAAGAGTACCAGGCCCATTTGCGATGGGAGCGGTCAGAGAGGTATAGCTGCCAGATTCAACGACACTTTTTTTGGCAATATTAGTAACATTAAGAGAAAAATCACGTATTTGCGTTCCTGCGACAGCACTGACACTAACGCCGTCGTTATTACCTGATACTGTTCGACTTTGATACAAAGAATCATCACCCAGAGAACTGACACTGCTTTTAAAGGAGGTCAATAAGCTGTTTAATAGATCATAGGCCTGCCCTTTTTGTGCGTTAAGAGTGATTTTATTATCAATAGGGGTAACAATACCGGCAGTATCAGCCGCTTTTAGTTTATCAAGGAGATCAGAAGTTAAAACCCCCGAACCCAATCCAAGGGAGTTGATAGTTCCAGACATGGTAAATCCTTTTACATATATCTTTAATGCATAGCATATCGACCATTATGCTGTAAATCTTTAACAGTCATTAGTGAGTAAGCAATAAAGATACCATCATACTGTTCTTGCATTTGCTCGCAGTGTTGGCTATAATTTCACCTCTCTTCGTTAGACCTGTGCAAGGGTATGTACTGACAACGTGTCAGGGTAGGAATACAGCAGCACACCGGTGCATATTTTGTGCCGCAGGTATCTGACGGGGAGTCTTCTCTCTTCTAATTTCATCACATAAAATACATTTCAATAAAAAATTATTAATCTTCTCGGTATTGCCCGACTTTACACGTTCCTGCACTTGTAGGCGGATTATCGCGTAAATAGCACAAATCTTCATACGCTTGCTTCAGTACTTTACTCTCTCGCAAGAGAGGCAACATTTTTTCGTCTTTGATGGTCAGAGAAAGTGATGTGTCATAAAGAAGCGCTTTTACTTCGGAGTCCACAGCGGCAAGTGCAGCTTCGAGATGTGTGAGAGAAACCATAATCAACCCTTTTTTTAAAAAATTATAGCGATGATGTCCTAAAAGAGGGAGGGTTGTAACACTTTTAATTTAAAACTTTTACGATGGATGTCGCAATGTCCATGCTCTCGTATCGCTTGTATATGAGCGCACGTGCCATACCCTTTATGCTCTGCAAAACCATATTGGGGATAAAGAGGGTCAATCTCGATCATCTCACGATCACGGGTGACTTTTGCAAGTATCGATGCTGCGCTTACTTCAGCAATCAGAGCATCTGCTTTTACCAGCGTACGCAAACCGCTTACACCAAATTTTGAGTTCCCATCAAACAAATAATCTTCCGAATTTAGACAATTCATAATTTCCTCTAAACCCATCTTTAAACATACAGAGAGTCCAAGAGCATCAATTTGCTGTGCAGAGAATCGAACTATTTTAGAATCAGAATTTATGAGGATGAGATCAAAGAGCATTTCACGCTTTTTTTCACTGAGTTTTTTGGAGTCGTTCAGTCCAGCTATAGAGTTATGCAATATTACTCCAGCCATTACCAAAGGTCCCGCCAATGGCCCACGTCCCGCTTCGTCAATTCCACACAGTATCATTTTATATGCCTTTTGGTTGTAAAATTCGCTATCATACTAAAAAAAGGATCAATTAAGATGAAAAAATCAGTTTTAATGGCTTTGTGTTTATTGTCAGTCAATGCATCAGCAGCGATGATTTTAGGGTTTGGTGTTGAAGCTGATTCGTATAGCCCTACAGCAAGCGGTGATTTCGATTACAAAACAACTACGACACGCTTTAACAATGAGCGTCATTCTGGTTATCAAGTTGGGCTTTATTTGGAGCACCCACTACCATTATTACCTAATATTCGTCTTGATTTAACACCAGAATCTTCGTTTACGGGTTCAGACGGTGCAGCTGGAGTCAATAAGGTTTCTTTCAATCAAACCGATATAACGCCCTATTATGAAATTCTTGATAACGTTGTTGATTTAGATATCGGTATTACATTCAAAGTAGTGGATGCCAAGATAGAAGGTGCTGTTAATCAGGAATTTAGTGAAGTGATACCAATGGGATACTTAAGTGCTGGCATAGATCTTGTCGGAACTGGTCTGCGAATAGCTGGTGATGTGAAATACACTGAATACAAAGGTGACTCATTGGGGGACTCGCGTATTAAAGCGGTTTGGAATATCAATAAACTTTTTCAGGCACAAGCAGGTTATCGATATGAGACGTTAAAGATTAATAATCATTTCGATGTCAACTCAAATGTTACTATAGAGGGACCTTTTATCGGACTAGGTGCCACATTTTAAATTCTCTATTCTTCTCCTAGTGCCCATTGGGCAAAGGGGAGCATTTCAATTTTTGCGATCGGATGCGAAAGAGTGCTTTCCAAATTCATTGTGATAATAATAACTTCCTTAACTTCATGCGTAATGATAAACGCTTCAAGCGCTTCGACTTTTTTAAATAAAGAGTGTTCATTCTCAAAAGGTACTGCTAAAATAATTTGAGCACGTGTTGGCAAATAAAAATCGATTCCTTCTTCATAATAACACTCTATCTCATGTTTAAGCAATTCTAAATAAATGAGATTCTCAAAAACACGCCCAAAATGCTTTTGAAGGGTTAGGGCATGTTTAATAGCGATGTCGCAGAGATAAAGCTTTTTAACCGCGCTGGGGTGATTAAATTTTTCAAGCCCATATAAATAGCGGCGGTCAAAGAGGGATTGCAGGTGGACATAAAGTTTGTCTTTCGAGATTTTACGCTCCACTTTGAGACGTTCATAGAGATTGTGGGCGGAAACTTTTTGTGTGGTCATCTTGGTGGCTTGAATGAGTATGGCGAGCTCTGTCTCATCCAGCGCATTGGTAAACACTTTTTGCAGATACAGAGAACGCTCTTCACTAGGGATACGGTGCATTGCCGGAAATCCGCCCAACTGAAAGAAGTGACCCAGTGCTGTGGAATCGTATTTTTGCTCAAACGCCAAAAACTCTTCATAGTCCAACAAATTAAGATGCAATGTTAAAAAAGGCAGTTCAAGTGGAATTTCACTAGAAAGGATTGTTTGTTCAATCTCAAAGAGAGTAATTGCACTATTATAGTTATCCAAAGCCAGAATGGAAATCTTATTTTCTTTACAAAACTGTTCAAGGATAGCGTTTAGTTCATGGATGTCCAAACGTATGTCACGACAATCCAGATAAAGGTAGGTTGATTTTTTATGAGAGAGTAAATAGTGCTTGATAAGAGAGGTTTTTCCTGACTGCGTGATCCCATAAATTGCAATACTGTCTTCAGGGAGGGATTTCTTACGTTCTATGTATCCGGCATTGTGTAAATCGTAACGATAATATTCATCTAATAAGGTTTTCATTGCATGACTCCTGAGTAAAAATGATAGCGTAAAAAGTATGGTTCCTTTCTAAAAGGAAACAAATTTTATATAGTATGTGTTTTTACCCCCTAAAATCCTTGACCATAGAGGGGTTTGTCGATATAATTTCAGCTGCCTTACATTAGTCAGCATCGACTGACGAGTTCTTTATAGAGGAAAACATTATGGAAAAGATTCGTTTGAAACTTAGAGCATACGATCATCGTGTGCTTGATCGTTCAGTAGCTTCTATTGTAGAAGCCGTGAAGCGTACAGGTGCGGAAATCCGTGGCCCGATACCTTTGCCAACAAAGATTCGTAAATATACGGTTCTTAAATCACCTCACGTTAACAAGAAATCTCGTGAGCAATTTGAGATTCGTATGCACGCACGTTTGATAGACATCGTGTCAGCTACGCCTGATACTGTTGATTCATTGATGAAACTTGACTTGGCTCCAGAGGTAGACGTAGAAGTACGTTCTATGGACAAGTAAGGAGTGGGTATGGAATATATTGTAGAAAAAATCGGTATGAGCCGAACAGTCGGCGTTCCGAGCAAAGTAGTAACTCTTTTAAAAGTAAAAGAAGTAAAAGTTTGTTCAGTGAACGAAGGTACTGCGCTAGTAGCGTACAGTCAAGGTAAGGCAAAAAACAAGCCTATCGAAGGTCAGCAAAAGAAGTATAACCTTTCTGCTGAATTCAATAAGTTCGCTACTCTAGCGGTTGCTAACACTGAGGCAGGCGACTTGGATATGTCACCTTTGAGCGATGCAAAAAAGCTCAAAAGTACATTTAACACCAAGGGACGCGGTTTCACAGGTGTTATGAAGCGTTGGAACTTTAGCGGAGGCCCAGGCGCACACGGTCACCGTTTTCACCGTACAGGTGGATCTATCGGTAACCGAGAGTGGCCAGGTAAGGTCCAAAAAGGACGTAAAATGTCAGGGCACTACGGTAACGAGCAAGTTACGGTAAAGAATGACGTTTTGTCCTATGATGCACAAAACGGTGTATTGGTTGTCGTGGGTTCAATCCCAGGTGCAAACGGTGCTCTAGGTCGAGTAAAGGTTGTTAAATAATGAGTGCAATTGTACTGAATGAAAAATTCGAAAAAGCCTCTGAACTGGCATTGCCTGAGAGCTTTAGTGGCATCAACACGCATAACTTGTACTTGTACGTTAAATCGTATCAAGCAGGTTTGCGAGCAGATACTGCAAGTGCTAAAACACGTTCAGAAATGCGCGGTGGTGGTAAAAAGCCATGGGCACAAAAAGGTAAGGGCGGCGCTCGTGCCGGCTCACGTCGTTCACCTATATGGGTTGGCGGTGCGGTAGCTCATGGTCCAAACACGGGTCGTAACTACACACAGAAGATCAACAAAAAGCAAAAGAAATTGGCACTTAGATGTGCCTTGGATGCTTTGGCAACTGCTGGGAAACTTTTCATCGTTGATTCGATCGAAGTACCAAGTGGAAAAACAAAAGATGCAAAAGTATTGTTCGATACGTTGAACATGCGTGATGTATTGCTTGTTAAACAAATTCTTGATGAGAACACTTATCTTGCATTCCGTAACATTGCTGCTACTTACGTGGTAGAAGCTAATGAACTCAACGCCTTTTTGGCTGCGACATATCGCTCGGTAGTAATCGAAAAAGCGGTATGGGAAAATCTGATTAAAGAGAGCTGAGATGGCAGATATTACTGATATCAAATCAATTTTGCATACAGAGAAGACCCTTGGTCTTCAAGAA
>JAQTOQ010000076.1 GCA_028713245.1 Sulfuricurvum sp. | reverse complement strand
GCTACCCATCACCCAAAGAAATCAATAATCTTCAGCATCTTTTGCAGCGTAACCCTTCCATCGAGCGCGTTGAGGGGTTTGCACAAACACACGATACGGTTTATAAACTCATGCTGTTGTTTAAAAATGTAGTACAGGTTTTCTCTATAGCTATTGCTGCAGTCACCTCACTTCTAATTCTCAAAGAGATGCGTTTATGGCAGTTTCAGCATGCAGAGCGTATGAGTATCATGGCGCTCTTTGGTGCTCCGGTATGGCTTCGTTCTGCTGTCTTATTTCGTTTGGCCATCGTGGATGCGATTATAGCAACGATCATTTTGTGTTTAGCTTTTTTTCTAATCGACTACTATGGTTTTCTTATCGCTCAACTCAAGGCGATCGGTATTAGTGTCCAGCTCTTTAACTTCGTGAATGACGCGCTTCGATCTTTAGCAATTGCATTAGGAATTTCTATTGCACTCACCCTTATGATTGTTATTTTTCAAAACGAAGAGGACTAAGTGACCTTTTTTCATCGATCACTGCTATTAGCAACCTTACTGTATACAACAGTGTATGCCGCCAAAATTGATGAACGGATACAATCGGCAACTTCTAAGCTCAACGAAGCCAAACAAAGCTACTCATCTCTTAACAGCAAACTAGAGGAGACTGCAAATAAGATTTTGAAGCAAAAACAAGCAGTTGGTATTCAACAGCAAAAGATTAATACCTTGGTCACTGAGCTTAACTCAAAAGAAACTGTGTACCAAAACAATAAACAAAGCCTTAGTGGACTTGAAACACGACAAAATCAACTTCTTAAACATCAAAACGACATTGAGCAGAAGCTCGTATTTGCCATTGCCCGTAATACTTCTATCTCTTTATTAATTAATGATGACCGTGCCAAAGAAGCTAATGCCATTATTACCGAAGAGGCATTGAAACTCCATCTCAAACAAATCAACCAAGAGATCAAAGAACTCAATTTTATTTACGGTGAAAACGCCACAAAAATTTCTGCTCTCTCAAGCCAAACCAAGGTACTCAAGCAGTCCATTGCCATTATCGATCAACAAAAGCAAAATGTTTTAGCCACCAAACAGCAAAACGAGAAAGCCATAACGGCCCTTGAAAAAGAAAAACAAGCATATAAGCAATCCCTTGGACGCATTCTGAATCAACAACAATCGTTGCAAAACACCCTTGCCAGCTTGAATATTATCAAACGCGAATCACTGAAGCCTCAAAAAGCTCCGCCTCCTCTTGTAGTGGCTAAGCCTGGTTCTAAACCACTTCCTGAAGGTGCACGCGAAGCAATTTCTGCATATCAACCATCCAAAACAGCTAACTATAGCGGTGATCGCACCATCGCACCACTGGATGGCTATGCTGTGACAAAACGTTTTGGCCCTTACACGGATCCGATCTACGGAATCAAAATTTATAATGAATCGGTTTCCCTTCGACCAACAGAAACTGAGGCCAAAGTCAAAGCCATTTTTAACGGTAAAGTCATATTCGCCAAACAAACCGCGATGCTAGAAAACGTTGTTATTATCGAACATGACAATGGCTTACATACCATCTATGCCCACATGGACAAAATCGCCCCTACTATTTCTGTTGGTCAACGACTCAAACAAGGTTCTATTATCGGACGTGTAACCCGTGAGCTAATGTTCCAAGTCACCCAACGAAATGCCCATATTGACCCACTTCAAGTAATTCGCTAATTTCTAACTCTTAAAACGGCCATACCGCCTGTACTATCTTACTTGCCCATCCTTGGTTTACTGAACGGTCTACGTCACCCTCGTTGGCGTACATAATTTTAGCATCAGAAATTTTTGCAGAATTAATTTGATTATTTTGATCGATGTCATACGGACGAATCACACCGCTTAATTCCATAATTTGCTTCTGATCGTCAACCATTATCTCTCGGCGCCCAACTATAAAATAGTTGCCATTAATCATGACTTTAACAACACGAGCAGAAACGGTTGTCGTAAACGTTGCATTTTTCGTAGCAGAACCAGAACCCGCATAGTTGGAAGTTGAGCCAGCACCAAATCCAATGTTACCAAGCCCATTTAGCTTTGCTGTAGCAGAATTAACCGCAGAATTTGTCCCACCGCTTGTAAAAACACCCCCATTTAATCCAACCGTATCCGCTTCACTGAGGGCTTTGACCGCTTTGTTTGAACTCGTAGCCGTTTCAGAGATCACCACCGTTACAATATCATTGACGTGCATCGCTTTGTGATCAGAGAATAAAGGGCTATCTCCCTGTCCAAACAAGCTACCACGTGCTGCAAAGCTGCTCTCTTCCTCACGTGCTGGCATCTCTTCAACATACTTAGGAGGAGTAAATGTAATATCGGGTTCTGTAAGTCTGGCTGTACATCCATTGATGAGTAACGATACAGCGATAATAGATAGGTAGGTTTTAGTCCCCATATTCGTCCATTCAAGAAGGTTATTTAGCTATAATAAGCAAATATAGTTCCAAGGGGAAAAGATGAGTTTAAAAGAGCAAATAAGTAATGATATCAAAACTGCTATGAAAGAAAAAGAAGTTGTAAAACGTGACGCGTTACGTCTTCTTAGCAGTGCGATGAAGCAAATAGAAGTCGACGAGCGCAAGGAGTTGAGTGATGAGGATATTATCAAAATTATTCAAAAGCAAGTAAAACAGCGTAATGACTCAATGGCACAATATAAAGAGGCCGGACGTAATGACCTGTACGACATAGAAGCCGCTGAAGCCGCTATTTTTGAAACATATCTTCCACAGCAACTAAACGACGAAGAACTTAAAACTGCAATACAGTCCATCATAACTGAAATAGGCGCCACATCGATCAAAGATATCGGTAGAATCATGGGAGCTTCATCAAAAAGCATCGGAGCATTAGCTGACGGCAAACGTATTAACGAATGTGCAAAAGCACTGCTTGGCTAAGAAGATTATTTTTTCTTCTTAGTCTTCGGCTCTACCTGACAACTCATCTCTACCGATGCAATACGAAATGCAATGGAATTTTGAAAAATCAATGGATGTGAATATTGGCAGGTGACTATCCCCTCACACGGAGAAATGATTTTTTCAAGTTTTTTACCACTCAAAGCATCCATAATTTTACCTAACCTATCCCCTTTTTGCACATGGGTTCCGTAACTAACTGATGGAGTAAAAATCCCTGCTCGTGTTGCTTTTAGAAGTGTAATGCCATGTGGATTGATAACGTTACTGTGATACCCTTCAAACACAGGACATTTGAGCAATTTACGTTTTGACAAAAATCGCACCACTGCACCTTGTACATCACGGCTTATTTCATAATCAATTGCTCCATTCTTACCAAAAACAATCGAAAAAGCTTTTGTCCCCCAAAGCTGCCAATTATATTGTAACATCGCTGTTTCGACTGGATTGTAGGGGTGATGGTGGATAAAACTAAGACCCAAGTCCTTTGCTGATTCTAAATCTTCGTATCCGCTGGCAATGACTTTGACATAGGGCAGACACATCCCCTGATCGCGCCGTCCCTCCAAAATCATCCCATAGTCATACCCTCGCAGGGCTTCAAACAGACGTGCCGCAATGCGCTGTGTTGTTTCCCCTTGCGCATAACCTGGAAACATCATGTTAATGTCTGTTTTGTCCAACGGCCAATGTCTCTCACCCATATTCAGTGCATAGGTGTTGATTGCAGGAATTACGAGAATTTTTCCTGATATTTTTCCCTCTATTTCTTTGATTCGTAAATATTCGACCAGCTGCGATGCGACATACAGCTGATTAACATGATCCCCGATCATAGCGCCTACAATGGCGACTGATGGCCCATAACTCTTTTCCCCAAACAAAAAACCTTCGATTTTCAGCGGTGCACGATTGGGAGACTCTAAGGTAACAATATCAAAACGCTTCATTGTTTTTCTCCAAAAATACGCCCCAGCAAGGAACCTTCATAGACTATCGGATACGCGCGAAGTGTAAACAGTATCCCCGTGATCGGAGCCAAAACTTCGTCCATTCGTTTTCCGCTCAGTGCGTTGACAATGTGTCCTACTACTTCACCTTTTTGTACAACCTGACAGTGTTCAATCGCGGGTACAAACAATCCGGGACATGACGCATTGAGATAGGCCACTTCCCCTTCATGTGATTGTGTCGGAAAACGTACTTCAAATTTCGGTATATCCAAAATTCCTTCATGGCGCATCAGATTTAACAGTCCATCCAGCAATTGTTCACCGTTTGATTTTCCCAAGCGCATTCCGACACCCATCTCTACCACCAACGTTTTCGTTCCGCTAGTATTCATCGCATGCGCAAAGGTGGACTCTAAAACCGTCACCGCATCATGTACCCATACGAAATCGATGTTCAGTAAATTTGCGAGAGGAACAAGGGTATTCTCTTGTGCTTTCGCGATACGCACCTGCGGAATTTCACGTAAGTAAATATTACTGGAATGGATATCGATAGCAAAATCACTTCCCCTCATCACATCCACAACCCCATGGGCGATTTGAGCAGGCAAAAAATCTTCTTTGCTCCCCGGAAAAATACGGTTCAAATCAACGTCATAAAAAGGAATCGTACGTGTAATACTGTCAAGCCCTAGGCTGTTAATTGCAGGGTAAATATCGATGGTTCCCTTTATAGCCTCAGGATGCTCTCGTAACCATTCTCCGAGTAAAAAACAAACATACTGTCCTTCGAGCTCATCTCCATGTATCCCGCTAACCACCGATATGCGTTTTGTTGATTTGCCTTTTTTAGGAGCATAACGACACCGCTGTATCCGAAAACTTTCCCCAACAGGCAGTTCTATCGTCAATACCTCTTCTATGTTACCCATACTCATCCTTGTGTTTGCGGCTCTTTTTCGGTAAGTTCCAAAATATACGCTTTTTCTTCAATCACCTTATCAATGACGCCGTTCACAATTAATAGTACTTTTTCTAAATCCGACGTAAATATTTTACTGGATTGATAATTATGATTCAACTTTTTTGCGATAGTATTCATTGCGTCCAATTCACTATTCACTAAATCGAAACCTTCATACAATCGTAAAATCAAATCAAAACGTTCCACGTACTGTCCTAAACGAATAAAATTATAGGCTTTCGTACGTCCAAGCTCTGAAGAAAAAATACCCAAAATAAAAGCAATATCATCAATAAAATCTTCCAACATACTCGGTGTTACTACTTTTCCACATTCACTCAAAATACGGCTATGGATTAAGTTCAAACGAGCAAACCCACGTTCATCCAAAAGGTTACGTGTTTCGATTGCATTTTCTCGCGCTATCAATATCATCGATGCTATCGAACTGCTGTGATTACCATAAACTCCCTGACGTAAAAAATCATGTGCATCCACATAATCGATAACAACGTCTAATTTTTCATAATGATGCCGACCGTAATCAAAATCGCGGTCAATGACATTGTCATATCCAACCACTAATTCTTTGAGCATGGTTTGCGCACGCTGTAAATAACGCCCTTTCCAATAAAGATACCGCGCCGCATTTACCGTAATTGCGGTTTCCATCATAATTCTACCACCCACGTATCTTTAAAGCCTCCACCCTGAGAGGAATTAACCAAATAATTGCCTTCTTCCATCGCATAGCGGGTTAATCCGCCCATACTCACCGTAATGGCTTCACCGTAAATCACATAGGCTCTTAAATCTGCTTTTCGTGGCTCAATACCGCCGTTAAGCATACATGGGAGATCGTAAAATTCAATCACTTCTTGCGCAATAAAACGACGCGGGTTTTCAATAATCTTGGCCACGATTTGGGCACGTTGCTCTAGAGTTAAACGGTTACCAAACAGCACACCGTATCCGCCAGCTTCCGCAACGTCTTTTATAACAAGTGTATCAATATTTGCCAATATATATTCACGATCTTTTTCATAATAGGGAAGATACGTAGGAGCATTTGAGAGGATCGGTTCTTCTTTGAGATAATAGCGAACCATTTCAGGGACAAAATAATAAATACCTTTGTCATCAGC
The DNA here is from genome assembly GCA_028713245.1 of Sulfuricurvum sp. GTDB lineage: Bacteria > Campylobacterota > Campylobacteria > Campylobacterales > Sulfurimonadaceae > Sulfuricurvum. The sequence goes on along the minus strand of JAQTOQ010000076.1, from coordinate 2,247 downwards.
AACACCATTACCAATACCGTTCATCACCGCAACATTACCCGCACGATACGCACCCATCAAATGAGGCACACCAATAAGACTCTCTTCATCAAACTCTTCTGGATCGAGAAAATCATCATCAAGACGTCGATAAATCGCCCCGACACGCAGCCTCTCACCATTGTAGCTGCGCAGATAGACAACCTCGTTTTCTACTGCTAAATCATCCCCGCTGACTAATGTCGCGCCGGTGATTTTAGCCAAATAGCTGTGTTCGTAAAAAGCAGAATTGTATCTCCCCGGAGTCAAAACGACATTGAGGCCGCCTGTGTTGACATAGTCCATCGCCTCTTTGAGTTGGGTCCCGTATTGACGAATTTTAGAAATATTCATCTTCTCAAAAAATTCCGGATAGGTATGACGAAAAGCACGACGGATTGTAAGCGGATAACTTACACCGCTTGGAACGCGAAGATTATCTTCAAGAATCACCCATTCGCCGCTCACGGTATCTTTAACCAAATCGATACCGCTGATGTGGGTACGTATCCCTTTTGGAGGGATAATCCCTTGAAAAGAAGGTAAATACCCCGTAGCTGAATCGATATATTCCCTGGGAACAATACCATCATGTACGATTTTCTGATCCGTGTAAATATCATTCAAAAAAGCATTAAGCGCACGAACGCGTTGAACAATACCGGCGTGCAGATGATCAAATTCTTTTTTGGGAATGATACGAGGAATCATATCAAAAGGGAAGGAGCGCTCTATAAAATTTCCCTCTTTAAAAAGGTTAAAATTGACCGCATTGGTCTCTAAAAAATCTTTAAACTCAGAAACCTTACTCTGATCAACGCTATCAAAGATATCGTAAAACTTTTGCAACTCCGGTGTAATTGGCTCTGTCATGCTTTCCCTTCGGAAAATAAATAGTAACCATTTATAGTATCCTAAATCAGTTTTAGGTATTGCTTAAGTATTCACCAAAAAGTGATATTTTTATAATAATTATCCATTTTTGAGTTTTTGCAATGCTTCTTCGACATTATCTTGTCGCATAAGAGACTCTCCGACTAAAAATGCATCCACTCCGGCCTTGCTCAAATCCGCCAGTTGACCGTGTTCATAGATACCGCTTTCGGCCACAATAATTTTACCATTGGGAATGAGCGGCATAAGATCGTAGCTGAGATTCATATTCATCTCAAACGTTTGCAAATTGCGGTGATTGATCCCGATGATATCGGCACCCGCATAAATCGCTTTGGTTAGTTCGGTTTTATCGTGTATCTCTACCAACGCTTCCATCCCCAAGTGTCGTGTGTAGTTCAGAAGCTCTTTGAGCTCATTTTTTGAAAGTGCCGCTGCGATGAGAAGAACAAAATCCGCACCGTACACCAATGCCTCAAGAAGCTGATATTTGGAAACAATAAAATCTTTGCGCAGCAACGGAATGCCAACATAACGACGGATTTCAGCGAGATAATCGAGATTTCCTTGAAAGAAATGGGGTTCTGTCAAAATCGAAATAGCATTTGCCCCTCCGCGCTCGTATCCTTGTGCAATGGCAACAGGATCGAAATCTTCACGAATCACACCACGAGATGGGCTTGCTTTTTTAACCTCAGCAATAATACGAAACGGTTCATCTGCCGTAGAGGTCAAAAACGAGTACACATCGCGCGGTGCTCTGGAATTAAACGCCAAAGAACGACCTAACCAGTCCATGCTGAACTTGGCTTCGCGTTCCTTCACATCTTCTCGTGTTTTTACCAATATGTCGTCTAGTATCATTTTTTGTCCTTTGTTTTGCACTGCTGTATTGCTTTAATATGATCTCTAACTTCCTGCTCTTCCGTACCGACTAACGATTCTACTTGCTTGATAAGACGTAACGCTTCGGCACATTCACCCAATTTGTACTTCCCCCACGCCAATGAATCTATATAAAATGCCGAGTCTGGCTGTTTATCAAGAGCTTTTTGAACATACACCATCCCCTCTTTTATCCCTAAATCATGTTCAATCATTAAATAGCCCAAGTAATTGAGATAAATTGGATCATCAACTTGCGCATTGGCTTGTTTCAATTCCTCTACAACTTTTGTCAATAATTTTGTATCATTTCGATCCGTTGCGGCCTCGTATTCAAATACCGAACTTTGTGCCAAATATAGAGGATTAGCCTCTTTTTTGTAGAGCTTACGCGCTAGCTGCGATGCTCTAGAAAATTGTTTATTCCGAATGTAAAGCTCCAAGAGCAGA
>JAQTOQ010000075.1 GCA_028713245.1 Sulfuricurvum sp. | reverse complement strand
GATGCCCGTAGCTTCCTTTGTGCGCTGAGGTTTGGATGCGATGGGGAAGCTGTAAATCTGTGAGCTCAAGCAGTTGCCAATCGGAAGAAAGTTCATAACGACCGCGCGAAACTCCCAAATTGGCTACAACAATTTCTCCCACTATTTCTTTGGCAGCATCACTGAACATTCCGCGCTTCAGTGCTCCCATGGTAACCGTTATATTTGCTTTAAAGGCATAGGGATCAAGGGTGCCGTTAGCGTAAAGCCCCGTGGGAACATCACACGCAATTCTAAAAGCATCTGCGGTATTTAGAGACTTTAAAAGTTCTTGCGTGAGAGAATCAAGCGGGCGGTTAAGACCACTTCCAAGCAGTGCATCAACAATGACATCGTAATGCAGATGGATATTATGTTTCGTAGAAACGCTGTAATCCCCCTCAAGCAACCGCGCAAGGATACGTCCATCATCACCGTTGTTGCCAGCCCCGCATACGATAAGCACGCTAGAGTCGCGAGGAAAACGCTCCCGTATGATACGCTCCAGATTCATCGCGGCGTGTTCCATCATGAGGGCTTGGGTAAGACCAAATTGGGAAACGGCACGCTCATCAAGCGTTGCCGTTTCAATATAGAGATTACGCATAAAGGCACCTATTTTGAAGGGTTTTTGGAGTATAATAATTCCATGAATAACGATTATATCGCAATAGCCAAAAAGACACTTGAAATCGAAGCACATTCGTTGCGTGAGGCGATGGGAACAATAGGGGACGAGATTACCCGCACGGTTGAAGCTATCTTGGCGTGCCGTGGAAAATTGGTCATTACAGGTGTGGGTAAATCGGGGCTGATCGGTGCGAAAATGGCGGCAACGTTTGCCTCTACGGGGACACCAAGCTTTTTTCTCCACCCGACCGAAGCGTTACACGGTGATTTGGGAATGATTGGTAAAGACGATGTTGTTTTGGCGATCAGCTACAGCGGCGAGAGTCCGGAACTCAGTTCAATTTTACCGCACATCAAACGTTTTGATATCCCTCTCATCGGGATGACACGAAACCGTGAATCAACCTTGGGACGTTACAGCGACGAAGTGATCAATATCAACGTCAGTCAAGAAGCGTGTCCTTTGGATATCGCTCCGACGAGTTCTACGACCCTTACCCTTGCTATGGGTGATGCCCTTGCGGTGTGTTTGATGAAGGCACGTAATTTTCAAAAAGAAGATTTTGCATCCTTTCACCCCGGCGGAGCATTGGGTAAAAAACTGTTTGTCAAAGTAGCCGATTTGATGCGTATTCAGAATCTCCCGATAGTGGATGAAAAAACCCCGCTCAAAGAAGCGATTTTGACCCTTAGCGAGGGAAGATTGGGAACGGTAATGTTGACGAATGCGCAAGGGAAACTCTCGGGGCTTTTGAGCGATGGAGACATTCGCCGCGCACTGCTGAAAAGTGATTTTTCACTGGAAGCACCCGCGTTCATGTATGCAACGCACAACCCGTTTACCATCAGCGATGCAACACTGTTAGCCTCCGATGCTCTGGTACTCATAGAGACTAAAAAAATACAGTTGCTGGTGGTGACCGATTCCACTGGCGTAATACAAGGTGTTTTACACCTTCACACTCTTGTGGAAGCAGGTATCTCATGATGAGACTTAATAAATTTATTGCCCATTATTCGACCTATTCGCGTCGTGAGGCGGATCAGGCCATTTTGGACGGTTATGTCCGTATTGATGGAGAAGTTGAAAAAAATCCGGCTCTCCAAGTCGATGAGCGCAAAGCCGATGTCAGTATCAGCGGTAACAAAGTAACGGCACAAGATCAATTTACGGTAATCGTCTATAACAAACCGCGCGGCGAGTTAGTGACCAAAAAAGATCCGCAAGGGCGTAAAACGATTTACGATTCGTTGTCGAAAAATTATCGTCACTTTATCCCTGTAGGACGTTTGGATTTTGCCTCTGAGGGGTTATTGCTCATGACCGATGCTTCACGGGTTGCTACGGCGCTTATGACTTCCAAGATGGAGCGCGTGTATCGGATTAAGATTAAGGGTGCCGTAACTGAAGCGATGAAAGTGGCGATGGGTGAGGGGCTAGAGCTGGATGATGCGAGTGCGGGGGCTCATGAGTACGCTGAGGCAGGACCTATGAGTTTTGCTCCGTTTTATGCGTATCAAGTGCAAAAAGATCAAGGGGATTATTCGATCCTCAAAGTGGCCATCGGAGAGGGACAAAATCGTGAGTTGCGCCGTTTCTTTGCTCATTTCAATGCAGAGATCGTGGATTTGAAACGTCTGAGCTTCGGAGGCATCGATTTGAACAATCTTCCGACGGGAAAAGTGCGATTTTTGGAGCGTGCTGAGTATACGTCTCTTCGAGCATTTGTAGATGGGATCGAGCGAACCGCAACGCAAAAAGAGAAGCAGCTAAAAGCCGTGCACACTCCTTTTGGAAAAGAGAAGGGTCGTTCGGATAAGCCGGAGTACAACAAAGAGAGAAGCGGCGGTGAAAAAGGGGCTTTTGGCAACAGCATGAACAAAACTGAAAAACCTTTGTTTACCAAAGAAAAAGCCAAGCCCGTAAAAAGAACGTTTATAAAAGACAAAGAGAAGTCCAAAGCAAATAGTATGACTGATAGCTTCGGAACCAATAAATACAATCCGACTAAAAAATACGCAATGGGGAGCAAAAAGAAATGAAAACACTCAAATTTCCAACCAGTCATAAAACACAATTGATGAACATTACTGCAGAAGTCAAAGAAGCGGTGATAACGTCAGGCGTCAAAGAAGGTATATGCGTTGTTTTCACCCCGCATACGACAGGAAGTGTCTTCTTGTTTGAAAATGCGGATCCTAACCTTCGTCGTGATCTTTTGCTCGCACTTAGCCGTGTAATACCTAGCGAAGAGATGTATTCCCATGTCGGTGATAATGCGGCAGCACATCTCAAAGCATCACGTATGGGCGCATCTGTGAGTATTCCTGTTGTCGATGGACGCCCTATTTTCGGGAAATGGCAAGGGATCTTTTTCGGTGAATTTGATGGACCACGCCAGCTGCGCGAAGTAATGGTAAAGGTCATCGCAGGTTAATCGTGGCCGAATTTACCTATTTGCTTCGTCCTAAAATATTCGATGAGGTAGTAGGGCAAGAGCACCTCTGTTCATCCGATGCACCGTTACGTTGCCTTTGTGAGGGCGGCAATCTAACCCACTCTTTTTTTTACGGACCTCCCGGTTGCGGTAAGACAACCTTGGCTCGTATTATTGCCTCTGTGATGGATCTCCCATTTTATGAATTTAACGCGACTTCCCTCAAAATAGAAGAACTACGTAAAATCTTTAACCAATACGAAAATTCCCTCACTAAACCACTTATTTTTATCGATGAGGTACACCGTCTGGCAAAAAACCAGCAAGAGGTGTTATTGCCTGTTATGGAACAAAACAGTGTGTTAGTGATCGGTGCATCAACTGAAAATCCCTATTTTAGCCTCACTGCAGCGATGCGATCACGCTCACTACTGTTTGAACTTCAAACGATTGGTGTTAAAGCGTTAGAGGATTTGTTAGGGCGTACCGACATTGTAATGGACGATGAGGCAAAAGAGTATTTGATAGCAAGTTCTGGGGGCGATGCAAGAGCGATGCTTAAATTACTGGAAGTGGCAGCGGCTTTGAAAAAACCAATTACGACCGCTTTATTAAAAGCTCTACGTCCTACTGCTCAAGCGCAAGGGAGTTCAGAAGCAGGAGTTCATTACGACTTGGCATCTGCGCTCATCAAAAGTATCCGAGGCAGCGATGCGGATGCGGCGATCTATTATCTGGCACGACTTATCGAGGGGGGAGAACCGCCTGAGTTTATCGCACGGCGTTTGGTAATACTCTCAAGTGAAGACGTGGGTAATGCCAATCCCCAAGCCCTCACGTTGTGTACCTCGGCGATGGTGAGTGTCAAACAAATAGGGTATCCCGAGTCGCGTATAATATTGGCACAAGCGGTGATCTATCTGTGTGCCTCTCCCAAATCCAACACGGCGTACAATGCTATTAACCAAGCGTTAGAAGCAGTGCGAAACGGAGTTATTCTAGAGATTCCCGATGCCATTCGTCCACGAGGCGCAAACTATCTTTATCCGCATGAATATGGTGGATGGGTGCAACAAACGTATTTGGCCAAACCCTTGAAATTTGTGGAATATAAAAACAGCGGATATGAGGCAAAGATGGGAGAGTGGATGGATAAAGTATGGAGCAAGAAGTAAACAGTGAAACAAAAAATTCAAACCGAGTACCATACCAATAAATCGTATTTTTATTTTAGTGCATTGATATCATTCTCAACGCTGGTTCCGCAGGTCCTTTTTTCCCCTAATGAAATGCACTCGATGTTTTTGGGGGTAACTTTTTTATTATTAGTGATTATTCCAAAGTTTAGCAAAATACTTTTTTCACTCTTTATTATCTTTATCAATCTTAGCAACATACTCATAGGACACATTGCCTTGCATTGGGGATATACAATACCGGATATTAAACCCCGTATTGAAGTTGCTTTTTTATCCCCTCTGTATGAATCCAAAGAGTACATTACCAACTATGTCGATTACCGAGACTATGCGCTGTTGCTTTTCACCTGTTTTGTTTTATTTTTGTTATACAAGTTTATGAGACATTTTACCCACTCGTATAAGGTGTTCAAGGCTATAGGGTTGGGCGTCTTTGTCTCTATTCTCGTAGCGGTGAGTTTTTACATCAATCCAATCAAGGAGATGGAACCTTTTAGCGTACCGAACGAATTTTTAACGGTTATTGAGGATAAAGATAAGATTGATACTATACTTCGAGAAAGAGAAAAATATATCAGTCAAATCAAGATTATCAAGGCAAAGAAAAAAAAGCAGATATACGATAAAGTCATCGTCGTTATGGGGGAGAGTGTCAATAAAAACCATATGTCCTTATATGGCTATACCCATCCAACAACCCCCTTTTTTGATGCTCTGAATAAATCTCATCATCTGTATGTCTTTGACGCTATAGCACCCACGAATCAGACGAGATATTCTGTTCCCATCGATTTAACCGAAGCAAATGTCCACTATTATGAGAATCGATACAATCACTCATGTTCCATACTGACAAATTTTAAGGCCAATGACTATGAAACGTATTGGATCTCCAATCAGGGGCGTATTGGGAAAAACGACTCTTCCATCTCGTCGATGGCATATGAGGCCAATACTACTTTTTTTGCCAATTTAAATTATCTTGAGGCAAAGACAGATCAAGTGATTTTGGATTATTTAAATAAACTGCAAAAAAATTCAACCAAAGAGATGCTTCTCTTGCACATTATGGGATCACATTCAGACTATATTAACCGATACAAAAATGAAACCGCTTTGTTTAAAAATAGTACCAATATTGTTGAGCAGTATGATAACAGTATTCACTATACCGACTACATTTTGAGTCAAATTTACCAACGGTATAAAGATCAGAAATTGTTGCTGGTTTACGTATCCGATCATGGGGAAAACATCAATCTTGAAAATAATGGTCATGGCTTTTTACCACCATTTAAAGATGAATATATGGTTCCCTTTGTGATCTACAGCAATGTAAAAAATCCAAGATTGGACGAACTGCGTAGGGATAATAAGAAGGGGTATTTCAATCTAGAAAAGCTTAACTCTATGGTTCAATATGTCAGTGGAATCAGTACCCATAAAAATCTCTCCTTCTCTGGGGACGTTATAGCGGTTGAACCAAGCCATATCTATAATTTTGACAAATTAGATTTTTACAACTGACAGTTTTTAGGACCTTTTTTCCAATAGTGAAGTAACGCAGTAACCGAGAATATACCTGTGACTGCGCCCCCAAGTACGTCACTTGGATAGTGTGCGGTGATAGCGATGCGACTGATGCCGACACTTACCGCAAATATCCACCCCAAAGTGCTGTATCGTGGCCATAGATAGCCAATAGCTGTTGCAAGAGCAAATGCGGTTGTGGTGTGTCCTGAGGGGAATGAGGTGAGGGCTCGATCGATATGAAAATAATCAAAGCCATATACTCCATGCGTAAAAAGTTCCGAGGGGCGGAATCTTCCTGCGATCACTTTTATAATATCTGCCAAAATTCCAGAGACGGCAACCGCCGCAAATAAAAAAAGAAATCGATTTGCACGTGAAGCGTCTTTGTAATAAAAATGAAAAAGTAAGCTAGCCAGCGCAAAGCCGATCAAATAAAAGGTTGATTCTCCAAATTGGGTAATGAAGAGAAAAATTTCTTTTTCGTTTTGAGCCAGATGGGCTCGACACCATTGTGCGGTTTGTTGATCAGCATAAAAATAGCTGACAACAATGAGTATCAGTGCTGTAAGGGATAAAAATAGTGCTTTTTTAGAGATCATTTTTTGCCTTGGTAGTTGGTGCATTGTACAAATTCGACGCTGTCTACTTTGCCGTTGTTAATGAGGATGTCTGTTTTTTTAAGAACTGTTTGTGAATCACAGCGTATATGAGTGAGCTCGTTTTCATCGTTAAAGTGCGAGTGAAGAATAATGAGATCGTATCCGAGAGGAGACTCGTTTTCCCATAGCGCAAATTGTCGATTGTAATCGTCTAAGACAAATGTTTTGATACCGTATGGCTTACTGTAATAGTTTAATCGGCTGCCGTAGCTCCAGTTCATCACAGCGAGGGCTTTTTTGGATAAAGGGATTTGTACTAGAAGTTGTGAGCCCTGCTTGGTTTGGAGCTCAAAGCCGTAAATATCGCGGAAAGGGGATTTATAATCAGGAAATGTACCCCATTTTCCGTAAAGCTCAGCATGAATAATGGCGCTTAAAATGAGAGAAAAGATAACAATTCCACGTGTGATGGAAGCATGTTTTGGGCTTGATTGCATGAACAAAACGGTTCCGATGGGGATAAACAGACAATAAAAGAGTGCAGGCCAATGAGGCAATACCGGTTTTAAGAAGGAGGTGCCTATAAAAAAGAGCTCAAGACACAGACCAATCCAAGCTGCCAAAATAAGAGGAGAGCTTTTTGATCGAAATGATGCGACAAGACCATAAAACGCTAGGAGAAACAAAAATGGATTGTAAGCAGCAAATTGCGCGATGGTGGAGCGGACAAAGGATTTGAGATCCAAAGAGCTGTTACCTGTTACGTGAGCAGATTGATAGGTAAAGCTGATCCAATCATGCGAAGCATTCCAGAGTATTACAGGCAAGATCATGACAAAGCCAACAAGCGCCGTTAGTAGAATATGAGGATTAAACAAGAGATCAGTGCGTTTTTTAACAACGATGTAGAGAAGCAGCGGAAGTACTAACAAAACGGCAGTATATTTTGCCAATCCTGCAAGCCCAAGTAAAACACCAAGCCATAGATAGTTCCTTAGCTTCCCTTCTTCTTCGATACGTAATACACTCATAATAATAGGATAGATGAGCACGAGTAAAAAATTCTCAGGCAGGAGCATAAGTCCGATTGCCCCAAACATAAAGGAGCTGTTGAGTGCCGCTGTCGCCCATAGCGCTTGTTTTTGGGTTGCATTGATAAGGAGCATAAAACGGTAACATTGCCAGGAGAGTATCGCCATAAGAGCGATAGCAGGGATGCGTGCAGTTAGTATGCTGTCTTGGAAAAAGTACAGCATCGCAGCTTGAACCCACCCAACAAGCGGGGGATGATCAACGTAGCTCAAATCAAGGTAATATCCATAGAGAACATAATGGGCTTCGTCAACGCCCAAACCAAAAGAGGGGGCGACAATAAGACGTATGAGTGTGAAAAAAGCTATCAAGCAAAATATGTTTTTATTGCTCATAATTACGCTTATGTGAAGCGGCTTGTGTTAAGCGAAGATACAAGAATCGAATAGACATAATCAACACTCAACACCTGCATACAAACGTTGTCATCACACGAAGTTTTACGATGATTGCTGGCACTCACGCACGGTGAACACGCAAGTCCTGCATAGATAGGGGTGGTGAGCCCCAGTGAACCATAGAGCTTTGGTGTTTCCGGACCGAAAAAGACAAAGGAGGGCATAGACGTCACGGCAGAAAAGTGCCCTGGTCCTGAATCGTTGGTGAGCATAAATTCACTCACTTCGTACAAGGCGACAAGTTCGGCAAAGGTGGTTTTCCCCGAAAAGTTGATACAGCGCTCATCTTCGAGGGTGTTGGGTATTTTTTGCAAGCCGTCGAATTCAGCAGGGGCACCGGTGAGGAGGATAAGCACATCTTTGTAGGTGTCTAATATTTGTCGTGCCAGC
>JAQTOQ010000074.1 GCA_028713245.1 Sulfuricurvum sp. | reverse complement strand
CGAGCACATGATTGCTGAACTCAATGCTCATGAGGGGTATGAACTCACGACTGATGCTCGTGAAGCCGATCTTATCATGATCAACACCTGCTCGGTTCGTGAGAAGCCGGTACACAAACTCTTTTCAGAATTGGGTGTTTTTAACCGACTCAAAAAAGAAGGTGCAAAAATAGGTGTTTGCGGATGTACGGCATCGCATTTGGGCAAAGAGATTATCAAAAAGGCACCCTTTGTTAATTTCGTATTGGGTGCTCGTAATGTCTCAAAAATTGCGGATGTTATCCACAAAGACAAAGTGGTAGAGATTGACATCGATTATGATGAATCTCAATTTGCCTTCAAAGATTTTCGCTCCAGCGGACACAAAGCCTACATTAATATCTCTATCGGATGTGACAAGCAATGTACCTTTTGTATTGTCCCAAAAACGCGCGGTGATGAGATATCTATTCCTGCTGATTTAATTGTGGCCGAAGTTGCCAAAGCAGCACTAACCGGGGTAAAAGAGATCTTCTTGTTGGGTCAAAATGTCAACAATTATGGACGTCGTTTTTCGGGTGAACATGACAAAGTAAACTTTACTGAGTTGCTTCGCCGCGTTAGTGCAGTTGAAGGCATTGAGCGTATACGATTTACGTCACCGCATCCGCTTCATATGGACGATGAGTTCATCGAAGAGTTTGCCAACAATCCTAAAATCTGTAAATCGATGCACATGCCTCTGCAAAGCGGTTCGAACGAAATACTCAAGGCTATGAAGCGTGGATATACCAAAGAATGGTTTCTAAATCGTGTGGAAAGACTGCGCGCAATGGTTCCAGATGTAAGCATTAGCACCGACATTATTGTTGCTTTCCCGGGGGAGAGCGATGAAGATTTTGAACACACGATGGATGTTATGCGTACAGTGCGTTTTGAACAGGTGTTTAGTTTTAAATATTCCCCTCGACCATTAACGGAAGCGGAACATTTTACAAACGTGATCGATTCAGAAATTGGGTCCGAGCGTTTGAATACACTTCAAGCCTATCAGGATTCTGTTTTGGATGACCTCAAGTTGATCCATCTTGGCAAAGTGGTAGAAGTCTATTTTGAAGAACTTCGAAGTGATGGTTATGTAGCAGGGCGCAGCGATAATAACATCATGATCAAAGTCAAGGGAAGCGAAGAGTGCTTAGGTAAAATAGCCAAAGTAAAAATCACGGAGGTTTCCCGTATGGTTCAATACGGAGAAATCCTTGCGTAAGCGTTTTTTACGCGCACTTGCTCTAATGCTTGTCCCGTTTATCGGGGCACTTCTTATTCGTATCATTTATTTTACCTCCAAAAAACACTTTCATATGCCTCAAGTTATTCCCAAAGAACCCGTTATTTTTGCATTTTGGCACGGGGATTTACTACTTCAACCTTATTTGTATTATCAATTTCGCAAAAGTCCCAAAGCAAAAGTACTCATCAGCGATCATTTTGATGGTCAAATTATTGCGCGTATCATGACATTTTTCCATTTAGGGACGATACACGGTTCAACAACTCGCGGCGGTGCAAAAGTTTTGATACAAGGGCTTAAAGCACTTTTGGATGGGTACGATATCGGTATTACACCCGATGGACCAAAGGGACCTCGTTATACGGTGAGTGACGGGGTTGTAGTGATGGCACAAAAGCGTCAAGCAAAAGTGATTGTTTATAGCTGTGTCCCCTCATCCTACTGGCAGCTTGGCAGCTGGGACCGCTTCGTGATCCCAAAACCGTTTGGTGCTCTTAACTTCTACGCATCGGAACCACTTGATTTATCAAGTATGGCAATGGGGGAAGCAAAAGAATATTTGCATAAAGCGCTGATGCTTCATGCGGCTGTATGATTGATTTTCACCGACATAAAGAAGAATTTCTAAAATATTGTGAAGCATTCAAGGGCTATTCGCCGTTGACAATATTCAGCTACAATGAATCAATTGATGAAATGCTAAAGCATGCAGATATGGAGGTGCTTGATACGCAACACCACATTAACTTAATGCCATTTCGGATAAAAATAGCTGTGAATAAACCTAAAACAATCGCGCGTAAATTGAGCGCTGTACGCAGTTTTATCAAGTACCTACGTCTTGAGGGAATACTTATCCATGTACGAGGAGATGAGAGCATTAAAGTTCCAAAATCCCTCCCTAAGCCTGTATCTCATGAACATATATTAACTGCCTTGGCGCATGCACCCCAGATGGAGCGTTTGGCTATTTTGCTTCTTTATGCAATGGGTTTGCGTATTAGTGAACTTTCAAATTTGCGTACTGAAAATATAGGAAACCAATGGTGCAGGGTGATGGGTAAAGGATCGAAAGAGCGTGATATTCCTGTTTTGGCACATGTTTGGGAGGCAGTAAGTGATTATAAAGTTAAAAGCCTTTGCGGTGGGTTTCTCTTTGAGTCAAACGGAGAAAAATTAAGCGAAAATAGTCTAAGATACTCTATTATGAAGGTTTTTAGAGAAGTGGGGTTTCACGTCACTCCTCATCAGCTTCGACATGCCTATGCGACGGAGTTATTAAACAATAACGCCCGAATTGCCGATGTTAGTGAATTGCTCGGTCATGCAAGTATGGCAACCACACAGATCTATACCAAGTTGGGAAATGCGCTAAAAATGGATCATTATCTTAAATCGCACCCATTATGCCAAAAAACAGAGGAATCAGAGTGCTAGAGCGACTGTTTCAAAAAATATTTGTCTCCATTGTTCCCGTTATAGATGGTCATGAAGTGTTGAGCGTTGCTTTAAAAAATAAAAAAGTGCTCTACAAAGAGAAACGCCATTTTGAAGGCTCTGAACCCTCAAGCGCCATGAATCGATACATCCAAGAGGTCATTGACCCCTCTCCGATTTACTACATCAGCACCCTAAATACGCAGTCGCATCAAGGGGCTCATCAGGGGTGCGCTAATAAGGGCAAAACACAGCACAATGATGACACAAAAGTGAGCGAAGTGTGCCGCAATAAAAAATGGACACTCTACGCTTCGTTGGATGATCTGCATGCGTTGACCTATGAGTATCATACTGTCGGTCTTGATTTTATTTTTTCTCCATTTTCCATCATCGAATACTCTTTTGCAGATAAAATGAAGGATACGTTTGCTCTTTATGCTTTTTCAATGCCTGGTCTTTTCACGGTTGCAATTTTCCAGGGAGATACGCTCGAATATGCCCATCACTATTCTAATAAAAAGAGTCCAGCGCAAGATGATATCGCAGAAGCTTCAGCAATGGATTTTGCGTCACATATGGATGAAGAAGAGAATGAAAGTGAAGGGCTGATTCATTTGGATGATATTGAGGGATTGGAAGATCTGGATATTATAGATGATTTGGATTCGCTTAGCGATATTGATGATCTTAATGAACTCGAAGAAGTGCATGAATTTAGCGAAGACATGCCAACGAGCGAAGAGAAGAAATTGGGGAGAGAGCACCTTTTGATAAAAGAGGATATAGACAGTTCCGCGGAAGATTATCAGCGATTTAGTTATATTCAAAAGACCTTGAATCAGTTTTACGGTATGGATGAATGTCGCAACCGCTTTATTGAAACGGTTTGTATTGCGGATTCCAAAGGCGGAAGCGAAGAGCTGAAGCGCTATTTGGAAGAAGAACTTTTTTTGAATGTATTGGTACGTAAAGTGGACGTTATTGAAACCATTAACGCGCTTGCGATGCTAGAAGAAGAGGGGCTATGAAGTACAGTTTAATTACCCCTCGCCGTAAAAAAGTGATCAGCGGTGATCTTCAGTTGGCATTGTTTTTCTTTATGGTTAGTATTGTAATGGTTACAGGAACGTATTTATTTTTGAGTTATAAAACCTATGATTTTCAAGAGCAGCATGCAGGTATTGACAAAAAAATAGAAAAGTTGGATGAGGGCAGACATCTATTGGAAAAAAGTATCGAAACGATAGAGACAGAAGTGAAAACGTATGATAGTATCACAACGGATAATGCAGTGATGAAAGAGAGTATTCGCAATTTATTTGATCTCGTTCCTGATAAAATCACCCTTACAAGTGCTCAGCTTGGGGAGAAGTCGCTGGTTCTATCTGGTATCACTCCTAGCAAAGATGTGTATGAATTTTTATTGCATGCTCCGTTACGTTCGATATTTCATCGTACCTATACGAGTTATTATCCTGCGCAAAATGGCTGGTATCGGTTTACATCGACTAATTATTTGGATGATGACACTACTGTGGAGGTGATTGAATGAGTCAGCGAACCAATCATCGGACACTGTATCTGGTCCTGATTTCATTACTTTTGTTTGTGGGAATTGTTATTTTTTCCGTGCTCTTTTTGATTCCTAAGGGAAAAGAATACCGTACGTTGCGATTGGAGAGTAAAAAAGAGCAACAGCTAATCGCTCAGGCACAAGAGCGATACGATCAAGTGAAGGAAAAGCACAAGAAGCTAAAAGGTGAAAACGCTCACACCCTACAGGCCTTTCGAACTCCATTTGATTTAGTGAAATTTACTAAAAATAATCAGCAGGATTTTCAAGATCTTTATTTGACTGAGATTAAAATGGCAGAGCATAATGGCTCATTTAAAGTGTATGAAGTAAACGCCACGACGAAGATCGCTTCGCCCCAAATATTTTATCAATTTTTAGAGAAGATAAATAAAAGTGATTGGGTTATAGGGGTTGATTTTCCGATTAATTTTGAGCGAGACGGAGATAAAATAAAGTCCTCATTTACTATGAAAGTTCATAGCAATACTATTTGAGACTTTTGGCTTTCTCGTAAGCAGTAGTTATCGCTTCCATGCATCCATACCGTACATTGGATTTTTCCAAAGCTGCGTATCCTGCTGCAGTGGTTCCTCCTGGGCTCATTACGCTGTCTTTAAGTAAAGAAGGTTGAGTCGTTTGTATAAGGGTCCCAAATCCTTTAAACAGTCCACGCATAAGCGTTAGAGCATCATCGCGTTTTAATCCCTCACGAACAGCACCATCGCAAAGCGCTTCGGCAACAAGTGCAAGATACGCAGGTCCGCTTCCTGCAAGCGCCGTTGCAATATCCAGTTCTTTTTCACTCACAAGCCACAGTGTTTTACCAATGGAGGAAAACAAGCCAATGGCTTCATCGCGCAAAGAAATGTCACCCACTAGCGAGGTCATAGAGAGACCGACTTCGGCTGCGAGATTGGGCATGGCACGAACATAAGAATGTGCGCTGATGCAATGAAGTGATGCTAATGATGCACCTGCAAGGACGGAGTACAGAGCTTTTGCTTTTCCATTTAGTCGGGTGGAAATTTCTTGAAGATTAGTAGGTTTTACGCACACAATGAGTGTTTTGCTCTCACAAGAGGATTCTTCATAAACGCACTTTTTGACAGTTGCACCCAATGCGGTTTCAAATTGATCCAAGCATTCTTTCGTGCGCCCGATAACTTCGAGGGAATAGTTCTCTTTGAGTCCCTTTGCAATGGCAAGGGCCATTTTTCCATTGCCGATAAGGGTAATTGAGGGCTTACTCATTGGATGTTCCTTTGAGATAGTTGCGAATCGGCTCGGCAATGGCAAAATCAGGACGATTATCAATGATGATCTGTGCCATGGTTTGATTATCCGTGTTAAAAATCAAAGGGGCCACAAAATTGATCGTAGATTCTTCGATTGAGGTATTCAAAATAACAATGGCATAGATAAGGAGATTACTTGTCTCGCTGATTTGCATAGCAGCTTGGAGAGAGGTGGGAATATCAAAAGAATATTCACGTAAAACATAAGGGTTTATAAGGGTAAAAGAAGGACCCTCCCCAATACTCTCTAAACGCATAAAAATATCATCAATTTTTTGGAGTTCCATCTGTGACACAGATTCGAAACCAAGCATCGGTAGTTGTAGAGTAAACTGCATAATCGCCTCGTCGGGTTAAGGATTGAGCACGATTTTAACACACGATCTATAAAAAAAGTCACATGATGGAAATATTCGCTCTAAAAGTAGGGTAAAGCTCGCCTTTATATTAATTTCTTTTTGGTAAAATGGTTTTAACTTAACACAAGATGGACACGACGAAATGATGATTCGAATCGTAATTATGGCAGCTATGACTGTTCTCTTCTTAACTGGATGCGCCAAAGAGGTCGATGAATACAACAAGCCTGCTGATTATTGGTATGCAAAAATGATCACTGCTGTTTCAGATGGTAATTTGGAAAAGGCGGATGGTTATTTCAGTTCATTGCAAAGCGAGCACGTTGCTTCTCCTCTTTTGAGTGAAGCAACACTTATTATGGCACAGGCCCATATGGCGTATGAAGAGTATTTACTCTCAGAACACTTTTTGGATGAGTACAATCGTCGTTACGCGACATACGCAGGGAAAGAATATTCAGAATTTTTGAAAATAAAAGCAAAATTTTTGGCACTCCCTAATCCTGGACGAGATCAAGGGCTCATTGATGAGACATTAAAAGGGGCGATTTCCTTCAAGGCAAACTATCCAAATTCAATCTATACACCATTGGTTATGACAATGGAGACGCAACTGGAATTAGCAAAATCAACGCTTAACGAGCAAATTGCGGGATTGTATGACCGATTAGGAAAACCAAAAGGCGCTGTGGTGTATCGTGGCAGTGCTCCTGTTACATGGATTGCTGCCTCAGAAATTCAAGCAGCGCAAGTGCCGTGGTACCGTTCAATCTTCGAGGGCGATGGGACAAGTAGCTGGTATGCGTTCATGATTCCTAAAACACGCAGCGTCGTTTCAATGGACGATAATGCTACTAATTAATACAAAAGGAATATAATCCCTTTTGTTACGCTAGCCGCTTTGGCTGCAAAAGCTTGCTTCTAAAGAGGCAGAATTTTATCGAATTAAGGATTTTTGCCGATGCAACTTAGTAATTACAGCCCTTTCCCGACGGTTTTGCCGGTTATCGCGGAGGACGATCTTTTTTTATACCCTTTTATGATTTCACCGTTGTTCTTAAACGATGAGAAAAATATTGCTGCTGCAACGGAAGCAATTGAAAATAACTCTTTGGTAATTGTATGTCCAGTTAAGCCGGATCATGAAGGGCAGCGTGAAGCCTCCTCGGTTTACGATGCAGGTGTTATCGGTTCGATTATGCGTAAAGTAGTCCTGCCTGATGGGCGTATCAAGATTTTATTTCAAGGTCTCGCGCGCGGTCACATCGTGGAGTTTAGCAAGGATAAAGCATTACGCGCCCAGGTGGAAATTATTGCTTCCGAAAATGTGAGTAATTTAAAAATGGACGCGATTCTCGAAGTGTTACGTGAAAAAGTTCGTGCCCTTTCACAGGTAAGTAACTATTTTCCTGCAGACTTATTGCGTACGATCGAAGAAAATCATGAATACAACCGTATTATTGATCTGATTTGCAGCTCTATCAAACTCAAAAAAGAGAGTGCCTATGCTCTTTTTATCGAGCGTGATCCGGAAAAACGTTTCTTAATGCTCATTGATGAACTTATCGAAGAGACGGAGGCAAATAGGCTTCAAAAAGAGATCCGCTCAAAAGTACATACTCGTATTGAGAAAGTGAACAAAGAATATTTTTTGAAAGAACAGCTCAAGCAGATACAAAAAGAGCTCGGTACCGATACGCATCGCGATGAAGAGATCGAAGAGTTTCGTAAAAAGCTCGAGAGCAAAAAAGCGAAAATGCACGAGGATGCCTACAAAGAGATCAATAAACAGTTAGAGCGTTTTGCCCGTATGCATCCTGACAGCGCAGATGCAGGGGTGATACAAACGTATTTGGAATGGGTGCTGGACATTCCTTATGGTGAAGAAGCTAAAAAAGTGCTCCATGTACATGAAGTGGAAACACAGCTTAATAAGGATCATTTTTCTCTTCGTAAACCAAAAGAGCGTATTTTGGAATATTTCTCTGTTAAAGAGCTTTTAGAGCTTCGCGGAATGGGAGAGAAGGAAGGGCGTGGAGCCATTTTATGTTTCGTTGGTCCTCCTGGTGTGGGTAAGACATCGTTGGCAAATTCTATCGCCGTGGCACTCAAGCGTCCTTTGATTCGGGTAGCGTTGGGTGGATTGGAAGATGTGAATGAACTTCGCGGACATCGCCGTACCTATGTAGGAGCAATGCCGGGTCGTATTGTTCAAGGATTGATCGAAGCAAAAAAGATGAATCCGGTCATCGTATTGGATGAAATAGACAAAGTAGCCAAATCCAACCGCGGTGATCCGACTGCTGTATTGCTTGAAATTTTGGACCCGGAACAAAATAGCCATTTCAGAGATTATTACCTCAACTTCAATCTCGATTTAA
>JAQTOQ010000073.1 GCA_028713245.1 Sulfuricurvum sp. | reverse complement strand
TTTACGATTACTAGGTTTTCGTAATGTCTCATAGCGTATGTCTCCTTATGGTGTTCGCCCCTTATGGTTGTTATACAGCACGACAGTCGTGTTGCAAAGAGCAAGGAACGCGCGGATTATACTGAAATTTTACTTAATTTAAGTTTTGGTTATAGTATATTTTGCAGTTTGAGTAGGGCTGAAATGAGTAATGATTCTTGGTCAGGACTTCCTGTTGATTTCATTTTTAGCTCGGTGTCGAGGAGGAGATTGAGCCCTTTTTTGTACCCATCAGAGGTGATTTTTATTGAGAGGGATGCTCGCTCTTTTTCGATAAATCCGGGCAGTTTATAGCCTAAAACAAGGGCTGAATCAGCGATACCATGGAGTTTGATTGAGACATTAAAGAGGTAAAGTTGTGTTAAAAATCCGCTGATAGCGGTGAGGAGCTGTACCTCATTTTCTCCCGATTCAAGAAGATGGCGGAGCGATGGCAAAAACTCTTTTTTCTCAATGACCTGAGAGATGAAAGCATCGAGTTTTAGTTCACTCAATCCATAAACGTGTTCTTCTACGTCACGAAAGGTAATTGGTTTGTTTAAAATAGCAAGTTTTGAGAGCTCATTGCACGCTAATGAGAGATTGTTGTTGTGAATATCGAGAAGATGAAAGGCGGCTTGGTTATCGAGCTGAACTTGTAATTTTTGTGCTTCTTGAAGTAAAATAGTGCGTGTTTCGGCAGCGTATGGGTGAAAAAAACGGACAGAACCTGCATGAGACCCTTTGAACGCCGTGTCCACGCTTTTAACATCTTCGCCGAGATAGCAATAGATAAAGGTGTTGTCTGGATTTTTACCGACAAGCTCGACAAATGTATCGAGTTCAGCTTTGGGGAGTTTCTTCTCGTGTTTAACAATAAGGAGGTTTTGGTCACCGAAGAGCGAGCCTTGGGAGAGGTGAGCTTTAGCCGTATTGAAATCGTATTCGTCATGATACATACTAAGCACCGAAGCACCTTCTATCCGAGCAAGTGCAGAAGCGTAACGGTCAATAAAAAAATGGCTCTCACCGAACAATGCCATAGCGCGCGGAGCACTATTGTTTTGGAGATGACGGTCTAGGTCTTGTCGTGTCATAGAGAGATTCCTGCTTCATTTTCTATTTTGCGTACAAAAGAGGCGGTGATTTTCGCGGTAGCGAGGTCAACACTTTCGATTTTAACGACGATATCATCAAACAGCATCAGTCCAAAATGTGCAGTGACATTGACTTTTGCACCCGTTATCACATCATGGATTTCGGCACGGATATTATCTTCGGTTTGCATCACACGGGCTGTGAACTCTTGTCCTATAACAGTAGCTGCCCAACGGGCGAATTTACGTTCTTGGAAACGGATTTCGATATCGCTCGCTTCACGCTCTTTTTCACTGATAGAGGTACAGAGAGACTCGATATTACGTAATACGTAGGAGCCCTCTTCAGTATCTCCCGCTTTTATCGCTTTGAGAAGACGATGGACTATGAGATCGCTGTAACGGCGAATCGGGGAGGTAAAATGGGTGTAGCGTTCAAACCCTAATCCAAAGTGCCCTGTATTATAGGGTGCGTAGCGTGCTTGCATTTGGGCACGGATTATGAGCGTGTCTACTTCGCTAATCAGTCCACGTTTTTCGGCTTCGGCTTGGATGGCGGTGATGGTCTCTTTGAGGGAGCCTTGGAACTCAACAAAAATCCCGATACTGGCGAGTTCAGTGGTGAGGCTTTGAAGTTTCATGGCACTTGGGGCTTCGTGGATACGAAATACTCCTCGCTCATACATCGATGCGGCGGCCTTGTTGGCTAGGAGCATACAATCTTCGATCAAGGCATGAGAGGGGGTTTCGAGTGCAAATTCGGTAGAGAGGATATTGCCTGCATCATCAAGGCGCATTTCGAGCTCACTGGATCGAAAATCAAACCCTTTAATCATCCGTTGTTCTTTTAATCTTCCGGTTAGGGTGTTTAGCTGGGGGATATATTCAAGGACACGCGACTCTTTTTCGGTGGTTGCGGTTAGATGTCCCTCTAAAAAGAGATCAATCTCCTCATAAGTAAAACGGCGATGGGAGTGGATGAGGGATTCATAGAGTTTAGTGTCTGTTACTTCTAATGTGTGTGGGTCTATATGCATCTCAAAGGTGTACGCCAAACGATCCACAAGAGGTTGGAGAGAGCAAAGAGTTTCGCTGAGTTGACGCGGAAGCATCGGGATTGAGCGGTGGGGAAGATAGATGGAAAAACTGCGATAAATTGCCTCGGCATCGAGTGCCCCGAAAGGGTGGACGTATTCACTCACATCGGCAATAGCGACGTAGAGGGTAGAGGTTTCGGGGATAAAACAGATGGCATCATCGTAATCTTTTGCCGTTACGGGATCGATGGTACAAAACGGCAAATGACGTAAATCGCGACGGGTAGGGTAGAGGGATGCATCGACCTCTTTGGGAAATGAGGCGGCGATTTCTAAGACATCTTCTTCGAAAGCATCATGTTTGTTGTAGAGGGCGAGGACGATTTTCTCATCCACCAAAGGGTCACTTAAATCTCCTAAATAGAGTGCTTGAGAGTTCTGATTATTGATTTGGTACACTGAGCCTTCATCCGTTTTAGGCAAATCACTTAAAGAGAGAGGGATGGTTTGTGAAGTACGGATGTCTTGCATAACTAGTTGGCTATTTTTAGAAGTTAGTACACCAATACTAAACGTTTCACTACGTCCAACAACGACAATCACTTTGGCACTGGGTCCGCCACGACGTCCCAAGAGTCGTTGGGCGATGACCATATCCCCTGCGCGTGCACCGTTGAGATAGGATGTATCGATAAAATGATCCCGTACACTCTCTCCAATCGTTTGCAAATACGCACCCGTTGTTTGGACGCTTGCAATAATCCCCGCGCGGTATTGGGAGGCAAATTGGTATTTCCCCTCTTCTAGGGTGAGTATTTTCATACCGTACCATTGTTGGATACTCTCTTGCTCATCCGGGGCGATATCTTGGATAAATAATCCATGTGTTAGGCGAATTAGGAGTGATTTCATAAAGATATTATAACCGTAAATAACTTCTATGATAGAATAACTCCTTTAATTTTACAAAGGAACATAGAGCATGACCTACGAAGCCATTTTAAATCAACTTGGATATATCCCAAACGAGGCACTTGCCGATCAACTTTCCCGTATTGAAGAGAATACACAAGGGTATGAAAAAATTATCAAACATGTTTTGGATTTGCACGAAGCGTTGAAAACAGATGAGTCGTATGTGGCTCTTTCAAACAGCAATGACTATTTTAAAATCAAGATCGATGCAACGAGTGAGGTGAGTGCGAGTGATGCGATGGAGAAAATCAACCATTTCGCGGATAAATACAAAGTGAGTCTTCAAAAAGTGGACGGGAAACCGACCTACTATATTGTAGGATTTGCGGCGTAATGATCTATGGGTGAACGCCAAGAATAATGGCGTTCATTGACTCTATTTAATCTTGATTACAACTTTCCCTTTTGCATGTCCTCTTTGAACATAGGTTAAAGCATCGTTTGTAGCATCAAAAGCAAAAACTTTATCAACTACGGGTCGAATAGCCCCTGCGTCAATTAATGCAGCTATCTCGCCCAATTGGGTTCCGTTTGCTCTCATAAAATGAAACCTATAATCAACATTCAAATTGTTTGCCTTTTTTCGTGCGGTATAACTCAATATTCGCATGACCATTTTTATAAACCATGATGATTTCAGCTCATCAGCAAAATCGGGGTCTGGCGGGCCTGATAATGAGACAAGTCTCCCTCCTTGTCTGAGGATTCCTAATGATGCATAAAGTTCATCAGTATTTTGAGAATTTAAAACCACGTCGTAATTTTTTAAGATGGTTTCAAAATGCTCTTTTTTATAATCGATTACCAAATCAGCTCCAAGGCTTTTTACTAACTCCATATTAGCTGCACTGGTAGTTGTAGCTACAAATGCACCCATACTTTTAGCCAATTGAATAGCAAAGCTACCAACTCCGCCTGAACCCGCTTGGATGAAAACTTTTTCCCCTTTTTTTAGCTTCGCTTTTTCAATGAATGCTTGCCATGCCGTCAATCCTACAAGTGGGATAGAGGCAGCTTCTTCCATTGTGAGCGTTTTTGGTTTTAAGGCTACATCATTCTCATCCACTGCAATAAATTCGGCGAATGTTCCGATTCGATGATCGGATACTCTCGCATATACTTCATCGCCTACTTTGAATTTTTTTACACGTGATCCCGTTTTAACAACAACTCCGGCTACATCATGCCCTAAAATCAAAGGTGTTTTATAGGGTAATATCAGCTTAAATTCACCGTCTCTTATTTTGGAGTCCAACAGGTTGACGCCTGCGGCATAGATTTCTATGAGCACGTCATTCTCATGCACTGTAGGCTCAGGCATTTGCGTAGCCGTTAATGCGACTTTTTTCCCGTATTTATTTATAACAAAAGCTTTCACAACTCATCCCTTTAGTTTTATTCATTATTTTGACGAATCCAGACCTGTGATCGACCTAGCAGTGAAAAACCGATAAATCCACGTACAACGAGTTTTCGTCCACCATCTTCGAGATGCATTTTGCAACTGTATTCTGTACCAATATCAGGGTCAAGAATCTTGCCACCATCCCATTCATCGCCATTTTGTTTCATGTTTTTCATGATTGTCATCCCTTGAATTTTCTGATTTTTGCGTTCATCAGTACATTCGGTACAGCGGCTTTCTGGTGAATCAATAGGACGAAGCCCCTTGAGCGCTTTTCCAATTAAAGTACCGTTATTGCTTTGAATGATTTGTATCAATGCCGTAGGTTTGTGTGTGCTATCGTCAACTGTAAGCCAAGTACCTACAGGAGAAGTGTTTGTATCGGCAAATGCTGAATTTACGCTCATTAGCAGTGTTAGAAAAACAATTACTTTTTTTAACATGGTATATCCTTTATTTATTGAGCATATTAAGTGCAAAATTTGGAGCAATACGACTCATCATTTTAAGGGCATTACTTTGTCCCGGTCTAATTTCTAGCGTTCCGCACGCTATTTTTTTGATAGAAATTTTTACGACTTGCGATGCAGACATAATAGGTATTTTGTCTTTTTCACTTTGGTCAAACTCATCCAATAGGGGTGTTTCTGTACCTGCTGGCATCAATTCGATAACGGTTACATTGCTGTTTTTTAGCTGAATGCGGAGTGAGCGTGTAAAGGAATGTAAAGCAGCTTTGGTAGCACAATATACCGGAGTAATTGACAACGGAACAAACGCCAGCGCAGAACTGACATTGATGATTGCGGCAGTTTTTTGTCGTTTTAAAAGGGGTAAAAATTGGTTACACATGTAAATGACACCGCTTAGATTGGTGTTGATCTCTTGTGTTAAATGGATGAAATCATGGTCATCATGCATGTTGATTTTTTTCGAAATACCCGCATTGTTAATCAGGATATTAAGATGTGGAAATGATTTTGAAACCATCTCATACAATGCTGTTATCTCCTGAGGATCGGCAACATCGCTTTTAAAGATATGAATATTTTTCAACTCATGTTTTGCTTTTTCTAATTTTGCTTGATTACGACCTGTAATAATGACCGTGTTTTTTTCACAAAGTTGTTTTGCCAATTCATAACCGATGCCGCTTGCACCGCCTGTTATAAGAATAGTATTGTTTTCCATTTGCATTGTTGTTCCTTTAATCTTGAACTTTAAAAACGCTCAATAATGCATCTGCCATAACCAAATGGGTGGTTTGATGTGCCAGCTCAAATATTGCTTTGTCAGACATCCCTTGTGCTCTTAGAGCTTCAATATCATCACTGTTTACCTCGTTTGGCTCATTCGCAACTTTTAGGGCAAAAAGCAACATGGTTTTTTGTGTATCGTTGAGCGGTGCCGTTTTGGGTTCTTTTGCCATCAAAATCACTTCATCATGCGTCATACCGAAATTGTTAATCAACATTCCGGCATTAAATCCTAAACAATATTCACATGCTTTTGCTTCAGAGACCAAATAACGCAATACAGTTTCAAACTTTTGTGTTTCCATATCCTTCGCGAAACTTGTTTTAATTACTTCCCAGTGATGCTGTAACCCATCGGGCAATAAACTCCACATTTTCAAGCCTGCTGGCACAGTGCCAAACATCCCTTTAATCTCATCGTACATTGCTTTGACTACACCAGTAGCATCATTTTCTTCCACAATATTCAATAAACACATTTTCTATCCTTTATTTTAGACTAATCGGTACATAAATGTACACCTCAAAACCTTGCGAGCACTTTCATTACTGTATTAATGTACCGATTAGTACAAAAATAGAGAAATAAAAAGAGCACCTTTCAAACCCATTTTTTGGATTTGAAAGCTACTCTAATAACTCTCTTAAATTTTCTCTCAAATCATCTATAAGCTCTTGCGAGGCACCTGCTTGAATCATGACAGTCATTCCGTTTAAAGTATTTAGGTATCTTCCCGCAATGATCTTTGCCTCTTTTTGTTTGGAAATTTCTCCCCGCTCTTGCGCTTCTGCGACAAATCTTTCACATACCTCAAGTAAAAAATGAAAGCCGATCCCTATTTGGTGACTCAAGCCGCTGTAGCGATTGTAACACTCTTTACCGGAGTTCATCAACAAACACCCTTTAATCTTTCCGGTCTCTTTGAGTTCGTTAATCATCCCCTCGCTCAGTGCTAAAAGCGCTGTTTTAGGTCCAACTTCATTTTTCAGTGTTTCAAAATGGTTTAACAGTGTTTTTCCATAAAGATCCAAGCAACGAGAAAATAGATCCTCTTTGTTTTTAAAGGCATGGTAAAAACTGCTTTTTTTGATTCCCATCGTTATAAGAAGGTCATCGAGACTGGAGTTTTCATACCCATGTTCCCAAAAATAGTTCATCGCTAGTGCTAATACTTCATCTTCATCAAATGATTTTGGTCTACCTACTGTTGTTCTCATAGTATAATTATAGACTATCTAGTACAAAATGTCAAGTGGAATTTTAAACTAGGATAAAAAGTATCTGTGAATTTCTAGGATATTATTCGATAGTATGTAGGCAAAAGGATGAGCGAATGAGCCAAAACGAACCGATGACACCCCGAGGATATGATGAACTTTTGCGGGAGTTCAAGTACCTAAAAGATGTCGAAAAACCACGTGTCAATATCGAAAAACAGCGTGCGGCGGAGCTGGGTGATCGGAGCGAAAATGCGGAGTATCATGCGGCAAAAGAGAAACTCCGTCATATCGATAAACGCCTTTTTTATCTCAATTCGATGATTGAGAAAGCTCAGATTATCGATCCCTCTGTTTTGGAACATTCTCGTGTCCATTTTGGAGCGACGATTACGATTACGGATGTCAATAGTGATGAAGAGTTTACCTACACGATTTGCGGAACATTAGAGAGTGAGCCTGAAAACGGACTGATTTCGGTTCATTCGCCGCTTGCCCGTGCCATGTTAGGTAAAGAGGAGGGGGATGAATTTGGTGTTATTCTTCCCAGTGGTAAAAAATATTTTGAAGTGGGTATAATTAGTTTTATTGATGTTTTTTCACTTAAAAAACATATTCGGCAGGAATCTGATTTCGGATTTTATTAAGGAATAAGTATGAGCTTGATCGGTCGTCAGCCTATTTGTAATGCAGATTATCTTATTACCGGTTATGACATCCTTTTTCGAGATGAAGAGTTAAGCCCCGATTTTTCTGATATTTCTATCTCTGCTTCCGTATTAAATCGTATACTTAATGACTTTGGTTTAGAAAGTGTTCTTGGTGGTTATCTAGGATTTTTGAAAGTCGATATCGAATTTTTGCAGAGTAATATTGTTACTACAATCCCGAACAAACATTTTGTTTTGATGATTTTAGAATCTTCTCTTTTCCATTCTGAACTCGAGTCTGTATTAAAAAATTTGCATGACAAAGGGTATCGTTTTGGTTTAAACAGTTGTGTGCTTGACTCTAAAACACTTGAACGTATCGAATCTTTAAAAAGTTTGTTAAGCTATATTCGGATTGATGTACTCCGCAGTTCAGACAAAAATTTTAGTGATATTTTTAAACGTTTAAAGCTGATGAAGCAAACAGTTATTGCATCAAAAGTGGAGACACATGAAATATTGGATCGTTATTAGGAATATGGAGACGATTTATATCAAGGCTACTATATTAAGCGTCCTCATACGATTGAAAATGAATCAGTATCCATGTCCCAAGAGTCTATTGTCCGTATTTGGGATTTATTGCAACGTGATGCCGATATATCGGTGATTGTAAAAGCGCTAGAACAAGATCATGCATTGGTGCTTCAAATGCTCCAGTTTATTA
>JAQTOQ010000072.1 GCA_028713245.1 Sulfuricurvum sp. | reverse complement strand
GTGACCAGCGCCGCCAAGGAAGCCGCACCGATTTCCCAATTCCCATGATGGGCGGAGATGAAAATAATGGGACGGCTTTGACTCAAATACGCATCTACCATCTCTCTGTTCTCGAACGTGACTTGCTTCGCCAAGTCTTCCGCACTGTTTCGTTTGTTTTCCATCACTTGCAGTAGATTTAGGGCTAAGTTTCGGTAGCAATAGTGTTCAACCTCTTTTTTCTCATTGGGTCTCAAGCTATCACCAAAGGCAAAGTTAAGATTTGCTTGAATAATACGGTTGCGTTTGAGTGCCAGTCGATGAGCAAGCGTTGCGAGGGCAAAAAAGAGTTTCTTTCGCATAGTGCGTGACATCTTCATGACCAGCCAATCAAACACTAGGAAAAAGCGAAACCCTAGCATAAGAGTTCTAGCGCTTTTTTGGCAATATCTTCGGGCGGGATTTCGTTTATGGAAAAGTCATTGCGGTTGATGTGGTAAATATCGACAACGGAAGGGGATTTGATTGCGATATTAATAGCAGTTGGATACATCATCCGTTCATTGGTTGGACCAAACAGGGTGATTGAGGGGCGGTTCATTGCCCATGCGATATGAGTTGGTCCCGTATCGTTGCCAATGGTCAGACCACAACGGGCAATAAAATTAACGAGTTGCGGAAGCGACATTTTGCCTGCGACAATGGCGTTGGCAGAGTGCTGCGCAATCCATAGGGCATTTTGGTATTCAGCCTCGTTTCCCCAAATAAGATGACAAGGAGAACTCATGAGATTGCAAAGAGTTGCAAAGTGCTTTTTGGAGTAGCATTTACTCGGCCATGAGGCACCGATGACAAGGGCGATGCTTTTCTCGTTTTTGGTAGATTCATCGCATGCAAATACAGGACTTTTTTGGTCTATCAATGTGTCTGAGTAGGGGATATTGAGCGCTTGTGTGATCACCATGACATTTCGTTTGATGACATTTGTGTCATAAGCAATAGCGGAAGTCGTTTTATAAAACAAAGAAGCAATCCCTTCACGCGCGCTGTTATGGTCAAATCCGTGGACAGGTCCGCGTAAAAATGCAGTCACTAGTGCCGATTTCAAAAGCCCTTGTGCATCAATAATATGGTCATAGTGCTCACGTGAGCGTAATGAGCCGATAGTAGTGCGCAGCAGCGAGAGATTCTTTTGTTTTTTTATTCTTTTGAGGGGGATAGGGATAACTTCATTGAGTAACGGATGCCCACTTAAAATTGGGGCAAAGGCCTCTTCGACAAACCAATCAATTAAGGCATTTGGATAATTACAATGAATGATTTGCAAGACTACCGCCGTATTGACAATGTCTCCAAGTGCGCTGAGACGGACAATGGCAATGCGCAAAGAGGCTCTATTCATAAGCGTAATTATAGCGCAAACAAGCTACAATAATTCATCAAAAGATAAGAGAGGGATTAAGCAATGGTTGTTCAAGACATACAGCAGTTTTCTGAAATCCGTCCAAAAGCACGGGCCTATTTTTGCTATCTTTTTCATAAAAATCTTCCCAATCATCTACCGTCGGTATCGGTGGAGTCTATTACCGCGCGGTTACTTAAAATTCGTGGTGATTTACAGGGTATTGAAGCATTATATGTGCTTGATGCAGCTGGAAATCAGGTAGGTCCTACCTATTTAAAAGAGGGTAAGTGTGAAGAAGATGCTTGTAAGAATCGTTCTACGAGAGCGTATTATTACCGTGCCATGCATGAGCGTCGCTGTACGATCACTGATCCATACCCTTCACTGCTCAATGATGAGCTCACGGTAACTGCATCCGAGCCTATTTTTGATGAAAATGGCGAGATTATTTATGTTGCGTGTTTGGATATGCCATTGGCGGAAGTTCTTAAAATCGCGCATCCTATGGCTCTTGAATCGAATGCAGGGCGTTTCTTTCGATGGGTATATGCCGGATTTACGGTTGCTCTGGCATTTGTTTCCTTGCTCCTTTTTGTGAAAGGGATTGAGGGCTTTTTGTCGTATGGAGTTGGGAATCTTGAGAGTATTGAGATTAAGAACATTTTTGAATCTACGATTTTGCTCACCTTGTCTCTGGCAATATTTGATTTGGTCAAAACACTTTTTGAAGAAGAGGTATTGGGACGTCCGAAGCACGATCCGACCTCAAGTATCCACAAAACAATGGTGCGTTTTTTAGGCTCCATTATTATTGCACTTTCGATCGAAGCGTTGATGCTAGTGTTTAAGTTTGCAATGACAGAACCTGACATGTTAGTAAATGCTATATACATTATAGCAGGGGTTTCGATGTTGTTGATCGGGCTTGCGATTTACATCCGATTTACGGACCATGGAGAGCGGCATTGATTGCTATTGTTGATTATAATATGGGGAATTTAGCGAGTGTCCGTAACGCATTTTCTGTGCTGGGGGAAGAGGTTGTTATTGAATCAGATCCTGAAAAACTATCTCAGTATGACAGGATAATCCTTCCGGGAGTGGGTGCTTTTGGTGATGCTATGAAGCACTTGAAAAGCAATGGAATGAGTGAAGCTGTTGCTCTATATGCCCAAAGTGGCAAATATGTATTGGGAATTTGTTTGGGTATGCAGCTTCTGTTTGACTCGAGTGAAGAATTTGGAATTACGTCGGGGCTTGGGTTAATCTCAGGACGGGTGGTTGCTTTTGATTCGAGCCGTTTTCATACTCCACTCAAAGTACCACATATGGGGTGGAATCGTATGATTACCCATGAACATCCACTTTTTGATGGACTTGATGATGGACATTATTTGTATTTTGTCCACTCGTATCATGCGCTATGTACTCAAAAAGAACACAGTATCGGTGAAACAATCTATGGGTATGAATTTACAAGTGCGGTAGCGCGTGATAACGTGATGGGGATACAGCCCCATCCTGAAAAAAGCCACGAAAACGGGCTTCGTATACTCAAAAATTTTATTACTTTGTAAAGGACATATATAATGACTATTTTTCCCGCAATCGATCTCAAGGATGGTAAAGCCGTTCGTTTAACCAAGGGGTTGATGGAGAGTGCTAAGATCTATTCGGATACCCCGTGGGAGCTTGTGAAAACATTTGAAGAGATGGGTGCGCGGTGGGTACATTTAGTAGATCTCAACGGCGCATTCGCTGGAGAACCTAAAAATTTGGATCAAATACGCGCCATTCGTGAAAATTGCAACGTTAAGTTACAGCTAGGTGGCGGAATTCGTGATGAGGCAACGATTAATCGCTACCTTAATTTAGGCATCGATCGACTAATCTTAGGCTCAATTGCTCTGCGTGATCCTGAATTTGTTAAATCCATGGCTGCTAAATATCCGATTGTTGTCGGAATCGACGCTATTGATGGCTATGTTGCGGTTGAGGGGTGGGGCGAAGTGAGCACCATGAAAGCCACTGCTTTAGCACGATTGTTTGCAGATGCTGGAGTGCAGGCGATTATTTGTACTGATGTTGGACGTGACGGTACACTTTCTGGCGTAAATGTCGATTTTACCCTTGATATCGCATCAGCTTGTGGGATTCCGACTATTGCAAGCGGCGGAGTGAAGGATGACACTGATATCGAAGTTCTCATGGGAACGGGTAAAGTTGCGGGTGTTATCGTTGGAAAAGCATTTTATGAGGGGACAATAGACTTAAAACGTTTTTTTTAAACTTCACACAAAGTTCGTTTGGCTATCATTGGATAGTTACTCTAAAGAATTATATAAATTGTAAAGGACTCACCTTGAAATTACTGGTTGTAGATGATAGTTCGACTATGCGCCGTATTATTAAAAATACTCTTTCACGTCTTGGTTATGAAAATGTTTTGGAGGGTGAAGATGGTATGCAGGGATGGAATGTTTTGAATGAAAATACGGATATGGGAATGCTCATAACGGATTGGAATATGCCGGAGATGAATGGGCTGGAATTGGTTAAGAAAGTCCGTGCAGATGCACGTTTTGCTGATCTTCCTATTATCATGGTTACCACAGAGGGCGGAAAAACAGAAGTTATTACCGCGCTCAAAGCGGGCGTCAATAACTATATCGTTAAACCGTTTACGCCTCAGGTGCTCAAAGAAAAACTTGCGGCAGTTCTCGGCACTACTGAGGCGTAATGCAGGAATACTATTACATGTTGGTGGTGAAACCATCAATGCATTTAGAATTATTTAGTGATTTTTTAGTAGATGTTATCCCTGTCGGATTTGAAGAAATCGAAGATGGATTTGTTATTCGAAGTGAAGAAGATTTAGAAACGATCAGTTGGGGCATTGAACAATTTAGTGAAGCGCTTCAAAGGGCAACGGGTGAAGTGATTGATCTTGAACTAACGTTGACTAAAGAAAAAAGTGAAGATTGGATTGCCCAGTATCAAAGTGCGATCACCCCTATTGAAATAGCTCCTTTTTACATACATCCAACATGGGAAGTCCCTAAAGAAGGGATGCTAAATATTGCCATTGACCCGGCACTTGCCTTTGGTACGGGACACCATGCGACTACGGCATCGTGCTTACGAGCACTCGCTTCCTATGTCAAGCAGGGCGATGTGGTTATGGACGTTGGGTGCGGAAGTGGAATCTTAGCCATGGCAGCACTCAAAAAAGGAGCTATTGTTGATGCGTGTGACACGGATCCTTTGTCGGTTGAAAATTCGACATTAAATGCAAATACTAACAATGTGTCCTACCGACGACTTTGGGAGGGGCCTGTTCAGGAAACCAATGAGACTTATAACGTAATTGTTGCTAATATCGTTGCAGATGTTTTAGTTTTTATTGCGAGCGATCTCAAAAAGCGCTTACGTGATAATGGCATCTTGATTTTGTCAGGTATTATGGATAAATATGAAGATAAAGTTTTACGCGCTTATAAAACGTGTACGCTAGAAGAGCGTATTCTTGAAAATGAGTGGGTGACATTAGTATTAAGTAAGAAGGAACCTATCAATGGCTAGTCCAGAACAGAACCCGCCTCCGGGGAAAAACGACAATTTTTTTAACAAAAATCCACTAATTACCTTTGCGATATTTTCAGTTGTGGTGATAATGCTGTTTAAAGCCTTTGTTGGCGATGAAAGCGGTCTTGCAGGAAAAATTAATGGTCAAGCGGTTACACGAACCCAAGAAGTGAGTTATGCCGAATTAAAAGGGCTGATAAATAATAAGCAGGTGCAAAAGGTATCGATCGGTCAATCGTATATACGTGCTATCGGTAGCGATACTAATGGAAAAATAGCGTACACTACGCGTATTGTTGGCCCTGACCAAACACTTATCCCACTATTGGATGCACAAGGTATTGATTACACTGGATTTAGTGAGAGCAACTGGTTTACGGAAATGTTTGGTTGGCTGTTTCCTTTTCTTATTATTATTGCAATATGGATGTTTTTTGCCGGACGTATGCAAAAAAGCATGGGTGGCGGTATCTTAGGTATGGGCAGCTCTAAAAAGCTCGTAAATTCTGAAAAGCCGAAAACAAAATTTGCGGATGTTGCTGGTGTTCAAGAAGCAAAAGAAGAGGTTCTAGAAATCGTTGATTTCTTACGCTTTCCGGATCGTTATGTTGAATTGGGTGCAAAAATTCCCAAGGGTGTCCTTCTTGTAGGTAGCCCCGGAACAGGTAAAACATTACTTGCAAAAGCAGTTGCCGGTGAGGCAGAAGTTCCTTTCTTCTCTGTGTCAGGCTCGAGTTTCATTGAGATGTTTGTAGGGGTGGGTGCAGCACGTGTTCGTGATTTGTTCGAACAAGCTAAAAAAGATGCCCCTTCCATCATTTTCATTGACGAGATCGATGCTATCGGAAAAAGTCGTGCAGCAGGTGGTATGATGGGAGGCAATGATGAGCGTGAACAAACGCTCAATCAACTCCTCGCAGAGATGGATGGCTTTGGGACAGATACCCCGATCATTATCCTCGCCGCTACTAACCGCCCTGAAATACTCGATCCAGCATTATTGCGTCCAGGTCGTTTTGACCGCCAAGTATTGGTAGATAAGCCTGATTTTCAAGGACGTATCGATATTTTGAATGTTCATATAAAAGTAATTAAGCGAGATTCTGATACCGATGTAGAAGAAATTGCCCGTCTTACTGCTGGTCTTGCAGGGGCTGATTTGGCAAACATTATTAATGAAGCTGCGTTGCTAGCCGGGCGTAAGAGTCAAAAAACAGTTCGTCAAGAAGATTTACGTGAAGCTGTTGAGCGTGCCATCGCTGGATTATCGAAGAAAAGTCGTCGTATCGATGAAAAAGAAAAGCGTATCGTAGCGTATCACGAGAGTGGGCATGCCCTTCTTGCAGAAACCACGAAGGGTGCTAAAAAAGTTTCCAAGGTTTCTATCGTACCTCGCGGACTTGCGGCTCTTGGATACACCCTCAATACCCCTGAAGAGAATAAATACCTCATGCAGCGCCATGAACTATGGGCAGAAGTGGATGTATTGTTGGGTGGTCGCGCGGCTGAAGAGATCTTTTTTGGCGAAATCAGTACGGGTGCCGCTAATGATCTGGAACGCAGTACAGACATTATCAAAGCAATGGTCCAAGTCTATGGGATGAGTGACGTCGCAGGTCTTATGGTGCTAGAAAAACAGCGTAGTAGCTTCTTGGGCGGCGGTATGGCACAACCCAGAGAATACAGCGAAAAAATGGCTGAAGACATGGATACGTTTATCAAGGTTTCTCTCAATGAACATTATATATCAGTCAAAGAACGTCTTGAAGAATATCGTGATGCAATAGAGAAAATGGTTGAGCTTTTATATGAACACGAAAATATTACAGGTGATCAAGTTCGCGAAATTATCCAGAAATTTGAAACAGACAATGAAATAGAGACAAAGCTTGAAGCTCGTAAAGACTCAACGGCAAAAGATATAGCGAGTGGAAAAATTGGCGAATAAGGACCTATTATGATGATTCAAAATGATACCTTTATCCTCTCAAAACGTGGATGGCTACCAGTTGCATTGCTAGCCACGTTGTTCCTTTTTTTTACTATGACTACGCTGCATTTGTTTCAATTTATAAGTGGTGGTTTCTTGATTGGGTTGCTGATTGTTTATCGTAATCCGGAGAGAACAACAACAATTAATGAGTCCAACTCAATTCTAAGCAGTGTTGATGGGATCGTTTTGGGTGTTGAAGAGACCTTGATCAATGAAAAGATGATGAAGAAAGTGACAGTACTCAATAGCTTGTGGGACGTTTCTATGCTACGTGCACCATTTGATGGTGTTGTTGACGGGTATCAAATACGGCATGGGGTTTCTCTCCCTCTGTACAGCCCTCTTTCAGATACCCTCAACGAGAAGGCAGTATTGTCCTTTCGTTCTATGAACGGTGAAGAAATATACATTGAGCATATGAGTGACCAAAGCTGTTTTTCAATCGCAATAGAAGCTGATAATGAGCAAAAAATGAAAGAGGGTTGTCGGTATGGCTTTTTAGCCAAAGGTCGAACGATTTTTTATATCCCTAATTCTGCAACAATCACAGTTCACCCTGGCGGTAACGTACGTGCAGGAGAAAGTGTTATTGGGCAATTTGCCTCGGCTTAAAAAGAGATTTACCTCGCTTGTATCACAACGGATGGTATTGCTGGGGCTGGGTTGCAAGTTTATCCGTGTCAATTTTAAAATCAAACGTCCGTGATTTAAATCCTTTGTCTCCCATTTTACTAAATTGAACAACCGCAGCTGGATTGTTTTGGACTTGCATATACAGAAGTCCTAGCGCATAGCGTCCCTCGAGATAACTTGGGTTAGTTATTTTAGATAATTGAAATAAAGAAATGGCATTCTGATAATGCCCAGCCCCAATAGAAGCCAATGCTCCCATGTAGTACGTTTTTTCATCTTTCAGTCCATACGTATCAATAGCCTCATTATATAAAGCATACGATTGTTCAAAGTCCTGATTGTAAAAATGTGCCAATGCTAAGGCGTTGGTCAAATTGGCACGATTTTGCGAGGTTGATTGGAGCCTCTCTTCCAATCGTTGTATCATCGGGGTCAAAGAACCTGTGAGAGCTGCCATTAATACCCCTCGGTCTCGGATGATCTGTGGACCGAAATCAAAATCATCGTACGAAAATTTTTGATTTTTGAGATAATTGATGCAAGAACGGGCATAGGCTTTTGGAGGAGTGTCATTGAAATGGGTATCAATGTAAAATAGGTGTGGTAGCATGTCATGAGGCTGCATCGCGGTTAGTTTTTCGGATGCTTTTCGTCCCTTCTCCTCCATTCCAAGTTCCGATGCAATAATAATCTTCATACCAAGGTACAGCGGGCGATCTTTGTAATGATTATCGAGCCATCGACCGGCTCCTGCATAGTTGTTTTCTCGCATAGATGAGAGTGTGCGATACAAGTCAAACTCTTCAGTAATAGGTTCTTG
>JAQTOQ010000071.1 GCA_028713245.1 Sulfuricurvum sp. | reverse complement strand
AGAGAGAAGTGGACAGTGACTTGCAATGGACATATTCAGTAACAGCACACGCTTTGCACCCGCTTCTTTGAACGTCGCTTCCATCGATTGCAAGTCAGCTTTTAAGCCCGCTATGACTAGCTAACCGTTTTGGTTAAAGTTGGCAGGCCATACTTTTTTACCTTCTGCGTTTGCCGTTGCACAAACCTGTTCAACAACGTCATCTTCTAACCCTAAAATTGCCATCATTCCCGCATCGATCTCTTCACACGCAGCCTGCATTAATGTACCACGTTTATGCACTAATTCAACCGCATCTACATAATCAATCGCACCAGCAGCACTCAACGCACTGAACTCACCTAGCGAGTGTCCCAACAACATAACGGGCTTTGTTGGCATCGCATCTTGAAACAATCGATACGCAATCAAAGAAATCAACAAAATAGCAGGTTGAGTGTATGCTGTTTTATCTAACTGATCGTTTTCTTCAAACAATAATTTTGTAAAATCAATTCCGATACGCGCACCTGCTTTTTCAAACATCTCACGCGCAATAGCACTATTTTCATAAAATGATTTACCCATACCAATGCTCTGGCTTCCCTGCCCTGGGAAAATCATGGCTATTCTTTTATGATCCACTAAATATCCTTTAAATCAAATTGATAGTCGCTATTATCAGCGATTTTTTTACGTAACGTATTACGATTAAGCCCCAACTTATCTGCAAGCTGTAGTTGTGATTTAAACTTTTTGATTCCCGCACGGATCAACGGAACTTCATACAAATGGAGAAATTTTCGGTAATCATTGTTGCTTCCCAACTGATCGACCAAATAATGTTCCACAATTCCCATCAAATCATTTTCTTTGATACTGTTCAACAAATAATGCAAATAAACTTGTCGTCGTAAAGAAATGGCATTTTCACTTATATCAGGGACAAAATCCTGTGCATTAAACCCATCGGTTCTCCCAAAGGTATTTTTGACTTCTTCTATAAACAAATTTATTAAAAGTTCAATGTCTTCAAGCCGTTGATTCAAAGGCGGTAACACCAAACGTACCGAAAATATCTCATCCAACTGCTCTTGCGTATAACGATACCCACCCGTTGCAACCACTCTCGTTTTGCTTTTGACTAACGCATCTATTAAACGTTTAAGATTAGCAACATCATCAAGTCGATGAATAATAATCTCACTGTGTCGTTCAACCGCATCAAGAAGCTCATCAAAACAGCTTGCATCAACAATAGGAGCTTGAGGGAGAATATAACGCGCTAGTGTAAGTTTTCCGGTTCCACGCTCGCCAATTATCATGGCATTAACCGATAGAGCTTTTAATAAATTTGCGGTTTTAAACGCCTCCACGGAGGCGTTTGAAGCAGTTAAGAAATTAGTGACATCCACAGCCGTGATTACCACCGCTTCCACAACATCCACTATCATCGACAGCATTTTCAGCAGGAATACCGCTTAAAGCTTCTGCAGCAGATGGATCACGAACATCATTGATTGTTACAGTAAACATCAAGTCTTTGCCCGCTAATGGGTGGTTAAAATCAATAACAACAGTCTCGCCATTGACTGCCATAACCGTTACTTGAACCGTACCGCCATCTTCACCTTGTCCATAAAGTGTCATACCAGGATTCAAATCGATACCTGCAAATTGCTCACATGGAAGCTCTTGCTTTGCTTCATCGTTGTAATCGCCATATGCATCTGCAGCTTTTACTAATACATCAGATTTTTCACCGATTTTCATATGTGCAATACCTGATTCAAGCCCTGGAATAACTTGACTTTTACCAAACATAAATACCAGTGGCGCGCCGCCAACATTACTGTCTACAACATCTTGTCCGTCACGGACTTCGTATTCGATCGAAACGATCTGATTTTCTTCAATTGCCATTTCTTTGCCTTACAAATTTTAATATAAATGAGATTCTAGCACAATTAGCTATACTTAGCCTGAAAAGGGACATATAGCTACTTTAACTTAGAGAGTCGATCCTGAGCTTCATTAGCGGCACCGCTACCGCTATATTTACTAACAGTTGCTTTATAAAACGCTTTCGCGTTTGTCAAATCACCATTTTCTTCCATTGAGTTCCCCGTATGTAAAAGCAACGTCGGCATATGTGCTGCTTTATCATTAAGCGATGAACTCTCTTTATAATAAGCGATAGCCGACTTGTACTCTTTACGCTTAAAATAGCTCTCACCGATCCAAAAATTAGATTCGGAAACTTTAACCTTTTTTTGAATCAATGTTTCGTAATAAGTTTGTGCCTCTGCATACTTTTGCTGATCAAACAACTCTTTAGCTTTCTTTTCAATCGTAACCGGATCCATTTTTACGCTGGACTCTATTTTTACAGGAAGCTTCATTTTAAGTTGCTTCACGAGTTGTGAAAAGTCCTCTTTAGTAACATACGATGCATTCACCGAATCCACTACATGCGAAAGTTCTTCTATTAATGTTTTCAACTGCGTAATATTTTCCGTGTTAGCCGTGCTTTGCTTTTGTAGTTCTTCCATAGTAAGAGCAAGTTTTCCATCACTTGCAGATGATTCAGCAATTTTTGCAAGTACTGTTTTATGCTCATTTACTGTTTGGCCAAGGCCTTCTACAACAGCTTGCAAACCATCAAGTCGCTCAGTAACAGTTTCCACTTTTGCACTTTGAAGATTGTTTTTTTGTACAACGGATTGAATCTCTTTTTTATTATCAAGAATCAATTTTTCTTCAGAAGTAAGGCCATAAGGATCAGGGGAATTAAGGTTACCGGCACCAAAAACCGATGGCTCCGATGCAAGTACTAACGAGGAGACTAATGAAATTACAACAATGAGTCGCATTTACGGTAATTTTACTTCAACACGACGATTTTTAGCCCAACACACTTGTGTTTTTTCTGTACACGTAGGGTTACCTTCACCAAGACTCACCATGCTGATAGATTCAGCAGCGATACCTTCATTAACTAAAGCTGTCTTAACTGCGTTTGCACGCTTCAATCCAAGCGCAAAATTATATTCATCGCTTCCGAACTCATCACAATTACCTTCAAGCTTGAAAGTTTTACCCTTCAACAATCCAGCATTACCTTTTACAGAAGCCATCATATCTTCACGAATATCAAATTTATCGTAATCAAATAAAATGTTAACAATTTGCATATTTACTGTACTTCCAGCAGCATTCGCTCCTGTAGTTCCAGCATCCGCTGCAGGTGCATTTGTAATCGGTGCAATAACAGCAGAAGCATCCGTATTAGCTGTTTGTATTGCAGTAGCACCATTATTGCTACCATTGCCTGCAGCATTGCCATTAACAGTCGCATCAATCTGAGGAGTTTTACCACATCCACTAAACACTAAAGCAGCAAGTACTGCACTTAAATATACAACCTTTTTCATAATAGGGTGCCTTTGTTTTAAATTTCGGTAATTATAACTAAATTTGGGTTAATCACCAGTCAATGGACTGCAATCGCCCAATATTCAATGGAAAAGCGAAGCTTTTATTCACCCCTAAGCGGATAATCCCCACCATACTGTGAGCCCCTTCATGCTTGATGTGCAATATCGCCTCACCATCGTAGGAAAAACGTGGATAATCATTTTCGCCGCTGCTTGTTAAACGTCGAATGATATTATCATTCAAAGAAATCAGATGAAGATTAAACACACCATTGCCTTCCCGTGCCTTATACACCAGTAAATTATGATAAGCGCTGCAAGTAGAATTGTTTTTTCCTTCAAAAACAAGCTGATTAACCGCTGTTCCCTCCATTTTTTTAGAAAAAATATTTGGATTACCCATACGATTGGAGACAAAAGCAATTTTGTCGTCTCCCATAAACTGTCCGCTTACATCGATACCAGAATAATCAGTCAACTTTTTTTTCTCTTTTGTCCGAAGATCATAAAGATAAATATCAGGCTGACCCGTGGGTGCCAATGTCATGAGCAGCTTATTGCCATCTTCGCTCACATCCGAACAAACCGCCATCCCATCTGAAGAAATAACCGCTGCTTTTACACCTGTCGCCAAATTAACTTTATAAATTGTCGGGCGAAAATCACTCAAGGAAGTGTAGTAAAAATCGGTTTGCTCACGATTTGCCCACTTTGCAAATCCATACATTCCGCCGCTCAAAACAACTTTTTGGTACGATAATGTGTAATCAGCCGCAACAATCTCTGAGCGGCGTGGTCCGCTGAGGCGAACAAAAATTACTTTACGCTTCATCCACTCCAGAGGGGAACCTCCCATTTTCGCATTAATATCGTATGCAACCGAGTGTGCCAGAAAAACCAACATCTCACTTTGTTTCAAATAGTACATTTTACTGAACAGTTCTAACCCATTTTGCAGTAATTTCACATCCGTTTTGTATCCGCCGCTTCCATCGGTAATCAAGCGATAGCGCAATACATACGCCGCATCTTTATGAATAACCGCAGGGTACTTGCTTTCTAGCCCTTGTTGAGCGTAGCTATTATCAACCTCAAACAAAGAAACCACATTCATAT
The DNA here is from genome assembly GCA_028713245.1 of Sulfuricurvum sp. Taxonomy (GTDB): domain Bacteria; phylum Campylobacterota; class Campylobacteria; order Campylobacterales; family Sulfurimonadaceae; genus Sulfuricurvum. The sequence continues at coordinate 3,886 of JAQTOQ010000071.1, read as the reverse complement.
CAGCAGTAAGCATTTTATGGAACTTTATTCCTAAATCATCGGCCGCAGGACTTCCATCCTCAACAGCTAATCGTGGTAAAGCCCCTACATTTTTTGTCACTTCTAATGTAGTATCAGCTCCCCATAAAGAAAATAAGCATAAAACCAAAACAATTAAAAATCGCATTTTATTCCTTCGCGGTTAATATAATCTCAAAAACTGCTTCTTCCCCTTGTGGATGTTGTGGCAGTCCAACTTGACGCAGTCGTTCTTTTAACCAATCTACTTCTGCATTAAATGCAGCATTTCCAGAATAGCTAATAACACGATACGACAACAATTTTCCATTAGGACTCAGCAATATACGAACTCGCGCCGCAAATCCTTCGGTACCGCTTGCTGGATGAAAATTAGCATAAATAATCCCCTGTATCTTTGCATTGTATTCATTAACAACAGGACCCGTTGAAGATGATACCATTTTCACACCAGATTTAGCCAATTCAAGCGTTTTAACTTTATCAAAAAACTTTGTATCACGTTTCGTTGTCAAAATCTTTTCTTCAAGCGCATTCAACTCTGACACCTGCTTTGAGTTATCAAGTGGCTTTGGCTTACTTTTCGCAGTCTTTACTGTTGCAAAAAGGTCATCAATTGCAGGAACAATTTCCTTTACAGGATTTAGTGCAACAGATATTTTTTCTACTTCCTTAACTGGCTTTTGTACTACTGGTGCCGATGGAGATATCCCTTCAGAAACACGTGCTGGAGTATCCTCCAATGAAACAGAGATGACATCACTTTTTTTCATCGCAAAAGTATCTGGTTTAGAAGAGTGTAAAACATCACTCATGAAAAATAAGCACATCAAGCCAATAAGAAAAAAAGTGATCATACCACTTTGCAAGAAATAACGCTGATAATGTAAATTCATGTAAAAAATACTCTAGAGCTAGTTTTTAGATGAATTCAACCGCTGGTTGCGAGTGAAATATTCGTTAAACCTGAACGCTTTACAGCACTCATAATATTCATCACATCACCGTAATCAAGTGTATGATCAGCACTGATACGTACCACAGTTTCGCGTGAAAAATTATTGGAAAATAATCTGAAATTGTCACTAAAAGTCAAAAAGTCAAACGTTTGATTATTGACTTTGATTTCCTTAGATGCATTAATAAGGATCTCAATTTGTTTTTTCTCTTTTACTTCCGTTTGAGCCGAACCCTTTGGCAGGTTAATTAACTCTTCATAAATAATATTAGTCGATATGACCATTAAAATGGCCAATAAAACCAACATTACATCAACAAGAGGAGTTATATTGAGTTCCGGTTTATCGTCTCCATCGTACATATTTAGTTGGCTTTAGAAAGTAATGAATCACTTTGCATACGAATAAGACCCACTATTTCAAATGACTGACGCTTTAAAATCTGATGGTAACTGTAGGCAAAAATGGCTACAAAGATACCCGATGCCGTTGCAACCAGTGCATCGGAAACTCCCGCAGCAATAATGTTCATGGTCCCGCTTGTTTGTCCAATATTTTTAAAAGTATCCAATATAGAGACAACTGTACCAAAAAGACCAATAAATGGTGTTGTTGAAGCTACAACAGAAAGTACCGTCAACCCTTTTGTTGCTTCTTTTGTGGCCGCGAACTGTGCTAAATCAAAAAGAGCTTTAGAAGGAGCAGTACCGCTTTTAAGAAATGGGTTTAGAAAAGCATACTCATTAAGGCGTTGTGAACCCATTAAGAGTGATTCTAGCATCTCATTTTCTTGCGCAATCCATTGACTAAGACCCAGCCATCGATAAAAGAAAACCCAGTTAATTATTACAAAATAGAGAGTGAGCACCAACAACACAACAAGTGTTACCGGATGACTCTTAGATATAAAATCTGAAAGAAGCTCAAACATGAGAGTTAGAGCAGATGTGAGTGATTCTGGTGGTGAGAAGCAGACTCAATACGCGCTGAAACAGACGCAATCAAAGAGTTAGAATCTGCAACACTTGTAATAAGTTCTTTTGCTTCTTCAAGTGCTTTTGCAATTTCACCTTCACTATCACCACGAATAGCGACGGCGCCATCTACTAGAACTGTTACCAAATTATTAGCAATTTGAACGACACCCCAATTTACGACAATTGATTCTTTTTTACCGTTGTCTTTAATGATATCAATAACACCCGCTTGTAGCAGTGTTGTTAATCCCACGTGCTCAGGTAGAACACCAAATTCACCCTCTTCTCCAGGAACTGTTACACTTTTAACAGTACCATGAAAAATCAAACCACTTGGTGTTAGCACTTCTAATTCTAGAGTATGCACTATCTATCCTTTAGGATGAAAAGCAATTACTTGCTTTTCTGTTTTGCAGCTTTTTCGATCGCTTCATTCATATTGCCAACCATGTAAAATGCACTTTCTGGCAAATGATCATAGTCACCATTAAGAATTCCTTTGAATCCTTTAATGGTGTCTTCGAGTTTAACGTATTTACCAGGAGAACCTGTGAATACTTCCGCTACGAAGAAAGGCTGAGAAAGGAATTTCTCGATTTTACGTGCACGTTCAACAACTGATTTATCTTCTTCAGATAGCTCGTCCATACCAAGAATTGCAATAATATCTTGTAAATCTTTGTATTTTTGTAGTGTCTTTTGAACACCACGAGCAACACCGTAGTGTTCTTCACCAACGATTTGTGGATCAAGCAAACGTGACGTTGAATCCAATGGATCAACGGCAGGATAGATCCCTTTTTCAGCAATTTTACGGTTAAGAACCGTTGTTGCGTCAAGGTGAGCAAATACAGAAGCCGGAGCCGGGTCAGTCAAGTCATCCGCAGGTACGTATACCGCTTGAACCGAAGTGATAGAACCCTTACTAGTTGATGTAATACGATCTTGCAATGCACCCATTTCACGAGCCAATGTCGGTTGATAACCAACGGCTGATGGAATACGTCCAAGAAGAGCTGACATTTCAGAACCTGATTGTGCAAAACGAAAGATATTATCGATAAACATCAATACATCAAGCCCTTTTTCATCACGGAAATACTCTGCCATAGTCAAACCAGTCAAGGCAATACGGTTACGTGCTCCTGGAGGCTCTGACATTTGACCGTAACACAGTGCAACTTTGTCCAAAACGCTAGAGTCTTTCATTTCATGGTAAAGGTCATTACCCTCGCGTGTGCGTTCACCAACACCCGCAAATACAGAAAGACCATCGTGCCCGTGAGCAACGTTATGGATCAATTCCATAATAATAACGGTTTTACCAACACCAGCACCACCAAAGAGACCAACTTTGCCACCTTTTGCGTATGGTGCTAGAAGGTCAACAACTTTGATACCCGTTTCAAACATTTCTGTTGTTGTGCTTTGTTCGATGAGTGGTGGTGGTGAACGGTGGATAGACCATTTTTCACAATCAACAATTTCATCTCCGCCATCGATAGTTTCACCGATAACGTTAAAAATACGTCCAAGTACTTTTTCACCGACTGGAACTTTAATCGGAGCGCCTGTAGCAGTAGCTGCAAGACCACGCACAAGACCCTCTGACATATCCATAGCGATCGTACGAACACGACCGTTACCAAGGTGAGAAGCTACTTCTAGAACAAGACGAGTCGTCTTTCCATCAACACTAACATTTACTTCTATTGCTTCATTGATTGCAGGAAGGGTACCTTCGAAATCAACGTCAACAACAGGACCAATTACTTGAGCAATTTTACCAATCATTCTTTCCTCCATCATTATTTCATCGACTCAACACCGCTTATTATTTCAATAAGTTCTGTTGTAATCGATTCTTGTCGCGCTTTGTTATACTTGACCGTCAACGTTTTGACCATTTGTTTCGCATTATTTGTTGCTGCA
>JAQTOQ010000070.1 GCA_028713245.1 Sulfuricurvum sp. | reverse complement strand
TAATTACGATCAAGAATGCAGAAGTGGTCGCCAAGCGTGCAGGGACTGTTCCTGCTGTCAGTGATGCAGAAGATGAAGCGGAGCCCGATTATTCGGGGATGAGTGACGCTGAAGTTGAGGCAGAGATTGAGCGGTTAATTACGATCAAGAATGCAGAAGCTGCAGCAAAACATGCTAATAAAGCAAGTGAAAATACAGCTCCTGCTGCGCCAGCACCAACACCTGTTCCTGATGAAGTTATATCGACGCCAGTTCCTGAACCCGTAACACAAGTAGCTACTGTTGCAAAACCGGCTGCGGCGCCTGCGGCACCGCGTAAAGCAGAACCAAAAGAAGATACGGATGCTAAAGGGGCAACGGTTGAACAAACAATTCGTGTTGACGTTAAACGCCTTGACCACTTGATGAATCTCATTGGAGAACTCGTCCTTGGTAAAAACCGCTTAATCAAGATCAATGATGATGTCGAAGAACGCTATGAGGGTGAAGCCTTTCTCGAGGAGCTTAACCAAGTTGTTTCGATTGTTTCTCTGGTAACAACTGATCTGCAAATAGCTGTTATGAAAACACGTATGTTGCCAATTGGAAAAGTTTTCAATAAATTTCCACGTATGATACGAGATCTCTCTCGTGAATTGAACAAAAAAATTGAGCTTGAAATTTCTGGTGAAGATACGGAATTGGATAAATCGATTGTTGAAGAGATCGGTGATCCGTTGGTACATATCATTCGTAACTCATGTGACCATGGAATTGAAGTTGGCGACGTTCGTTTAGCGAATGGAAAAACCGAGGGCGGTACTATAAAGCTTAAAGCGTATCATGAAGGCAATCATATTGTTATCCAAATTATTGATGACGGTAAAGGTCTCGATATCGATATGCTTAAATTAAAAGCAATAGAAAAAGGTCTCATAACGGATAAAGAAGCAGATGGGATGAGCGATAAAGAGGCCTATGGCCTTATCTTCCGTCCTGGTTTCTCAACCGCTGCGCAAGTAACGAGCGTATCGGGACGTGGTGTTGGTATGGACGTTGTTAAAACAAACATCGAAAAACTCAACGGTATGATTGATATTGACTCAGAATTGGGTCAAGGTACATCGATGAAACTCAAAATTCCATTAACACTAGCAATTATTCAAGCGCTGCTTGTTGGGGTTCAAGAGGAATATTATGCGATTCCTCTAGCATCGGTTTTGGAGACGGTTCGTATCAGTAAAGATGAAATTTATACCGTTGAGAACCGTTCGGTTATGCGTCTTCGGGATGAAGTTCTTTCGTTGGTGCACATCGGGGACATCTTCGAAGTTGAACGTGTTTTTGATAATAGTGAGCATGCATATGTTGTTGTTCTAGGACTTGCAGAGAGTAAAATCGGTCTCATTGTTGATACGTTAATCGGGCAAGAAGAGATCGTTATCAAGTCTCTTGGAGAGTATCTCAAAGGGATCGAAGGTATCGCTGGCGCAACGATTCGGGGGGATGGTGGCGTGACACTGATCGTCGATGTTGCTGCCCTTATGCAAATGGCTAAATCGGTCAAATCGACCGTAGGTACGGAAAGTGGAGCTAGTAAACAACTGGGTGTTAAAAACAGTGCTAGTGACTACTGCGTCATGATTGTTGATGATTCAAAAACAGATCGTACGATTATGAGAAAATCACTTGAATCATCGGGTATTACGCTCGTAGAAGCGGTTGATGGGGTGGAAGCGATGAACATCCTAAAGCAGGGCGATCATTTCTTTGACGCAATGCTCATTGATATCGAAATGCCGCGTATGGATGGGTATACATTGGCCGCTGAGATTAAGAAGTACAATAAGTACAAAAATCTTCCTCTGATAGCGGTTACGTCACGTGCAGGAAAAGCGGATCGTATGCGTGGTGTTGAATCCGGTATGGTGGAATATATTACTAAACCATATTCTTTTGAGTATTTACTGAATGTTGTTAAACGTAATATTAAATTTAATGAGGGGCTGTAATCATGAGTGATCAATTGCAACAAGTTATTAATAGGCAAAACAATGCACTTTTAGGCGATGAAGCTAAAATTGATGAAGTTATTCAGCTAGTTGGATTTATCGTTGGGGAAGAAGAGTTTGCGATACCCATTTTAAGTATACAAGAAATCATCAAGCCAATTAGCTGTACGAGAGTGCCGCAAACACCAACATACATCTTGGGTGTATTCAATCTTCGTGGCTCGGTTATACCCTTGATTGATTTACGTGCCCGTTTTGGATTAATGCCCCAAAAACACACCGAAGAAACACGGTTTATTGTTATGAAAAGCGGGGATGATGTTGCTGGATTTGTTATCGATCGCCTGACAGAAGCGATTCGTATGCCAAAACGTGATATTGGACCTGCTCCTGAAACGGTTTCTGAAGCAGAAACTATGATCGATGGTGTTGGTAAACAATCCGATCGTATTGTAACAATTTTAAAAGTACACAAATTACTAGAACGTAATTTTTAATATACCCTTGATTCATTTGTGGCACAATGTCACTCATGAATGAAATACACTATGAACTAAGACGTCAAAAATTACTAAGCTCTTTAGAAGAGGGGGTCATAATCCTCGCTTCCGCCTCTCCACAAACTCGATCCAATGACACCGAGTATCCTTATCGGCAAAATAGCGATTTTTATTATATGTGCGGCTTTAGAGAGGACAATTCGCTGCTGGTTTTAGTAAAAACTAAAGAATTTTCAAAAAGTATTCTATTTGTAGAACCCTACAATGAAGAGCATGCTCTTTGGAACGGTTCACGACTGGGAGTTGAAAAGGCGTTAGAGGCTTTTAGTGTAGATGAAGTATACGATATTCATACATATTCGCTATTAATCAAAGAAATTTTACGTGATCATATAGCTTTGTATATTGACTTATTTGATGACTCTTCATGGATTTTACAAGCAAAAAAAAGTGCTAAAGAACTGCATGAAACCCGTGGGGTGAAACGTCATATTAAAGCTATGTATGATGTGACCCATTTGATTCGAACACAAAGATTGATTAAAAGCCACGAAGAGATTTCAGAAATTAAAAAAGCAATTGACTTGACTGCAAAAGCACATCATAAAGCGATGCAAATATCAAAACTGGGAATGCATGAATACGAGCTTCAAGCACATATGAGTTATGTATTTCAATCAAATGGTACGCAAGCTGAATCCTATGGAGCGATTGTAGCAGGGGGTAATAATGCTAATACCCTTCACTGTGTTGACAATCGTGATATCCTACGAGATGGGGATTTAGTATTGATAGATGCAGCATGTGAGTGGGAATTGTATGCCAGTGATATTACGAGGACTTTTCCAGTTAATGGAAAGTTTACTGAGGCACAGCGTGATGTGTATGAAAAAGTTCTTGACGTTCAGTTAGAAATTATTAAAGCGATGAAACCAGGTGTGAAACGTGATTGGTTGCAGCAATACAGTGAGGAGTTGCTGTGTCAAGCATTAATTGATCTAGGAATTTTGAGCGGTGAACGTAAGAATTTGCTTGAAGCCAATGCACACAAAAAATATGCACCGCATGGAATAGGGCATTGGATGGGATTAGATGTGCATGATCCCTGTCCTTATGTTGATGATGAGGGTGAGAGTCTTTGCTTTGCATCTGGAATGGTGATGACCGTTGAGCCTGGTATTTACATACGAGCTGATGATGTAACGGTAGAAGAAAAATATCGAGGGATCGGGATTCGTATTGAGGATGATATTTTGATTACGGAAACGGGATACGAGAATCTCTCTAGTGCGATCGTCAAGAGCGTAGCAGAGATAGAGGCTATGTGTAAGAGTTAAGTGTTATAGCTATAGCTCCATCCGCTGAGGCCGTCTTTTGCTTCTTGAAAATCCTCTGACTCTCCTAGAAAATCTATAATGTGTAACAAGCTCCAAGGAATTGTATTGGCCTTGGCATCGTCGACCAGATGTTGAGGCATAGGCGTGTCTTGGGCAGTCATTGCAAATGCTATGCGTTCGCGGTTGTTAAGGACGTGTTTCATATCCGTTATGTTGTAATCAAAACAAAACTTTTCAAGCAGTTGTTCTTTGATAGCATCTGGGATAAGCTCGGCAGTATTGAGTATGAAGGTAAAATGCAATGATGGGTCAGGTGCGCTTTGAAGTGAGGGAGATGCCATAACAATAAAGTCGACGTTTTCTAATAACGTTTGGATCTCACTGTGTGAGAGATAGGTATTGACACTAAGAGGCTTGATTTCTTCCATTATTGGTTCCCGTTAAAAATATTTGTGATCAATGTGGTCATTCCGATATGGAGATTATAGTTACTAATGGGAAAATCGATCGACTCATCACTCAAATTGACCGTGTACACACTCAAGTATGTTCCCAAAACTTCCAAATCAATAGGCACGTATGCAGTAGCACGCTGTAGATCATATTTGGTGCGCATTAATTTTTCAGTTGTATTACTTTTTGCCAGTGTGAATGCGAGGGTTTTAACGCTCATTAAATCACACCAACGAAGAAATAGCTCCATCGTTAAGGCTGGAGCAGGATTTCCTTCGGGGTCAAAAAGGAGTTTTTGCTCTCGTAGAGGAATTAAAACACTTAATATTGCTTCACAGTAGGGAAGCGTTTTTTGCTGCCAAAACGGTGCTTCATCGCTTCGATCAATGGCTGTTTTTATGGCTCCTAAAATCGCAGAGGATTCACCTGATTGGAGTAGTGTTGACATAGAATGTAATTTCATTGGGCATCTTTTTTACAGAACAATAACCTTTTTTGTATAATACACGCATTAACACAAGGAGTTGAAACAATGGATAAAGGATGGGGAACTAATTTCGTCGCTTTTGGATTCGTAGGCGGATCGTATTTACTGCAAGGTGAGGTAGCAAATGCGGTTCGTTCTGCCGGATTATTCGCCCTCTCAGGTTCCGTTACCAACCAATTGGCCATTCATATGCTCTTTGAAAAAGTCCCCTTTTTATACGGTTCAGGTATTATATTGGATCGGTTTGAATCGATACGAGAAGCGCTAAAAACACTCATAATGGAACAGTTTTTTAGTACGGAAAAAATTGAAGCGTTTGTCCAATCTCAAGAGCATGCGATCAACTTGGCACCTGTTATAGAACAAACCGATTTTACCCCTGCGTATGATGCGCTTGTTTTGAGTGTTATGGAATCACCTCTGGGGGGAATGCTGGGTATGTTTGGCGGTGAGGCCTTGATTGGAAAACTTAAAGAACCGTTTCTTACAAAAATAAAACTCTCAACCATAGAAATTTCGCAAAGTGACTCCTTTATAAGTGCGCTTAATACCCATATGCACGAAGAAAGCGGTACGTTGACACAAACTATTGGTGAGATAGTCGAATTACGCCTTGCAGAACTCACTCCTTTGATGGTCAAAGAGATGTTGCATGGATTGATGAAAGAGCATTTGGGATGGCTTGTTGTGTGGGGGGGTGTTTTTGGTGCAGCTATCGGATTGGTCTCCTCTCTCTTGATTTAATAGGTTCACTAAATAGACTTGACAACAAGTGACTCAAAGTATTATAATATTTGTAATTCAATTTAGAAGGAATAAGTATGTCAAATATTTTTGAAAAACTAACCCATCAAATGACCGAGATGATAGAGTCATCTATCTCTTTGGCGTTGCATAATAAAAACAGCGAGGCTGAGCCGATCCATTTTTTATGGGCATTATTAGCGAACAGTAATTCACCTCTGAATCAGGCCTTGATAAAAATGGGTATTGATAAAATAGCGATTGAATTGGATGTCAAAAGTGCTGCCTCTAAATTGCCAAGCGTATCGAGTGTGACGAAAGAAAGTATCCGATTGTCGCGTAATTTTGTTCATGCCCTGGAGCGTTCTGCGGCTGAAATGGCAGTGAATGGGGATGCCTTTATCGCTATTGATATGTTTCTTATCGGAAATCTTAATCACTCACCCTTTAAAGAGGTATTGGAAAAATATACCGATGTCTTTGAACTGCGTAAAACCTTGGAAGCGATGCGCGGCGGGCAAAAGATTGAGGATCAAACCGGTGACGAGATGCTAGAAAGTCTCTCAAAATATGGGATTGATTTGACAAAAGAAGCCGTGGAGGGGAAACTCTCCCCTGTCATCGGAAGAGATGAAGAAATCAGCCGTATGATGCAAATCCTGATACGGAAAACAAAAAACAATCCGATTCTCCTTGGAGAACCTGGGGTTGGTAAAACAGCATTGGTTGAGGGGCTCGCACAGCGAATCATTAACAAAGAAGTACCGCTTAGTTTGCAAAACAAGCGAGTGGTAGCCTTGGATATGAGTGCCCTGATAGCAGGTGCTAAGTATCGCGGAGAGTTCGAAGATCGTCTCAAAGCAGTTATTGATGAGGTCAAAAAAAGCGGAAATATAATCCTCTTCATTGATGAAATTCACACCATTGTAGGTGCTGGAGCGTCTGAGGGATCGATGGATGCGGCAAATATTCTTAAACCGGCACTCGCTCGCGGGGAATTGCATACGATAGGGGCAACAACGCTAAAGGAATACCGCAAATATTTTGAAAAGGATACTGCATTGCAACGTCGTTTCCAGCCGGTACACGTGGAGGAGCCGAGCGTAAATCAGACATTGCAAATCTTGCGCGGACTCAAAGAGCGCCTAGAAGCGCACCACAGCATCACGATTTCGGATTCAGCATTGGTGGCGGCAGCAAAACTTTCAGACAGATACATCAGCGATCGTTTTTTGCCGGATAAAGCAATCGATTTGATCGACGAGGCAGCGGCAGAATTGCGTATGCAAATCGAGTCTGAACCCAATGCCCTTGCAAGCGTGAAACGTCGTATGACACAGTTACAAGTAGAGAACGAAGCGCTGAAGATGGAAGAGAGTGTCGCGAATACCAAACGCCTTGAGGAGATCGTACGGGAGCTTGCGGATGTGAGTGAAGAACGCCGAAGTCTTGAAGCGCAGTTTGAGCATGAAAAAGCAGAATTTGAGAAAGTATCGAAGATCAAGCGTGAAATCGAGTCCAAGCGACGTGAAGCGGAAAATGCACAGCAGCAGGGTGAATTCGCAAAAGTAGCGGAAATCACTCACGGTCAAATTCCAAAACTCGAAGAGGAAGAAAGACAGTTAGCGGAGAAATGGAAAATCATGCAGTCTCAGGGGACGTTGTTGAAAAACAGCGTGGATGAAGCATCAATTGCGGGAGTTGTGAGTCGTTGGACGAAGATTCCGGTGAATAAAATGCTCCAAGGTGAAAAAGAAAAAATTCTGCACATCGAAGAGGAGCTAAACCGCGATGTCGTAGGACAGGAAAAAGCAACCCATGCCGTAGCCCGTGCGATCAAACGTAACAAAGCGGGGCTATCTGATAAGAGCCGTCCGATAGGATCATTTTTATTTCTGGGACCTACGGGTGTTGGGAAAACGCAGACAGCAAAAACGTTGGCAAAGTTCCTCTTTGACAGCAGTGAGTCAATGGTCCGTATCGATATGTCCGAATATATGGAAAAACATGCGGTATCACGACTCGTCGGTGCTCCTCCGGGATACGTAGGTTTTGATGATGGTGGACAGCTTACCGAAGCGGTACGTCGTAAACCGTACAGCGTTATCTTGTTCGATGAGGTTGAAAAAGCGCATCCAGATGTTTTCAATATATTACTTCAGGTACTCGATGATGGACGTCTTACGGACAATAAGGGAGTTGTGGTAGATTTTACCAACACGATCATTATATTGACCTCTAACATTGCCAGTGATAAGATTATGGCGCATCATGGTGATGCTAATCTTGAAGAGATGGTTTTAGGTGAATTGCGACAGCATTTTAAACCGGAATTTTTAAACCGTTTGGATGATGTAGTAGTCTTTAATCCATTAGGTGAAAGTCAGATACTGAGCATTGTTGATTTATTCTTTGCAGACATCATGGCAAAAGTCGAGGAGCGCAATATTACTCTTACCCTTACGGATGCAGCAAAACGTCATATTGCTCAAGCGGGCTTTGACCCTGTCTATGGGGCACGTCCACTGAAACGTGCATTATACGAGATTGTAGAAGATCGACTAGCAGATTTGATTCTGGGTGGTGAAGTAATCGAGGGGGCCTCTGTAGTTTTTGACGCTGTAAATGATGAGATAACTGTATCTGTGGCATAATTGTTTTTATGAAACAAATATTTATGACGCTTTTTTTTATTTTTACTATTCAAGCCTTGGGGTGTACAGGTGATTGTATGACTTGTCATCCGGCATTACTCAAAAATATTGATTTTGATAAACGTCACAAACCGATGATGACGTGTATAAAGTGCCATTCCGCTAATCCTGCCAAGATGGCAGATTGCGGAAGTGATTGTTTTGCCTGTCATCCAGTGGCCAAAATTGAAGGGATAAATGTCAAAGAACATGCAGTAATTCGTGAGTGTCGTGGTTGTCACATGAAGATGAAGACGACACTTGGACTGGACACTATGCCGCAAGGGCAATCATCAGCCCCAACGCTCAGGGATTTTTTGAAGCCTTAAGCGTAAAGCGGCTCAAAAAAGCGGTCATATCATTTTCGTTTTTCGGAGGTGGGGTTTGTTTGAGGGCATTGTCAAACAGATCGACTATCCCTTTTTTTGTGTGATTTTTGACACTTTCATCACTGTGTTTAAGATCGCCCAGTGCTTTGGCTACATCAGAGGCTATCTTACTGATCGGAGATTTTTGTTCGCCGTCACTC
>JAQTOQ010000069.1 GCA_028713245.1 Sulfuricurvum sp. | reverse complement strand
TACGGGATTAGAACATACCCTCTCCATTTGCGGCGAACCTGAGCAATCTTTGTTACTTAAACAGCGCATTGATCATTTGATATCAATAGGTGGTGGAAAAATTGCCCTAGGCTTTGGTGGAAATCCAAAAGACACCAGCGGTGTACGTGGCGGACCAGGGTTTGAACTGCTGTTTAATCTCAATCATATGTTAGTAAAAAAAGGAGTTCGTGATTGTTTTGAACTGACATTTTTTGCTCCGATGGCACAGCCGGGAGGGCGTATGGGAAATAAAGCACTCTCCATGATGGGAAGCATGTTTAAACGTGACCAAATAGCCACAAAGTTCGGTCAAAAGATAACCCGTTTTGAAGCAAAGGGTATTGTATTTGAGGATGAGAGCCTATTGGAAGCGGATCTAACAATGTTTATCCCTGCAGGTGATGGTCATCCTATTGTCAAATCAAGTGATTTGCCACAAAACGAGGCAGGGTTTATCCGTATTAATGATTTTTGTGAAGTTGAAGGGGTCAGTGGCTGGTATGCGATTGGTGATGTTGCAGCATTGCAAGGACCTGACTGGAAAGCCAAACAAGGTCACATAGCCGAGGTAATGGCACGTAACAGTGCGCACAACAGCGCGATTGCATTAGGTCTTAAAAGAGGTACACCCAAAGGCTATCAAGAACATTTAACGATTCTTTGTGTGATGGATACTGGTAATGCTGCAAGTTTTGTGTATCGTAGCGACGCAAAAACGCTTTTGCTACCAATGCCGATTATCGGGCATTGGATGAAGATTGCATGGGGTTGGTATTATAAATGGTCGAAGATGAATCTTATTCCGCGTTTGCCTGGACTATAAAGCCTTCTTCATATACGCAGTCACTAAGACGATTTGGGTTCCGTTGATTTTGCCTTCGATGAATTTTGCATCATCGGTAAGATGGATGTTTTTGACGATGGTTCCACGTTTTGCAGTGAATCCTGCCCCTTTGACATCAAGATCTTTGATGAGTGTTACGGTATCACCTTCTGCTAATATCGTTCCGTTGCTGTCACGGTGAACGATCACTCCTCCTTCATCGCTACTGCTTGCATTTAATTTTTCGCTGTCTGCCCATGTTTTAAGATTGTCTTCGAGATACATCATGTCTAACAGCTCTTGATTGCCAAGCGCTTGGAGGAGCCTGTACGACATTACTTGTACCGCAGGTGTTTCACTCCACATAGAGTCATTTAGACAGCGCCAGTGATTGGCATCCAGTGTTTGGGGATTGCTGATTTGCGTGCGGCATGTTTCGCATAGATAAAGCGATTGCTCGTCACTTCCATCTCCGATGTTTAAAACGTCTAAACTTTCCGTTGAACCGCATAATTCACATTGGTTATTACTTCTTTGTTGTACTGTATTCATTATTTTCCTTTGTTATTTGATTCGAGTGCCACAACGGCGATAGCGTAATCGCCATCGTGGGTAATGGATATAGAAGTGTGAGTTATTTTGAAATTTTCTTTGACTCTTACACTCAGGGCGAGTTGGGGCGCACCTTTATCGGTTTTGGAGATAATAATATCATGAAACCCACACTCAGCCCCAATACCACAGGTTAGTGCTTTAGCACATGCTTCTTTGGCTGCCCAAAAGCCTGCGGCGGTACGGGGATTTTTGACGAGCGCTATTTCGTTTTCACATAGGAATTTATACAGTCCACGATTGCCGAAATGTTCCATGAGACGTTTCATCCGATCGATTTTGATGAGATCAATACCGATCATGTGTAGTTATTGAACCACGAAATCGGTAAAGTAGACGTTTTTAATTTTTCCGTCTTTGACGCGCTGGTTGAGATCAGTGACGATCTCTTCTTTGAGCGTTTCTTTACCTTTGATGGTGGAAACTTCTTCGAGTGATTTACCGGATAGAATACGGATAATGACGTCACGTAGAACCGGTTTTTTCTTTTCAAGTTCCACAGCGAGTTCTTCGCCATCAAGCTCTAAATTCATTTCTACTTTGAGATAGCGTCTGCCGCTCTCAGAGAGGAGATTGACGGTGAACAACTCGAGCGGGAACATGATTCCGACTTTTGTTAATGATTCATTATTTGAACTACCCCCAGAATGTGCGGATTTTTCGCCCTCAGATGCTTTTTCATCACCATGTGCAGATACTTCTTTACCTGATGCACTACTACCTTCTTCTTTGCCACCAGACATCAAAGCAAAAATAACGCCGCCAATGACGAGGATAAGCACAAAAACTGCACCAATAACAATTAAAAGCATTTTGCTCGATTTTTTTGTTGTTTCACCTTCTGGGGCTTTTTCTTTGTCTTCGTGTTCTTTTCCAGCCATTGAGTGCTCCTGATTTCAAAATAATTCTTTTATTGTAGCAAGATAGTGATGAATATTGCCATACCGACAAGGGAAGTAAATACCTAAGCTGGTTTTGGTTACACTTAGATCAATAGCATTTTCGTTAAACTAAAGGAATCCAATGCGTTCTCTTATACTTTCTAGTTTTTTGATGTTGATCATTGCGGGGTGCTCGGTGACCACCTATAACCGATCGATTTCTCAGGGAAAAATTGAAAATCCAGACATTGTTATCACTGCGCAAGATAAAAGCTTCACAATTAAAAACGAGTTCAGCTCGCCATTCCAAAGTTCAACCCGATACAACTCTCTGGAAATGCCCGATCGTGATTTGCCAAAGGCATACAGACAGGCACTCTATCATGGAGCAAAACATGTCCGTATCAAAGTACCCAATAGAGATCAGGAGCTGTTCGGTGTATTGGCGTTGGATAAAGCCGACGATGAAGGTGTAGGTCCAAGCACTCAATCGTACAAAATCATTGTTCCGCAACCCTACATCGATGCCGCAAAAAATGGCAAAATTTCGGTTGTTTATGAATACTATAAGCTCAAAAATGACGGTCTAATCGATGTGGGCAAGATCAAAGAGCGTTCATGGATTTTATGGTTAAGCGATCAGGATGTTTTTAGATGAAGTACTTCCTTATTCTTTTAGCAGGCATAAGCACGTATGCTGGAGATTTGATCTATTTATCCAGTGATATTACTCCTGCAAATCTAGAAGCGTTGAGTGGTAAGTATCAGCAAATGCTAGTGGTTGAGGATAACGGTGTGTATCTCGTTCCTAGTGAATGTCGCAGCGAACGTTATTTTGGAGGAGCCAGCGAAGGGGTGCTAAATCTTGTTAGAGGACCTATACGTACGGAAACGGTGCCCAACACCCAAGAAGTATTTGAAGCAAAAGAAGAAAAGCAGATAGTCAATAAAATTGAATTGGACAAAACGTTTGCCGTGGCAGAGGGCAAAATCTCCAAAGATTTTTTAGAAGATAAAGAGGGACGTGGATTTGGCGGTGCGAGTGAAGTGTCACTCATGATACACAATGAAATCGAACCTGTCGTATCTAAAGTGGCTTTGAAAGCCCAAGTAAAACTGAGTCAACGTCCCAGTTGTCAAATTTTAATGGATGGTTCGGGGTATAAATTTGACGCATTAAATAATGGAAGATTGTACATCAATGGAAAAATTACCCCGATGCACAACGATATGGTTTCGTTTCAATAAAGGATCATGATGGAAAAACTATTAAGTCTTATCGGACGCCCTTTTTTAACGATTCTAGATAGGGTTGAATATTTTGGCGTGTTTATTTTGTTTCAAGTGAGACTTATTCCGCTGTACCCACACGTCATGAGACGTCCAAAGATACTTTTGACACAAATAGATGTCATAGGCCTTGGATGTGTAGGTGTTGTAACGCTGACGGCACTGTTTACCGGAATGGTTGAGGCTATACAGCTGTACAGCGGATTTCATCAGTTCGGGATCGAGAGTTTTATCGGGTACACTATTTTTCTCTCTATCACCAAAGAGCTAGGACCCGTTTTTGCATCACTCATGCTCATCTCTCGCTCAATCAGCGCGATGGCGGCAGAATTGGGGACGATGAGAGTCTCTGAACAAATTGATGCGATTGATATTTTGGGGGTCAACTCCAAAGAGTATCTCATAGCACCGCGCATTGTGGCAACGGTAATTTCTTTGCCATTGCTTGTGATATGGTTCGACTTTATCGCCATATCATCGGCGTTTTTCATCTCAACGAACGTATTGGGAATCAATCCAATCGCGTATCAAGAGACGCTGATGCGTTTGGGTGAATTTGATGATATTATGACGGGAGTTATCAAAGCGGCAGTATTTGGCTTTATCGTAAGTTCTATTGGAAGTTATATAGGCTATCACACAAGCGGAGGTGCACGTGGGGTAGGGGAATCGACGATCAATGCCGTTGTTTACTCCGCAGTTGCGATTTTCATTACCAACTACTTCCTATCATCACTTTTCTTGTATTTGGATTGGTAAAGCTCCCAATGGAAAAATTATTCCGCTAAATCACTAAGCGGATCAAACTGCTTGGTGTTAGGATTGTAGTAGTCGATCGCACCTGTCTCAATATCGTAGTGCCATCCGTGGATGAACAATTTTTCTTCTTCAGCTAGTTTTTTCACATACGGGTAGGTAAATAAATTTTCGATTTGTGTCACTACTGAGAAGCGCTCTGTTGCCCGCAGCAATTCCTCCTGATCCGCATTTGCTCCCAATGCGGTAACTGCCATTGTCTTCGCTTTTTCACCTAATGTCAGCCATTTATGTGTATGAATCATGCTTGTATCACACAAAGAATGATAAAGTGCCGCAATGGCACCGCAATGCGAATGTCCACAGATAATAATATCTGAGACTTTTAATACATGTACTGCATATTCGATAGCTGAAGCTGTGGAGTGAAAATCCTCATCGGGTTTATAGGGAGCGACAAAATTTCCAACATTACGAACGACGAATAAATTACCGGGACGCGTTTGAACAATGAGATCAGGAATGACACGTGAATCCGAGCACCCTATGAACAACGCTCTAGGATTTTGTCCATCTCGTGCTAGAGTGAGCAGTTGTCTTTCGTTATTTTTAAAATAAGTCTGCTGAAAAGTCTCGTTTCCTTTCACAAACTCTTGAAGCAGAAGTGCACTCTTATTTGAACCGTTTATATTTAATGGCATTCTTTGATTCCTAAGCAATGTAAAATTTTTTCAAAGACTTCACCACCTTCACGATCAGCGTCGTCATGGTATTCGATGGTAATCATTTTTTTACCCTGCGTGACATCCCCACCATAGGTTATTGGTATTATAGAACACCCTTCTGCGCATTTTGCAATCGCATCTTCAATTTGTTGTTTTTCTTCAGGCGTGGTGTATGCAAGTGAGAGTTTCGAATAGCGTTCTTCGGATTTGTGGTCAGCAACGATAAAGCATTCGGCCATGGTGGTTATCCTTTAGGTATTATTGAAGTTATTATACGTAATTTAGGTTAAAACCATTCTAACAATTTACTGACTTCATCGATTTCATAGCATTTCATAGCGGTTTTTTCGAGCGGTTTTTTAGGTATGAGCGCTTTTGTGATTTGCTGAGAAGCTGCCTCTTTGAGACGGACATCGAGTTGATACACTTCACGTATGTCACCGACAAGAGAAACTTCACCGATAAATACGGTCTCTTTTGAGATAACACGGTTGCGAAAACTGCTGATAATCGCAGCAAGGATCGCCAAATCTGCAGAGGTTTCCATGATTTTTATACCGCCGGTGATATTGACAAAAACGTCATAGCTGTTGAGAGGAATTTCGAGTTTTCGTTCCAGCAGGGCAAGCAGCATATTGAGACGATTATTATCAAATCCCGTAGCTTGGCGTTTTGGATTTGGGGCATGAGTGTCACTAACAAGGGCCTGTACTTCGAGTACAATAGGACGAGAACCCTCCATGATGACGGTGAGTGCAGAACCACTTTGGGATTTACTGCGGTTAAAAAAGCGTGAAGAGATATCTTTTGCGGATACCAACCCCTCTGAACGCATTTCAAACACACCAATTTCACTCGTAGGACCAAAACGGTTTTTAAATCCGCGTAAAATACGCAGTTCATGCCCGCTATCCCCTTCAAAATACAGGACAACGTCTACCATGTGTTCCAAAACCCTCGGGCCTGCAATTGACCCTTCTTTGGTGATGTGCCCGATGATAAATATCGCAATTTGACGCTCTTTTGCAATACGCATCAAATCAAAAGTGATTTGGCGAACCTGTGTCACCGAACCGGGTGCTGAACCGATCGTTTCAGAATACATGGTCTGAATTGAGTCGATGATGATACACTCATAAGAACGTTCATGCAGTTCGGTTAGAACTTTTTCGAGGCTTATTTCGGCGAGTAAATAGAGATTGTCGACATTGGCATTTAAACGTTTCGCACGCAGTTTGATCTGTCCCGCACTCTCTTCCCCCGACACATAGAGGATATTGCGGTTTTGACGTGCGAGATTGGATCCGATCTTGAGAAGAAGCGTTGATTTACCAACTCCAGGACTACCACCGATG
Source organism: Sulfuricurvum sp. (assembly GCA_028713245.1). GTDB lineage: Bacteria > Campylobacterota > Campylobacteria > Campylobacterales > Sulfurimonadaceae > Sulfuricurvum. The sequence goes on along the minus strand of JAQTOQ010000069.1, from coordinate 2,325 downwards.
AGCACCAAAGAGCCAGGAACAACCCCGCCACCCAAAACCATATCTAATTCTACATCGTCGCTAGTGTAGCGCTGGACGTTCTCTTCTTCTATTTTGGTGATCTCTTGAGCTTTAGCACCTGCAAGAGGTGATGACGAAGCGGTAAGCTTGACAATGTCCTGCTGCTGTTCATTAAGCTCAATCAAACAATCCCAGCCACCGCAGTTGGTACATTTCCCCATCCACTTAGGCGTCGTAAACCCGCAGTGCTGACATTCAAAGAGAGTTGTTTTTTTCTTGGCCATTAAATTACTCTCCTTTAATCTACTAACATCTCTTTGAGAGCAGCTTTGAGATGAGGAATATTGGATGCTGGAATTGTCCCCATTAACTTCATAACGCGACTTTTATCAATACATCTAATCTGATCGAGAACAATATAAGAATTCTCATTAATCAGTATTCTGCTTGGATAAGGCTTTGAAGTCGATGTCATGGGTGCTATAAGAAGTGTTCGAATAGATTGATTCATTTCATCGGGAGAGATAATGACGCATGGACGAGTCTTTTGTATTTCGCTACCGATAGTTGGATCGAGATTAACAAGGACAATCGTGTATTGCGGATATTTTACCATTCCCATCCCTCAAAATCGAGATCTAAGCTGTCATCGATGAGTAAAGCATCATCACCTGAAGCTGCCATTTGTTTAAATGCTTCTGCCCATCCCTCTCGCGGTTTCTTTTGGGTAGGCTTTAGGAGAAGGCCTTGGGCTGTGACCTCAAATTCAAGAGGTGAATTTTCCAAGTGAGCTTGTTTGATAATTGCTTTAGGGATTCTAACCCCTTGTGAGTTTCCTATTTTAATGAGCATCGTCATGGTAAACTCCTAAAATGTTATTTACGTAATTATAAAGTAATTACACTAAAAAAGCAATTACTATTTTATTGTGGTTGTTCTGCCACATAAATCGCATCCAAAATACCGTCCACAAATGCGTATTTGTCAAACGGTATCAAATGTTCAGGTTGTTCACCGACACCGATGAACAGGATAGGTAGCTGTAGCGCATACGCGATACTAAAAACCGATCCCCCTTTGGCGGTACCGTCAAGTTTGGTGATGATGATACCATCTACGCCTACCATTTCATTAAACGCTTTTGCCTGTGCAATGGCAGAGCTTCCTTGTGTTCCATCGAGGATGAGAATTTTACGATGTGGCGCGCCTGTGTGTGCTCTATCGCAGATACGGACAATTTTTTTGAGTTCATTACCCAAGTTGGTTTGGGTGTGAAGTCGTCCTGCCGTATCGATAATAACTTGTTCAAAGCCTCTCGCTTTTGCAGATTCGATCGTATCGTAGGCTACAGCTGATGGATCATGTCCCTGACGGGAGGATACGATCGGGATTTCGAGTTTATCGGCCCAACGTGTAAGCTGTTCAATCGCTGCGGCACGGAAGGTATCCGCGGCACCTAAAATAACCCGTTCACCGTTGTTGAGATAGTGTTGCGCTAACTTCGCAATTGTGGTTGTTTTCCCGGCACCATTGACCCCGATGATCAGTGTTACTGTCGGTTTGTTGGGATTATTAGGAAGGGTATTTTGAGCAAAACTTAGCGTTGAGAGGAGTTTGGAACGTAATTGCTCACGGTTGATCTCGTTTTGATACATCTCTCGCATGATAATTTCAACAAGATCGTATTCGACATCGGATTCGAGGAGGATGTTTTCAAGCGCGTTTTTTGAAATGGTGAGTTTTTTTTCAGGGATGAGGGCGGCAATAGCATCAACCGTTTTCTGTAGCCCTTTTTTGATAAATGAAAACATTCTTATTTGCCAAGCGCTTGCGCAATATCGTTATCAATCATCTCTTCAGGCGTTGCCCCAACATAGTGAGTAACGTATTGGCCATTTTTATAAAGAACCATCAATGGAATAGGGAATTGCTGTCCTACGCCGATTGTAGAGGCTATAGAGCGTGCAAGGGATTGATTTTCGGCTTTATTCGCGATGAGATAATTACCGCCATACGTTTTTTTAAATTGTTCGAGTTCATCGTTGGAAACGTCATCTTCAATAGTGACTCCCATGACGATGAGATTATCACCGTATTTTTTTTGTAAATTTCCGAGATGTTTTGCTTCGGCGCGACAGGGAGGGCACCATGTTGCAAAGATATCAAAAAGTATCACCTTGTCATTTCCCGCATCAAGAGCAAAGTTGGTTCCTCGTTTTTCAACAACATAGGATTTTCCTTGAGTGTCGAGGAGGTGAAACGATGCTGTGGATACAGTCGCTTCTTCTGCCGTATCATTTTTGCATCCGATAAGCAACAATAAAG
>JAQTOQ010000068.1 GCA_028713245.1 Sulfuricurvum sp. | reverse complement strand
CAAGTGGTTGCGCAACTAGAAAAAGACAAAATTCCCTATAAGATTCCTAGAGACAACGTTATTGAAGTACCCAAAGAAGTTGTTTATAAAGAACGTATTACGATTGCTTCGATGGGAATCCCAAAAGAAGGACATGTTGGTTTCGAGCTGTTTGATAAACAGGAATTCGGGGCAACAAATTTTGACCAAGAGGTAAAGTTTAGACGTGCCCTTGAGGGTGAATTGGCGCGCTCTGTAGATTCATTGGCGCCCGTAGAGAAATCAAGTGTCTCTCTTGCCTTGCCCAAAGAGACCCTTTTTGTTTCAGAAGCGGTGCCGCCATCTGCATCGGTTATGGTTCAGTTGTATGCTGATCGTAAGCTTACGTCCAAGCAGATACGCGGAATCAAGAAACTTGTAGCCGCTGCGGTTCCAAAGCTAACCGTTGAAAATGTCACGCTGATTGACTCTGAGGGCGAAAGTCTTGGGGACAGCTCGGATGAAGCGATGATGGGTGAGCTTTCCCAAATGCAACAGCAGTATAAAACAAAAGAAGAAAAGAAACAAGAAGAAAAAGTAATCAATGTCCTTGCTCCGTTTATCGGCGGCAAAGAGCGAGTAGTTGCGAAAATAACGATTGAATACGACTTTTCAGAGCAAAGTTCGACATCTGAAAAATATGATCCAGAAAACGTGGTTCGTAGTGAACAGACACTCGAAGAAAAACGTGATGGTCAAACCCCTCCTCAAGTAGGCGGTGTTCCAGGTGCTGTGAGTAATATTGGCCCGGTTGAGGGATTAAATGCGCAAGGCGCAGGGGAAAAGTACGAAAAAACGCAAGGAACCACTAATTACGAAATTTCTAAAATAGTATCTACAACTAAGCAGGAATTTGCACGTATTAAGAGAATAACAGCAGCCGTTGTTGTGGATGGAAAATATGAGCTCAAAAAAGAGACGAATGGCTTGGCAGGAGAAGAAGTTGCTTATGTTCCCCTAGACCAAACGCAAATAGATGCTATTACCTCTTTAGTTAAGCAGTCTATTGGAATTGATGATGCTCGTGGAGACTTAGTAACCGTTCGAAATTTTGAATTCCAAAATTCTAAAAATGCTTTGTCGCCACAAAATGCTGCATCCAAGACAACCGAATTCTTTGTAACGTACATAAAGCCAATGATGCCGGTATTAAAATATTTGCTTGTGGGTATAATCTTATTTGTTGCGTATAGAAAAGTGATTCTCCCGTTTGCCGATCGTATGTTGGAATTCAGTCGAGAAGAAGAAGACTTTGATCGCCCTGTATTGGATATCTCTGATGATGAGAGTGAAGATTTGGTAGAAAAAGTAAACCTAATGCGTAAAAAAGTAGAAGGTCAGTTGGGCATTGGGGGTAGCTTTAGCGAAGATGATCTCAAATACGACGTAGTGCTTGAAAAAATACGTGAGATGACTGAAGAACGCCCAGAAGAGATTGCTTCGTTGATTCAAACATTATTGAATGAAGAGATGCCCTCAAGGGCCTAGTAGAGGGATAATAGAATGGGATTAAATCCAGTACAGCAAATACAGTTTGATGGAATGACAATGGCGGAAAAAGTAGCTATTCTGCTTATTCAGCTAGGGGAAGAAGCTACAGCACAAATTTTTGGACGTTTGTCTGTGGAAACTATTACTGAAATATCCAGATACATTGCTGAGAATCGTACTATTGAAAAAGGTATTGGTGCGGCTGTTTTAGAAGAATTTTATGCCATTATTCAATCCAATCAATACCTTAACAATGGCGGTATTGAGTTTGCCCGTGAAATCCTTTATAAAGCGCTTGGCCCAGATGAAGCGAAGAAAATTATGGACCGCCTGTCGAAAATGACGCAGGGAGCGCAAAATTTCGCATATCTTGCCAAGATTAAACCGCAGCAGCTTTCCGATTTTATAATGACGGAGCATCCACAAACAATTGCGCTTATTTTGGCGCATATGGAGCCCTCAGCCGCTGCAGAAACCCTTGCCTTGTTCACGGATGATTTGCGTTCAGAAGTAGCAATGCGTATGGCAAAACTAGGGGATATTTCTCCATCGATTATCAAACGTGTTAGTGCGGTACTAGAGTCCAAGCTTGAAGCATTGGCAACCTATAAGGTTGAAGTTGGCGGACCGCGCGCAGTTGCTGACATCTTTAACCGTCTCGGTACGACAGCATCCAAGGCGACATTGTCCCAAATCGAGCAGCTTGATCAAGAACTTGCGGCATCGATTAAAGAGATGATGTTTACGTTTGAAGATATTGCGACATTGGATGTAAACAGCGTACGAGAAATTCTTAAAGCAGTGGATAAAAATGATCTTATGCTGGCACTCAAAAGTGCTCCAGAAGAACTCAAAGAGAAATTTTACGCGAATATGTCACAGAGAGCGAGAGATACCTTTGTGGAAGAATTACAGTTCTTGGGCGCTGTTAGGATGAAAGAGGTTGAAGCATCGCAGCGTAAAATCGTTGATGCAGTTCAAGCGCTTGCAGAGCAAGGCGTGGTACAACTGGGCGCCACCGAAGAGATGATTGACTAAGCCATGATAGAAGATTCTATTATCACGAAAGAAAACCTCAATGACCATACTGTAGGGAAATATCAATTCAAAATTCTTTCGGCTTTAAGTGGCGCAAGTGTTCATGAAGCTGCTGAAGAGTTAGGATTAGAACACCCATTGAGCAGTCATACTGAAGAGACGCAAGCGCGTTATGAAGAACTTCAACCATCAAGCTCTCATAAAGACGAGTTGATTGAATCGTTATTAAAAAAAGCCGATGAGATGAGCTCTAATTTTATAAAAATGCAAATGAAATTGGAAAGTGTTCAAGAGGAACATACTGCGACATTGGAAGTAGTAAAAAAGACAAGTTATGACGAAGGTTTTGCAGCCGGTGTTTTAAGTGAGCAATCTCAGGACAGTAATCGTAAACAAAGTGCTCAAGAGCAGGTTGCCAGTTCTGTGAAAACACTCGAAGACGCAGCTGCAAAGTATAGTAGTGCGCTGGAAGCAATACAAAAAGAATTAACCCATACTGCGCTTGAAATTGCCAGCGAGGTCATTGGGATGGAAACGCAAGAAAATGGTGCCAAAATTGCGGCAAAACTCGCAGTAGATCTCATCGAAGAACTGGGTGAAGCCTCCAAAATCACCTTGCGGGTCAACCCTAATGATCATGGCTTTATTTCTGAAAAAGTGGGATCGCTTTCGCATGTTGAAGTCTTATCGGATCGTGCGATTAGTTCAGGCGGTGTAGTTGCCATCAGTGATTTGGGCAACATCGATTCGCAGATTAAAAAACGGTTTGAACGATTAAAACGATCATTATTATTAGAGTCTTAAGTTAGGTTGATATGAATATAAAAGAGTATACCCACGAACAGCTCAAAGAGCTTTCACAAAAAATACGAGATCGTATATTGGATGTCGTTAGCCGTAACGGCGGGCATCTGAGTTCTACGCTTGGGGCAACTGAGATTATTATTGCGATGCATAAAGTTTTTGATGCCAGGAAAGACCCCTTTATCTTCGATGTCTCACATCAGGCGTATGCGCATAAGTTATTGACCGATCGATGGGATGAATTTGAAACATTGCGTCAGTTTGGCGGGATGAGCGGATACACTAAACCCAGCGAATCCGAGTGCGATTATTTCATGGCAGGGCACAGTTCGACATCGATATCATTGGGAGTAGGTGCTGCAAAAGCCATAGCGCTCAAAGGAGAGGAATCGACACGCATACCCGTTATATTGATCGGTGATGGCTCTATGAGCGCAGGAATGGTCTATGAAGCGCTAAATGAACTTGGCGATCTAAAATATCCAATGGTGATTATTCTCAACGATAATGAGATGAGTATCTCAAAGCCTATAGGAGCGATTAGCCGGATGCTTAGCTCTGCCATGGCAAGCCCTTTTTATCAGCGGTTTAAAAAGAAAACCGAGCAATTTGTGGATAATTTCGGCGAAGGTGCCCATTATCTTGCAAAACGGTTTGAAGAGGCATTTAAACTGATTACCCCTGGTATTTTATTTGAAGAGATGGGCATCGAATACATAGGTCCCATCGATGGTCATGATGTGAAATCATTGATTGATATATTGACCGTAGCAAAAGGGATGGGGAAACCTGTTTTGGTGCACGTACAAACGATCAAAGGCAAGGGCTACGAAATAGCAGAGGGTAAACATGAAAAATGGCATGGCGTTTCCCCTTTTGACTTAAAAAGTGGTACCGCCAATGCCAAAATAAGCGGTAAAAACGCAACGCAGATTTATGCTGAAGCATTGATGTACCAAGCAGATAACAATCCAAAAATCGTGGGGGTTACCGCGGCAATGCCAAGCGGTACAGGATTGAGTGCCGTTATGGAAAAATATCCCGATCGTTTTTGGGATGTTGCGATTGCAGAACAGCATGCCGTAACGTCTATGGCGGCGATGGCGAAAGAGGGATTTAAACCATTTTGTACCATTTATTCTACTTTTTTACAGCGCGGATACGATCAAGTTATCCATGATGTATGCTTGATGGACCTTCCGGTTGTGTTTGCATTGGACAGAGCAGGGATTGTCGGAGAAGACGGTGAAACGCATCAGGGTGCCTTTGATATCAGTTTTTTACGTATCTTGCCAAACATGACATTGTGTGCCCCTAGAGATGAAAAATCGTTTCATCAAATCATTGCCTTTGCCGCGCAGTATGATCATCCATGTGCTATTCGTTATCCTAGAGGGGCTTTTTTAGCGGCAGATTTACCAGAGCCAGCTGTGTATGAGCTGGGAAAATCACAGCTTTTAGTGGCAAATGAGTCAAATATTTTGTTTATCGGATACGGCAATGGTATCGGGCGTGCGGCGCAGAGTATGGAGTTTATGAAAGAGAAGCCTTCGCTGTTGGATTTGCGTTTTGTGAAGCCATTGGATAGCGAGATGCTGCTACGTATGGCTGCATTGCACAAAAAATGGTATGTCTTTAGCGATTCCGCACGCTTGGGCGGTGTGGGCAGTGCGTTACTCGAATGGTTAAGCGGGGAAGGCATCTTGGATGTCGCCGTGGTGAGTTTTGAATACGATGATGCGTATATTAAGCATGGTAATACGACTCTAATCGAAGAGTCTTTGGGAATATTACCGCAGCAGTTAGCTATGCGGGTAATGAACGCAACACGATAACACCAGCGATTCGTCCAGTGTGTTGATGATCGGCTCGGTAAGAAAAATAGTCCTCACGGCGACAAGACGTACATGGGGATTCCCTCACGATGCATCGTGAGGGAATCCCTATCGCGCACAGTTGAAGGTACAAAATCGTATTTACATCTAAATAAACTTTCTTTTTTTGATACAGTAATGCATTTTCATACCCTTTTTCTTTTACTTCGTTGGCAATATCTTCGTTGATCTCATAGCAACACCCATGGATTGCGGGACCCAGTACGATTTGCACATTTTCCAGTGAGGTTTCAAAGTGTTTTTTCATAGCGTGTAGAGTTTTTGGTAAAATACTATTAAGGGCGCCGGCACGTCCTGCGTGGACAGCCCCAATCGCATGGTTTATTGGGTCATAAATGAGTATGGGGGTGCAATCGGCACTCATAACCATCAGTGGTACATCGGCGCAATTGGTTATCAATGCGTCGCATTGGGGCGGTGATTCAAAGTTCATGGTAGAATCTACAACGGTAACGATGTCTGAGTGAATTTGGCGCATATGAATAAGTTTATGGGGATTATAGTTGAGTTCTTTGCCCAAAAGACGATGATTTTCAACGACATCTTCCTTTCTGTCTCCGACATGAAAGGCAAGATTGAGTGTCCCGTAGGGAGATTGTGAGATTCCGCCATCGCGCGTTGTGAAATGAGCTGCTACATGTTGATATTCGTTGATATTCTCACAGGGAAGTATGTTCATGAAAAAAGGTGAAGCACTCTTGACAGGGAACCTATGGGTTCTCTGCGAGCATATTGTCGAGTAGAACAAAGAGACGGTCACTAGCATTTTCCATCTCTTTGAAGTTGGTGACAATCTCACTGCTATGGGATAGCATACGTTCTTGTCCCCCATCGATTAAGGCAAGGTTTTTATTGGCATTGGCATGAACCACTGCGTGTGGATCTTTCATGAGGCTATAGCTGTTGGTGCGACCAAAGCGTTCTTTGCCCTCGCCATCGTACCATTTACCCATACGGCACTGGTGTGAATCGACGATACTGGATTGTGAATTACACTGCATGATGCTGTTGTATGCTCGTGCTTTATAAAGAATATGATCAATTTTCGCCAAAATGATAAAGGTACTGTTCTCCATACGGTGGGACAAATGAACGATTTTAGACGAGCCTTCGTTGAGTTGGACGAGAGTGCCCTCGAAATTGATGATACTAGAGCTGGAGCGCTCAACGACTTCATTCATCTCTTCGGCGCTGGATTGTATCTCGCTCATGTCTTGCTGTAGAGAGTTGATGGATACGGATATTTCTCCCGTCGCTTTGTGGGTGCGTTCTGCGAGCTTACGCACTTCGTCCGCAACAACAGCAAACCCTCGACCATGCTCACCAGCACGTGCGGCTTCAATCGCGGCATTGAGGGCGAGAAGATTGGTTTGATCGGCGATATCGGTAATAAGCTGGATAACGGAGTTAATCTCTCTTGCACGAGAAGTTATGTGCCCGATAGCGTCATTGTTGTTGCTTACTTTTTCATTGAGCATATTGAGTTCATTGATAATAGTAGAAATAGTGTCACGACTGTTATTCGCAAGGTTTGCAGCATTTCTTGTTGCGCTGGTGACTCCCTTTAGATCTTGAATATTGTTGTTCAAATCCTCTTGTACGACACTGAGACTTTCAGTAACGTTGACGCTGAGTTGGCTGAGTTCAGAGTTTAGGATGTCACGACGTTGTTTCGCCTCTTGATCTTTCATAATCGTAATACTTTTATCAACATTGTCAATCGCATTGACAAATTCACCGTGCATTCCATCACTGGAAAGCCTATGGGAAAAGTCACCTTTGGTAGCACCTGAGATGGAGATATTGATTTGCTGGATGAAATTTTGCATTTGGGAAATGAGTTGACTCAACGCGGCGCCCATGATCCCAAGCTCGGATTCTGGACAACTGTTAGTTTTACAGTCGTTGGATTTTTCGTTGAAGCTTCCTTTCGACACACGAGTAATAAGTTGGGTAAATTGATCCAAGGCAACTGTTATTGAGCGTCGTATCATACTTGCAAAGAGAAAAATGATAACAGCGACTAATATTCCTGTGATTAAAACAAAATACTTGTAAAATTCTATTTCACTGTGCATCTTAGTTGAGGCACTTTCGAGGTCCTCACGCTTGTCTTTGACAACTTTTTCAAAACTCTCACGTGAAGCATCAGCGAGAGGTGTCATCTGAAATTTGTAAGCGGCATAGATAGACGAAGTATTACCTGAAATCGTGGCAGGGCTCAAAGCTTTCATCATAACCAGTGTGTTATTTAAAAATAGCTGAGTGCTATTTTTTGCTTTTGCGACCATCTCTTTTTCAACATCGTGCAAGACGGTCTTTTCGAGTATCTCGAAGTCGGCATTAATGGTTTTTGTATGTTCTTCGAGTTTGGCAATATTTTTCGTGTAATCACCGCCTAGCATGATATCACGGCTGGTTCGGCTTACATAATTAAGCTCTTTTTCGATGTCTTGAGCCGTAATAGCACCTATAATTGTTTTGCTTTGAAGCTCTCCATATTGATTTTCTAAACTGACCATTGCAAAATATACAAAAATAGAAGCACCTACCACAGAGACCGTTGCCGCTGTTACAAGATAGTTCATTTTTTGTTTAATACCCATTTTATGGAGTGCTTGGTTGAACATATAACTACCTTTCCGACTGAATGTCTAATGACATAATCGTCATTATAATCATATTTTTGTAACAATGCAGTAAAATTCTCTCAATCTTTAGTAAGGGTAGTTTGGTACAATTATCACAATTGCAGAATATGAGGAAATTTTAGTGAATATGAGACAAATGCAATCCATCCAATTGGAGGGGTTGAATGTAAAAGATAAGCGAAATGAGATACGTCGCTATTTTCACCAAAGCTTTGATCTTTTTGAGTCGTTATTTGAGCTTTATAGATCTGATGATGTTTTTTATGAGCAACCTGAGCCTACACGACATCCAATGATTTTTTATTTTGGCCATACGGCTGTTTTTTATATCAATAAACTTGTTTTATCGGGAGTATTAAAAGAAGGGATCAACCCACGTTTCGAAGCACTTTTTGCGGTAGGGGTGGATGAGATGATCTGGGATAATATGAATGAGCATTTCGAGGGCTTTGGGGTTGGGACAGTACGCGAATATCGCAACGCCGTGCGCACTACTGTTGATGAGCTTATAATGAAACTACCGCTGACTCTCCCGATTACACAACAGGATACTTTTTGGGCGATACTTATGGGATGTGAACATGAACGTATTCATATAGAAACTTCCAGCGTATTGCATCGGCAGATGCCTCTTGACCTCATTCAAAGCCATGATGCTTTTGCCTTATGCCCATTGCGCGGTGAATGTCTGGAAAATACGATGGTTCCTATTAGTGGGGCAACGATTACACTGGGCAAGGGGCAAGACGATCATGGGCTTTACGGATGGGATAATGAATACGGAACCGTGAGGTATGACGTTAAAGATTTTGAAGCGTCACTGTTTTTAGTCAGCAATGGTGAGTATTTGGATTTTGTCAATGCAAATGGGTACAAAATCCAGTGCTGGTGGGATGAAGAGGGGTTAAAATATTTATCGTTACGTAATGCTGTATGCCCACCGTTTTGGGTACCTCAAAGTGATGGCACCTATGCATACCGCTCACTGACACAAGAGATACCGATGCCCTGCAATTGGCC
>JAQTOQ010000067.1 GCA_028713245.1 Sulfuricurvum sp. | reverse complement strand
TTTCGTCTGTGAGGACGAGCATATTAAGTTTATCCAGTGCGTCTGAACCATTCGATACGAGTTCGCGAACAAAGATCTCTTTGTTTGAGTAGAGCGAGTGGATCATTAACTGTAAGATTTGTGAAACTTCGGTTTGAAACTGATGTTTTGCCATGTGACTAATTCCTTTGATGGTTAAAATTTAGAAGTGTGATTATAACAAAAGAGTTTTTATAATGCAAGAGGTGTCAAGTAAGTTTAGTGTTTAAGACTAAAGTATTGTGTTTTGTCATACCGAACTTGATTCGGTATCCATTTCTTCTATGGATTCCGTGTCGGAGCACGGAATGACGAGGTGACTTTGTGATATGACGGGAAGTTCAATACTTTATGCGTGTAAGATAAAGACCGTTGTGTGGTGCTATGCTAGTACTGTGGCGTTTAACGCCGTTAAGCTGTTCGATTAGCTGGTCTTTGGTGGCTTTTCCATTAGAGATACGCAGTAAAAATCCCACCATAAGACGTATTTGAGAGCGTAAAAAGCCATTTCCCTCGAAAACAAGGACGAAATACCCCTTGTGCGAGTAGGCGTAGGCGCTGTAGATACGGCGAATATAGTGATCCATGTCGTCGCCGCTTTTTTTGAACAGTTCAAAGTTATGGTCACCTTGGAAGGCTGTGATAGCATCACTGATTAGCTCACGATTGAGCGAGGGAACAAAGGTGACGAAGTTATCTTCAAACGGATTGCTGATCCCCTCTTTGAAGATATAGCGATAGACGCGCTTGCGTGCACCGTATCGGGCATGAAACTCATTGTTTACAAATTCGATACGCCGTATTCGTACCGAAGGAGGGAGTTGGAGATTGAGCATATCTTTGAGACGTCGCAGATCGGTCCAGAAGTGGGGCAAATCGATGTGCATCACCTGATGGGTTGCGTGTACGCCACGGTCTGTTCTTCCTGAGCCCTTTGGCACTGAGGCGATCTTGAGACGCTTGAGAGCAATGGTGAGAGTTCCTATAACCGTATTTGTTGTTGTGGGCTGTTGTTGTGAACCCATGAATGCCGAGCCATTGTAGCTAAGGATGATCTTGGCACGGTTCAAAAGCGATTACCCACCAGTCGTTGGTAGAAAGTATAGGTGATGACTATCCACAGTATGGCAACCGTCGGTATTGTCCAAAATATAAGCCATTTTTGCAGCAATATAGTGACAGCATAAAAAAAGACGATGCTTAAAAACATCCAAAGATAAATCCACCGTTTTTGATGGCGTGCGTGTACGACGCCAAGGGCAACGATGAGAAAAATAGACAACAGAGGGAAGAGGCTCATTAATATGTTAGTGATAAGGAGTTTTTGTTTGAAATTTTCTTCTTTATAATTTTCCCAATAACCGACAATTCCTTTGTACTTATGGGCATTTTGTTCCATCGTATCATTGATCATGAGGGTTTTAAATTTCATGTGTTTATAGGTTTTATCGTCGTAGGTATAGCCTTCTCCATTGTGCAGTTTTAGCTGTAATAATCCGTGATTATTGAGGAGTTCGGCATCTTTTGCAACAATTAGGATTTCTTCTTTCTTCTCTTTGTTAAACAATACAATTCCGCCATATTTGCGACTATCGTTGTCGCTTTTGTTGATAAAAAGCATCCAGTCTCCAAAGTGGTGACCAAATTCCGAAGCGGTAAGATTAAATTTTGCTTCACTTTTTTTGGCCTGGCTGAAGCTTTTGTTGATGTGGTTGATGTAGGGGGTGATGACTAAAAAATTGATCAATAAAAGCAGACTCAGGGTAAAAGCAGGGAGTGCCAATATCCGTGTTAAAAACCGTGGAGAGATTCCCATAGAGAAAACGACCACCATTTCATTGTCATTTGAGAGACGAAAGAAAGTTAGCGCGGCGGAGACAAAAAAAGCGATTGGGAGCGTGTAAAAAAGAAGCTCAGGCAGCGCAAATAGATAGAGTTTACCCATCTCTGAAAGGTTAAGACTGATGATAGAGGTTAATGTTGCTATTTTTATCATAAAAATAACCGATGCTATGGTAAACAGCGGTATGAAAATAGAGAAAAACAGAACGTTTAAATGGGCAAAAATATACTGACGCAGTTTACCCATAGAGCGCTTCCAAATAAAGAGCTACTTGGGTGTCAAACATCAGGACGATCCATGTTGCAATCGCTAGAAAAGGGATAAACGGGAGTTGTAAAGACTCTTCATCGTCTGTTCGTGTCAAAAGAAGTGCCGGCAGGGTAAGAACGGCTGAGAGGAAAACAGCGACTAGCGCTAGTTTAATACCTAAAACAGCGCCCATGGTTGCGGCGATCATAATATCGGCTTCTCCCATTGCCTCTTTTTTGATGGCATACGAGAGGTAAAAGCGCAACAGGGTAAATCCGCCTGCAAATAAAAGGGCATTGGTAAAATGGGTTGCAAAATCAGCAAAGGTAGCGACGCTGAATATCGCAAAGGTGAGAGCGCTGAGATTGATACTGTCCGGAACCATTTTGTAACGAAAATCGATGAGCGAGAGGGCCATAAGGAGGGCGAAAACCATCGCGATAGCGAATGCTTGATAGGTGATCCCAAGTTTCCATGCGGCACAGATAAAGATAAGACCGCTTAAAACTTCCACAATCGGATATTGAATAGAAATTTTAACACCGCAAAAAGCACATTTTCCGCGTAAAAAGAGCCATGAGAGGATAGGGACATTGTGCCATGACTTCAGCGGAGTTTCACAACTCATGCAATGAGAGGCAGGAAAAGAGACGCTTTGATCAATCGGTGTACGAAAGATTAACACATTGAGAAAAGAGCCGATCATGGCCCCCAATATAAATACCATTGCCCATTCCATCAGTGCAGTCCTCCAAAACGTCGTTCAACTTGTTTAAATTTATGTATGATTTTTTCCAACTCTTCGGTTGTAAATTGGGGCCACAGCGTATCGGTGAAAAAAAGCTCAGCATAGGCGGATTGCCAAAGCATAAAATTGGAGAGGCGGTGATCCCCTCCGGTGCGAATGAGCAAATCAACATCGCAATCGCAGTCTAACGCGGAAGTGATTAAATCATGGCTAATAGGTGTGTTGGAAGCTTGCAAAGTAACTGCCGCACGTATGATCTCATCACGACCGCCATAATTGAGGGCGAGACTTTGGGTTAGCCCTGTGCAATGACGTGTTGCTTCTTGAACTTCGACAATTGTTTTTTGCAGTGACGCAGAAAAGCCGGACAAATCGCCAATAGGCTGAAAACGGATATTTCCCTTCAGATAGGTTGGCAATTCCTTCTTGAGATATTTTTGCAGCAGTTTCATCAAAAATTCGACTTCCAGCTTCGGACGCTTCCAATTTTCGGTACTAAAAGCATAGAGGGTCAAGCGGTTTATTTCGGGGTTTTTGGCACAATAAGTGGTGATAGAGCGTACGACTTCAGACCCTTTTTCATGTCCGTAAGTACGATTATTTCCTTGTATCTCGGCCCATCGCCCATTTCCGTCCATGATTATCGCGATGTGACTGGGATTATTATTCATAATACCGATGCTTGGTCGATGATGCTAAGAGAGAGAGTCAGCTTATCTGCTGTAGCAAAGGAAATAGTTTCATTTTTACTAATGAAATCAATGGCGTTGGAATCACTGCCGAATCTGTTATTGTTATTGATAATATTGAGACAAACGGCATCAACACCTTTGTTTTCCAAAAGATTCTTCGCATTTTGTGTAGCAGTGATTGGATCCATTTCTGCTTTGAATGCGATGGTCTTGATCCCCTCTTTGTTACATGACGCGATGATGTCTCGGTTCTTTTTCATAGCGATATCCCACGTATCGCCCAGTATCTCTTTTTTAAGTTTTCCGCTTTGAGAGTGTGTTGGGACATAATCGCTCACCGCTGCAGCCATAAACAAAAACGGCTCTTTTTGAATCAAACCTATGGGAGCGTCGTGTATCAGGGAAGGTTTTGACAGTTTCCCTTTTTTGGCAATACGGATTGAGTCGGTTAGGTACTCTTCCATTTCCGCAGAGCTCTCTACATCGATCGTATGGATGGTGCTTGGTAGATTAGGTTCAAATTTTGTAGAGATGAGATTGACATCGGCACCGCGTACATAAAGTGCAACGGCAAGTGATGATGCCATTTTACCGCTGGAAAAATTGCTGATATAGCGAACATCATCAAGGCGCTCAATGGTTCCTCCGCCCGTAACAATCACACGACGATTAGCCCAAAAAGTATTTTTTAGCAAAATACGAGCAGTATTCCAAAAAATCTCGAGCGGCTCTGCCATGGCACCATCACCAACTGTCTCGCACGCCAACTCTTTGGTTTGTGTTGACACGACATCATAATTTGCAATGGCGAGCATTTTGAGCGATGCTTGGATCATTGGGTTTTGGATCATATGGGTATTGGCAGAGGGTGCAATGAGTTTGACTCCAGGGAAGGCAAGGGCGCACTGCGTGAGAATAGTATCGGCAAGACCATTGGCGAGTTTTGCAATAGTATTGGCGCTTGCCGGTGCGATCACTATGACGTCTGCCCATTGCGAGATTTTAATATGGTTAAAATCATCTGCCCACGATTCGTTGGTATCATCCAAAACACGATTACGGCTAAGAGCTTCAAAGCTCAATGGAGCAATGAACTTTTTGGCAGAAGGAGTCATAACCACACGTACATCTGCACCTGCTTTGATGTAGAGGCGTAAAAGTTCAAGCGATTTATACGCGGCAATAGAGCCGGTGATTCCTAGGAGTATTTTTTTGCCGTCAAGCAAATTTGTGGGGATTAGCATTATGCGCCTTTGCCGAAAAATTTAGTAAAAAAGCCTGATACTTTACGGATCGGTGTACGGTTGAGGATTAGTATATCGCTTTCGTATTTACCTGATGTGACAGTAGTTCCTGCGGCAATCATGACATTATCAGAAATTTCTATGGGGGCTACGAGCTGCGTATCACTGCCCACAAAGACATTTTTACCAATAATCGTTTGGTATTTTTTGACACCGTCGTAGTTACAGGTGATGGTTCCCGCACCGATGTTGGTTCCCTCACCGATGGTAGCATCACCAAGATAACTGAGATGTCCTGCTTTGACACCGTTGAGCGTTGATTTTTTCACTTCGACAAAGTTCCCGATATGGGTATTTTTTAAAACACTCAATGGGCGAAGATGTGCCAATGGTCCAACATCGGAGTCTTGTACCGTAGAATCTTCGATAACACTGTGGGCTTTGATATGGGAGTTGACGATAAGTGTATTACCACAGAGGCGCACACCGTTTTCGATTATGGACTCACCCTCAAAACGTACCCCTTCTTCGATATAAATAGTCTCAGGTAGCTGCATAATAACCCCCGCGTCCATCCATGTACGTCGTATACGATCCATCATGATGATTTCGGCAGTTGAGAGGTCGAATTTGGAGTTAACTCCTTTGAACTCTACTTCTTCAACAATTAGCGGTGAAATTTCCAATCCGTCGTGGCGGGCAAGGGCGATAACGTCTGTGAGGTAATATTCGCTTTGTGCGTTTGCGTTGGAGAGTTTCGGCAAATAGGTTTCTAAAACGCTTCGTTTAAACGCGTAGACCCCTGCATTGACCGTGAGGATTTCTTTTTCGGCATCGGTTGCATCTTTTTCTTCAACAATCCGCACCACATGACCACTTTCGATCACTACACGTCCGTAACCGCTCGAATTTTCGAGTTCGATGACGGACATAACGATATCGCTGTCACTTTGCATAAATTCACTAACCGAATGTTGGGTTATGAGAGGCATATCGCCGTTGAGTACGAGAACGTTGTCATGTTTTGGTTTGACGTCCATCATGGCTCCGCCTGTGCCTGGAAAGTTGTCGGTATCTTGGGTGATAAAGGTAAGTCCATCAAAATATTTATTCATAGCAGCTATCACGACATCTTTTTGATGTGCCACTACGACGATTACATCATCGCTTAGAGCAAGCGCTGCCTTGATGCTGAAATAGAGCATTTCGCGTCCACAAATTTCATGGAGAACTTTCGCCTTAGGCGATTTCATTCGACTCCCTTTCCCAGCGGCAAGGATGACAATAGAAAGAGAGTGGGACATAAGGGCTCCTGAGAACAAATTAGTGTTATTTTAGCAGAATTAATCGAGAACCACCCTTAGTTTGTGGTATTATCGCCTACTTAAAAGATTTTCAGGGGTGATTGTTTGGCTCGTATTTTAATGGTTTTGCTTATGATGGGTGCTACGCTTCTAGCGGCAAACAACCCCGTTCCAAGTATGAGCTTCAACCTCGCTTCCCCAGATACTCCCGCACAGATGGTCAGTTCTCTCAATGTACTGATGATGCTGACGGTGCTTTTTCTCGCACCGAGTCTGGTTCTCGTTATGACGACATTTACCCGATTTGTTATCGTATTTGGATTTTTGCGTCAGGCCTTGGGAACACAGCAAGTACCTCCAACACAGCTCTTGGTTATGCTAGCCCTTATCCTCACGGTTTTCGTCATGGAACCTGTGGCGACCAAGGCGTACGATGAGGGGATCAAGCCTTACAGTGAAAATCTCATTAGCTACGATGAAGCTTTTGAAAAAACAACGGATCCGTTTAAAAATTTCATGGTGCGCAATACGAGAGAAAAAGATTTAGCGCTTTTTTTGCGTATACGGCATATGGAAAATCCAAAATCTATTAAAGAAGTTCCCCTTACAATCATTATCCCTTCATTTGTTATTAGTGAACTCAAAACAGCATTTGAAATCGGATTTCTCCTATTTTTACCTTTCTTGGTTATCGATATGGTTGTAGCTTCGATCTTGATGTCTATGGGTATGATGATGCTCCCGCCGGTAATGATTTCGATGCCGTTTAAAATTTTGGTTTTTATCATGGTGGATGGGTGGAATCTTCTCATCGGAAATCTGATTGCCAGTGTTAAATAGGGGTATTCATGCAGTGTGAATATTTTGGAGTATGCGGAAGTTGTCGTGTTTACGAGAGCAGCTACGACGAGCAGTTAAGCGAAAAAAGTAACAACATCGCCGAAAAATTTGGACCCTATTATCAAGGCAATATTGATATTTTTGCATCCCAAGAAGAGCGCTATCGCTATCGATCCGAATTCAAAGTTTATCACAATGATGGAGTTGTCTCGTATGCTATGAGCAGATTGGACAAACAAGGTGCCGTTACAATAAATAACTGTTCGATCGTGTCACAACCAATCGCAAATGTTATGACACCATTGCTAGTGGCGATTTGTGAAGCGCAGATCGAACACAAGTTATTCGGTATTGATTTTCTCTCTACGCAAGCTGGGGAAGTGGTGGCAAGTCTGCTCTATCATCGTCAACTTGATGAGCAGTGGCAGGAAACGGCACGATCCATTGCTACTGGCTTGGGTATTCATATCATCGGACGCAGCCGTAAACAAAAGTTGGTGCTTTCCCAAGATTACGTAACCGAAACACTCAGAGTAAGCGATCGAGATTACCGATATGTGCATATTGAAAACAGCTTTACACAGCCCAATGCGCTTGTTAATGAGAAAATGATTGAATGGTCTATGGCACAGTTAGATAATATCGGCGGCGATCTTCTTGAACTGTATTGCGGTGCGGGTAATTTCACGATTCCATTTGCATCAAAGTTTGATCGGGTATTGGCAACCGAAATTTCAAAGTCTTCTATAATTGCAGCCAAACGTAATATGGAGTTGAATAATGTTGAGAACATTCATTTTGTCCGTCTCAGTGCCGAGGAGTTTACGCAAGCGCTTGATCGTACAAGGGTTTTTAAGCGTATTGACGGTAAAAATTTTGGGGACTATCAGCTCAAAACACTCTTTGTAGACCCTCCACGTAGTGGTTTAGGGGATGAGGCATGTGTTTTTGCGCAGCGTTTTGATCATTTATTGTATATCTCGTGTAACCCCGATACATTGTTGCGGGATCTTGAATTATTGAGCACAACCCATATTGTAGAGGCAATGGCTGTTTTCGATCAGTTTGCCTATACTCATCATTTAGAAATAGGGGTAAAACTTACCCGAAAGGTTTTGTCTTGAAAATTATGTTTCTCTCTTTATGTACAGCAAGTATCCTCATGGGAGCAACCGGAGATTCTCAGGCTATTTTGAATGAAGTGAGTAAACTGCGCCAAAAGTACGATGAATGTCGGGAGAGCCAAGGTGTTGTGAAGGGAATTGATCCAAAAGTATTGGCTCAATCCAGAAGTGAAAATCAAAAATTAATGGTTGAAGTCACTCAAAAAAATGGAGTTATCAAGAGCCTTGAGCAGACGATGCTAGTGCGTGACCGCTCTTATCGTGAAACGAATGCGCGTAATAAAAACCTCATAGCCCAATTGCATACGCAAAACGTTACACAGCAAGAGCGTGAGGTGCTAAAAAGAGCGTTAGTCGCTGCGAAAGGAGAACTTGCCCTTGCACAAAAGGAACTTAGAGGCGGGAGTTCATCGATTGCTAGGATACGGGAAGAATTAAAAACGACCAAAGAAACGCTTGCAAAACTCCAAGCTACTCCATCAAAAGCTCAAATAACAGAAAAAATTGTTACAAAAATAGTAGAACCGACCGAAAAAATTCTCGCACTGCAAGCACAGTTAAATACCGCAAACACCGTTATTTCACAACTAAAAAATACTTCGCAAAAAGCACCAATACAACCACCACAAGTGGTTTACAAAAACCGGATCGTTACTCAAGAAAAAGTAGTCTATAAAGATCGTCCGGTTGAAAAAATTGTTGAAAAAGTTGTTTACAAAGATCGTCCTGTTGAGAAAGTGGTTATTAAAACAGTTGTCCAAGAAAAATCTGTAATAGATGAAAAGGTGCAGCGTAAAATGGACAAGCTGGCATTGGAAGTGGAACGGCAAAAGAGTCTTAACGCTAAACTGACAAATGACAG
The DNA here is from genome assembly GCA_028713245.1 of Sulfuricurvum sp. GTDB lineage: Bacteria > Campylobacterota > Campylobacteria > Campylobacterales > Sulfurimonadaceae > Sulfuricurvum. The sequence goes on along the minus strand of JAQTOQ010000067.1, from coordinate 51 downwards.
TGTAAAAACACAGCCAAAACGTGTGTTAGCAGCGGTGCTTCCACCTTTATC
>JAQTOQ010000066.1 GCA_028713245.1 Sulfuricurvum sp. | reverse complement strand
CACTTCTTCCCTTTTCCTTTACCCTTAGTTTGAGTCAACTTTTAGGTTCCCAATGTTAGTATTGTTGCCATTAAATATAATTAATTTTAATTGCAGGAGTATTCATGGATAAAAATTCGTCCTTCAATAAATTGGCCAATTTCGGTCGTACCCTTTTAACCCGTCCCCTTCTGCACGAGGGTCTTCCTCTGATTTCCGAATACGCCAAGCAAGTCAGTGGTGCCCAGCGTTGTTCTATTTTTATACGTAATCCCATTTTAAAAACCCTTTGGACGACGATTGCAGATGGAACGGATACCATTACGATTCATGAAAATGACGGTATTGTCGGGCAAACACTCTTGCTCGCCAAACCCCTTCTCATCAATAATCCCTATAACGATGAGAATTTTTTGCATGCAATCGATGATAAAACTGGATTTATCACGAAGAACATCGCTTCCATCCCAATTTTTGATTCTCAACGTCGTATTATTGGTGTTTTTCAATTGCTCAACAAGCCCGATGGATTTAATGCAGAGGATTCAAAATTTATGATTTTCTTCGCCCACTACATCAGCACCTACCTTGAGCTTGCAATTTCTTACGACAATCAAGGCTCATTACTGAAAAAGGAAACGTATGGCTATTGAGACCTACCAACGCATTGCCCTATTTGGAAAAAGATTAGCACAATATGATAATATCGATGATACACTTCCCTCCATTGCAGAAGAAGCGAAAGCCATCATTAATACAGAGCGATGTTCAATCTTTATCGTTGATCACAGCACCAATATGCTCTGGACAAAACTTAGTGACGGTATTGGCCGTATTGCAATAGATATGAACTCTGGTATTGTTGGGGTTACTGCGACCACTGAGCGACCGGTTATTGTTAACAACCCCTACGAAGATAAGCGTTTTTTGTCCAAAATTGATGAAAAGAGCGGTTTTGTGACGCGTAATATTCTCACCGTTCCTATTTTCAACTCCAAACAAAATGTCGTCGGAGTGATTCAGCTCTTAAACAAATACAACGGAGATTTTGATGAGAAGGATGAGGGGGTAATGGGATTTTTTGCTAACTACATCAGTGGAACGCTAGAGTTAGCCCTTTTAATTGAGGGTAATAAAAAGTAAATTTAATCATCATGTCCGTTCATGGTGAGCCTGCCGAACCATACCCTTCGATAAACTCAGGGCGAACGGCAAACAATTACAGAAGCTCCCGATTTATCCAATGACTTAATACATACAGTCCCCATACATGTTGTTTAAACTTACCTCGACGTGCTAGTTTAAGATACTTTTCGACCTCATCGGGTTGAAAAAGCCCTATTTTAGTATTTACTTCCGTAATTAAATCAATCTTTCCCGATGCAATCAACCATTCCATATAAGGGTTCGCGAATCCTTTTTTCTTACGGTTCAAAACCGTATTACTCAAATATTTTTGCCCTACTTGTTTAAGCAAATATTTCGTTCCTCCTTCTCCTATCCGTAGTTGAGGTGAAATCGAAAAAACATTCTGCGCCAACCTATGATCCAAGAATGGGGTACGAGCTTCGATAGTATGCGCCATGGAAACTCGGTCCAGCTTCGTCAAAAAATGCTCCCCTATAAAAAGTTTCAGATCAATCGTACTGTACCACTGCGCCGGATGGCTATGAGTACTTTTCTCAAATACAGTTCGATACTCTTGTAAAAAACGCAACGATTCATTGTCTCGCACATTGCGTCGCAATAAAAGATTTTGCTGTAAATCGGTAAACTTTTCTCCCGATGTGCGAAACAAGAGCGTCTCATCAAAAACACGCTTATACCACTCCCATTCACGGTTCATTGAAAAATTGCTGTGAAAGTACTTTTTTAGCCAATTCTTATGGTGCAGCGATGCCGCTTTTTCAATGTCTAGATATTCAAAATATTGCCGATACCCTAAAAAAAGTTCATCCGATCCCTCACCACTTAAAACAACTTTGTGCCCTTCCTTGACAATTGCTTTAAATAATAGATAGAGAGGTACTGCCGCAGGATCATTGAGAGGTTCATCCATATGATCCAGAACTGCATCCAGACTATCAATAAAATCACGTTGGCTGATAACGACTTCGGTATGTTCCAACCCCAATTCTTTTGCACTTTGCCTTGCATTCGCACGTTCATCATAACCACTGTATTCATCGTATCCCAGCGTAAAAGTCGGCAGCTTTCTTCCTTGACGTGCGGCTATGGCGCATATCAATGCACTGTCTATCCCTCCTGAAAGCAATGCCGCTGTTGGCTGTGTTGACTCAAGTCTCATTTCTATCGATCGCTGTAATGCCTGTTCGATCACCTCACAGGCTTCACTGTAGCTGGTGATTGTCGAAGATGCTGTATCCAACACATTATAATAAGCATGCTTAGTAATGCTCCCTTTTTCAAAACAAAGACACTCTCCTGATCCAAGTTTTTCAATCCCCTGATAAAACGTATGTGGTGGCGTAGGTGCTAAAAAACTGAGGTACGAACGCATCGCATCCTCATTCATGCTCACTGATGCCAGAAAAGGCTTAATCGCTTTGATCTCTGAGCCAAAAACGAAACTTTGTGAACCATGATGATAAAACATCGGCTTTTTTCCAAAGCGGTCACGTACCAAATAAAGCTTTTCCCCATCAACAAGGGCAAATGCAAACATCCCCTCAAAACGATGAATACAGTCAATTCCCCATTTCTCGTACGCCGCCAAGATCACCTCTGCATCACTGTGTGTTTGCCAAGGATAGTTCTCCAGCTCCGTGCGTAACTGTGAATGATTGTAAATCTCCCCGTTAAAACTGAGTAACAGTTGCTTATGCTGCATCGGTTGATGAGATCGTTCATGCGTATCGGTAATCGAAAGGCGCTGATGTGCTAAAAACAGACCCTCTTTTTCTACGATACCGCAGTGATCCCGTCCACGATGAGCCAAAGTTTTTAGGGCTTCACGCGCTTTTTGCGGCGAATACTCTCCGATAATTCCAAAAACACCGCACATCAGCAAACATCCTTATAAAACGCTACCGTGCAATCATCGCTGTAATACCCGGTTCGAAACTCCATACGCGCCCCCAAATGATGTCCCAATGCTTCAATCTGGCTTGCCTGAAGATAATTATAAGTCATCGAGGTATCTTCCCCTTCTAAAAAATTAAAAATGATTCCTCTATTCGACGCATCGTAACAGCGCCGTATAAATCGGTGTGCCTCGTAACGAGTCAAAATATTCAGCGCCCCACTGCAGAGGTAAAAGTCCCCCTCCACTAACGGGTCATTGAGTATGTCACATTGATAAATCGTTTTCCCTGTGCGTATCTGTGCTTCATACACCATCACCTCAAGGGCGTCCAATCCGATATAGCCCATTGATGCTCTTTGTTCTTCCCTCATATACCAATACAGATCCCCAAACCCGCATCCGGCATCCACAATCTCTTTCGCATCGGGTGGCAAAAGCGCCAATAGTTGCTTAAAACGGATTTCCTGTGCTTGACGCGAATGCCAATGAACCCCTCGCGCACTCAAGCCATATTCCGCGATTGAGGCATGATAAAAAGTAGTATTATCAACACGGCTCATAAGCTAGCTCTTTTTTTTACTCTAATTATACTTTATTACATTATTTCTACTATATTACGCTAAGATTTCGTACAAAATCATACAGTTTATAGCCAGAGAAAGTTTATTTTTTGATGCATGTAAGTATAACCTTGACATAATTTAATCAATAAAAAATATTTAACAAGGAACTCGTTAATGTATCTCTTTACCAGTGAAGTCGTCAGTCCGGGCCATCCCGATAAATGTGCAGACATCATTGCCGACAGCATCGTTGACCGGCTCATTATCGGTGATCCAAAAAGCCGGGTTGCCAGCGAAGTATTCGTAGCTGGAAAACATATTATTATTGGGGGGGAAGTCACCTCAAATGTTCAGCTAAGTACCGAAGAGTATAAAGCCATTGCTATCAAAGCACTTAAAAAAATAGGCTATGACGGAAATCCAAACTTTACGCGTGAAGAGTGTCTTCATCCAGACGATGTAGAAGTGCAGGTACTTTTAAACCGTCAATCTCCAGATATCAATCAAGGTGTTGACCAAGAAGACGGTGAAACCGGTGCAGGCGATCAAGGGATCATGTTCGGCTATGCTGACAGTGAGACGGCTAACTATATGCCAAGTGCGATAACCTATGCGCGCATGCTAATGGAAAAAGTGTATCATTACGCCCTCGCCCATCCACACAAATTGGGTGTCGATATCAAGACACAAGTTACGATGGATTATGGTGTTAAAGACAACTTTGAAAACTGTAACCCGCAACATATTCATACGATCGTTGTGTCAGCCCCATGCGTCCATACCATGAATATCGGCCAAGTGCGTGAACTGATCATGGAACTTATACTTGATACAGGACTACCAACACAACTCTTTGATCCAAAAACATGTATCATCCATATCAATCCAACCGGAAAATACGTTTCCCACTCGAGTCTCCATGACAGCGGCTTAACAGGGCGTAAACTTATCGTTGACACTTTCGGTGGTTATTCTCCAATCGGCGGCGGCGCCCAAAGTTCTAAAGACTACACAAAAGTCGATCGTTCAGGCTTGTACGCTGCCCGCTGGATCGCTAAACATATCGTAGCGGCAGAGTTAGCAAAAAAATGCGTCGTACAAATATCGTATGCCATCGGCGTAGCAAAACCTACTTCAGTAGCAGTCGACACTTATGGTACAAGTATTGATGGCGTCAATGATGACATCCTTTCGCAGTTTGTTATGGATAACTTTTCTTTAACCCCTAACTGGATCACGAAAAAATTCAACCTCGATCATCCGAGTGAAGAGACATTTCTCTATGCGGATGTTGCCAGCCGTGGGCAAGTGGGACAAAGTGATTATCCTTGGGAAAAATTGGATGAACTTGAAAAATTTGAGGCTTTAAAAGCGTGAATATTCTTTCGCTAATTGGCCGAGAAAAAACACTTTTTTCTCAAGATATTAGATCATACGAAACGGAACTCTCCGCGATTGTCTCTTCTTCGACTTTTCTTGTTATCGGTGGAGCTGGCTCCATCGGGCAGGCTGTAACAAAAGAAATTTTCAAGCGTAATCCTCTCAAATTGCATGCAGTTGATATCTCTGAAAACAACATGGTCGAGCTTGTTAGAGACATCCGCAGTTCTTTCGGTTACATCGACGGGGATTTTCAAACATTCGCTTTAGACATTGGCTCTGTAGAGTATGATGCTTTTATCAAAGCAGATGGCAAGTATGACTATGTTTTAAATCTCTCAGCATTGAAGCATGTACGAAGCGAAAAAGACCCTTTTACTCTTATGCGAATGATTGAAACAAATGTTTTTAATACCGACAAAACTTTACAGCAATCCATAGAAAACAAAACTAAAAAGTATTTTTGCGTTTCAACCGACAAAGCCGCAAATCCAGTCAATATGATGGGTGCGAGTAAGCGAATTATGGAAATGTTTGTGATGCGAAAATCAAAACAAATCAACGTCTCCATGGCGCGTTTTGCCAATGTCGCTTTTAGTGACGGGTCATTACTTCATGGGTTCAATCAGCGTATTCAAAAACGCCAACCCATTGTTGCCCCTAATGACATAAAACGCTATTTTGTTACACCGCAAGAATCAGGCGAACTGTGCTTAATGTCATGTATTTTCGGCGAAAACCGCGACATTTTTTTTCCCAAGCTCAGCGAAGCGCTTCATTTGATCACGTTTGCCGATATCGCTGTGAAATACCTCGAAAATCTAGGATTCAAACCCCATCTGTGCGGAAGCGAAGACGAAGCAAGAGCTTTAGCCACGACATTGCCGGATCAGGGGCAATGGCCGTGTCTTTTTACCGCCAGCGATACGACGGGTGAAAAAGATTTTGAAGAATTTTTTACAGAAAAGGAAACTCTCGATATGGGGCAGTTTCACAATCTCGGGGTGATCAAAAATGATCCCGTCTATAATGAGTCGAAACTCAACCGTTTTACTGAGACGATTAATCGAATGAAAGCGGCCCGTGCATGGACAAAAGATCAGATTGTCGAATTGTTTTTTGAAATGATCCCCGGTTTTGCTCACAAAGAGACAGGTAAATATCTTGATGGTAAAATGTAATGTTTCGTGATACTGTAAACTTTATCCAAAACCTTTACACAACAAAAGAGTTCATTCCTCTGCATGAACCCCGCTTTAATGGTAATGAAAAAGCGTATCTAAATGAGTGTATCGACAGTACATTTGTTTCCAGTGTAGGCAAGTTTGTTGATCGCTTTGAAGTTGAATTTGCCCGTACCGTCGGAGCTAAATATGCCGTTGCCACAGTCAATGGAACAGCTGCATTGCATATTTCACTTATTTTGGCAGGTGTGGAACGTGAAGATGAAGTTATTACGCAAGCACTGACATTTATCGCAACGGCGAATGCGATCAGCTATATTGGAGCAAAACCTGTCTTTCTGGACGTTGATCTCGATACGATGGGGCTAAGCCCCAAAGCTGTAAGAGACTTTTTGGAAAAGAATTGTGTAGTAACGGATGGAAAATGCATCAACCGCTCTACTGGAAGAACGATTAAAGCGTGCGTACCGATGCATACATTCGGGCATCCATGCAGAATAGATGAACTCAACAAGATTTGCGATGAATGGCATATCGCCTTGGTTGAAGATGCGGCAGAATCTCTTGGAAGCTATTACAAAGAGAATCATACCGGAACATTCGGCCGCGTTGGGGCATTTAGTTTCAACGGTAACAAAATCATAACAAGCGGCGGCGGCGGCGTCATTGTAACGGATGATGAAGCATTGGCAAAGCGGGCCAAACATATCACGACTACTGCCAAAGTCCCTCACAAATGGGAATACGTTCATGACGCGATCGGTTACAACTACCGTCTTCCGAATCTTAATGCGGCACTTCTTTGTGCTCAGCTTGAACAATTGGAAGGTTTTTTGGAAAATAAGCGGATGTTGGCTGCTGAATATAAACAGTTTTTTACAGCTCAGAATATCCGATTCGTCGAAGAATCCGAACATTCTAGGTCAAATTATTGGCTTAATGCAATCCTGTTGGACGATGTAAGAATGCGTGATGAGTTTTTGGAATATACTAACAGCAACAGGGTTATGACCCGGCCGATATGGGCACTGATGAACAAACTTGAAATGTTTAAAGCGTGTCAGCACGACGTACTCTCAAATGCTCTTTTTTTGGAAGAACGCGTTGTCAATATCCCAAGCAGTGTCCGACTATGAAACCAAAAATTCTCTTGATAGGCGGCGGCGGGCATTGCAGATCACTTATCGATGTCATAGAGATGGAAGGTTCATTTATCATTAGTGGAATTATCGATCAAAAAGAGCGCATCGGCGAAAAAGTACTCGGTTACGAGATTATCGGATGCGATGAAGATCTCGAAAAAATATTCAATGATATCACGTACGCTGTTATCGCTGTTGGACAAATCAAATCTCCCGATATACGGATAAAACTTTTGGAACGATTAAAAACAATCGGCTTTAAGACTCCAACGATTATCTCACCAAGAGCGTATGTATCAAAGCATGCAAAGATTGGAATAGCTACTGTAATAATGCATGATGCCCTTGTGAATTCAAATGCAATCGTTGGAGATAACTGTATTATTAATTCTAAAGCCCTCATTGAGCATGATAGCCAAATCGCTGATAACTGCCATATTTCGACAGGGGCGATTGTCAATGGCGGAACAATCGTCTGTGAAGGGACATTTTTCGGAAGCAATGCCATTTCTAAAGAGTATGCTTTTATTACAGAAAAGTCGTTTATCAAGGCAGGGAGTATAAAAAAATGAGCGTATTTATCATTGCTGAGGCAGGAGTTAATCACAACGGTTCATTGGAATTGGCTAAAGAGCTAATTGATATTGCCGCCGATGCCGGTGCCGATGCCGTCAAATTTCAAACCTTCAGAGCTGATAAGCTGGTATCAAAAACAGCTCAAAAAGCCGAGTACCAGAAACAAACGACTGATGTCGCCGAAACACAGTATGAAATGATCAAAAAACTGGAACTGGATGAAGCCGCCCATCATGAGCTCATAGCCTACTGCAAAACTAAAAATATACTTTTTCTCTCAACCCCTTTCGATCATAAGAGTATTGATCTTCTGGATTGTCTCGGGATGGAAATCTTTAAAATTCCCAGCGGCGAAATTACCAACCTCCCCTATCTCCGTCATATCGGATCGCTTAGTAAAGAGGTTATTCTCTCGACAGGAATGGCCGATTTAGGTGAAATCGAAGATGCTCTTGATATTTTGACCATATCCGGAACACCAAAAGAGCGGATTACTGTTCTCCATGCAACGACCGAGTATCCCTGCCCTATCGAAGATGTCAATCTTAAATCGATGCAAACGATCGGCAGTGCTTTCGGAGTCAAAGTAGGGTATTCCGATCATACGAACGGCATTGAAGTGCCCATTGCTGCCGTTGCCATGGGGGCAAGCGTGATTGAAAAACATTTTACCCTCGATAAAATGATGAAAGGACCTGATCATAAAGCGAGCTTGGAGCCTGATGAACTTAACACAATGGTGCATGCTATACGCAATATTGAAAAAGCGTTGGGAGACGGGATCAAAAAACCGAGTAAAAGCGAAATTAAAAATATACTGATTGCCCGAAAAAGTGTAGTTGCATCACGCCCAATTACCAAAGGGGAACTCCTGAGTACCGAAAATATCACCGTTAAGCGCCCAGGTAATGGTATTAGCCCAATGAGATTTGATGAAATCATCGGTACTACTGCCTTAAAAGATTATAATGAAGATGAACTGATATAATTATTGTAAGCAAAAGGATTTCTGATGACTAAGACTTTTATACTTGATTTTTTAACGCAACATAAAAAAGAGTTAGATGAAAAATACGGTGTTATAAAAATAGGTCTATTTGGAAGTTATGCCAGAGATGAACAAACAGAAGATAGCGATATTGATATCGCTGTTGAAATAGTAAAAGAAAAGAAAAATATTCATACATTTTT
>JAQTOQ010000065.1 GCA_028713245.1 Sulfuricurvum sp. | reverse complement strand
ACCATGAAAAAATTGTATGAGCACAATAAAGGTAAGAGAGTAGAGATGAAAAGTATTTTCAGCTAGCGTCAAAGCAATGACCCCTTTGTGGGACAGAACAAACATCACCATCGACACAATCGCCCAAATCACCCCAAATAAAAAAAAGCTCTGATGAGGCTGAGACATCAAATAATTCTTAGGTGGAGGCGGCGGCGGGGAAAAGGAGCCAGGGGTTCTGGTAGTTGAAAATTTCATGATTGTCTCCTAGTGTATGTATGAGAGTATAGCGAGAGGAGAGAGGATATTTATTGATATGAATCAATAATAAATAAATTACTACTTGAAGGTAGAATTAAAGATAAGCTCGCTACTATTTCAATTACTACAATTAGGTAGAATATAAAATAGGAGCTAAAATGACTGAACGTATTACTAAAAATATGGCCAGAAATATTTACTTTGGCGGGGGTCTTTTTGCGATTTTGCTGTTTACCGGACTGACCTTTGATACCGTTCAAAAAATTCCAAAGTTAAGCCATGACGACAAGATAACCGAATCGGTTGCTCTTGGAGAAAAGGTATGGGAAAATAATAATTGTGTTGGTTGCCATACCATAATGGGCGAAGGTGCCTATTATGCTCCGGAGCTAGGAAATGCATTTAAACGCTTAGGGTCAGGCGATGAGCAAGCCTTTAAAACGTATTTAGCAGGATGGATGGCAGCACAGCCATTGCAAACTCCTAATAGACGAAAAATGCCGCAGTTTAATCTAACCCCGCAACAAGTTACTAATCTTGCAGACTTTTTGATTTGGACATCTCGTGTTAACAATCAAGAGTGGCCACCAAACATTAAAGGATAAGGAAAGCCTATGAAATATACCTCTCAAATGGTCGCAAAGCCATATTTTATTTTTGCACTCATTCTTCTGGCCGGGGAGATTGTTTTTGGTCTTGGCATGGGGATACAATACCTTTATGGTGATTTCTTATTCCCAGCCATTCCCTTCAATGTAATGCGCATGGTCCATACGAACTTGCTAATTGTTCTCTTATTATTTGGATTTATGGGTGCTACGTATTATCTCATTCCCGAAGAAAGTGAGAGAGAATTATGGAGCCCGATGCTCGCAAAAATTACCTTTTGGGTTTTTGCAGCAGCAGGTGTGGCTACTATTCTTGGGTATCTATTGGTTCCTTATGCAACATTGGCAGAATCCATCGCCAACAGTTTTTGGCCAACGATGGGTCGTGAGTTTTTAGAACAACCGACAATTACCAAAGTTGGGATTGTTTTTGTTGTTCTCTCTTACATTCTTAATGTAACGATGACCGTGATAAAAGGTCGTAAAACTACTATATCCGTTCTTTTGTTGACCGGCCTTTTTGGTCTGGCCTTCTTCTTTTTGTTTGCCTTTTATGTTCCAAACAATCTGGTCATGGATAAATTTTTCTGGTGGTTCGTTGTCCATTTATGGGTTGAAGCAACATGGGAACTTATCTTGGGAGCACTCTTGGCGTTTGTCCTTATCAAAACAACAGGCGTTGACCGTGAGCACATCGACAAATGGCTTTATTTGATTATCGCGATGACGCTTATCTCCGGACTTGCTGGAACAGGACATCACTTTTTCTATATGGGAGCTCCTGGTTATTGGCTATGGATTGGATCTATTACTTCAGCAGCAGAGCCGATTCCTTTTTTCTTGATGATTCTTTTTGCTTTCAATATGGCGAAGAACCGTCGTATCCAACATAACAACAAAATCGCTTTAACATGGGCAAAAGGTACAGCTGTAGTCGGATTCTTAGGAGCAGGCGTTTGGGGCTTTTTGCACACACTCGCACCGATTAACTACTACACACATGGTACACAACTCACCGCGGCACATGGTCACTTATCATTCTTTGGTGCGTATGTTATGATTTGTTTTACGATGATTTCTTATGCGATGCCGATCCTTCGAGGCCGTCCTCATGGAAATGGTCCAAAATCACAAAAAGTGGAACTAACCAGTTTTTGGATGATGGTTATCGGTATGATTGGTCTTACCTTGGCATTAACGGTTGCGGGCATTATGCAAATCGAAATGCAACGACTTCCTGATGCGGCTAACGCTCTTGGCTTCATGGAAACACAAGCAGCAATCAAAACCGTTTATGCCGTTCGTTTGGCATTTGGGGTTATGGTTTTGGCGGGACTCTTCACCTATTTCTACAGCTTCTTTGTCAAAGAAGCGAAGTAGGTATTGCTATGGATGAACAAGTCGGTAAATTTTGGGATAAATATTTAACCAAAAAAGCATCCAGACTCTATAAAAAAGAAGAGGTGCTTTTTACCGATAAGAGCAAATCTCTGAAAATTTTTTATCATCTCTTGGGAGGTGAAAAAGGCAAAGAGCTCCATATTACCGACAAAAGATCCATTAAAACCTCCAGAACACTTCTGGAGAAGTTTTCAGGAACCGGTAAAACTTTTTTCCTTGCTTGGCAAGACGAAAAAGGGATCTACCTTCCTGCAGTTTTAAGCTATTTTCCTCTCAAGCAGCACAATGAAATGCACTATTTTTGGCTGATTGCTATGCTGACAAAAGTAAATCTTAAGAGTAAAAACATCCAAATAGAAAACAAAAAAGTGGCACAGCTTTTGATAAAAAAGTACGCCGGTTTTGGCGAATTTTATACCTATGCACACTCTTTTTTAATGAGCAACTACCCTGAATTATCCTATATTGACCCTTCTAGCGAAGACTTACTAGAGGATAATTATCCAAACCCTTTATGGATTTATCCCTCACTCTCCAGCGACAATAAACTCCTTGATGTCGATGACGAAGAGGAAACCCTGAGACAACCCGACGAACAAAATAAAACTGAAACTTTGATGATGAAGAAAAAATCCGAACAGATCGATGACAAAAAAGAGACAGACGGACTTTTACTCTTTTTACCAGAATCCATTATGAGCTTTATGGAGCAAGTACGAGTAGATCGGCAAGAAAACGACAGCTATGATGAAGATGCCCTCTATAATGCCGAAGATTTAGACGAGATAACACTGGGGCAAAAAGACGCCAACCTCTCCTCGAGAATCAAAATGGACTTGGACATATCTGCCAACAGTGTTGAGCAATATCCGCTCGGACGTGGGCATTTTATCGATGAATGGGATTACAATAAAGAGGTCTATCTCAAAAACTATGTTTGCATAAAACCCTTTATATCCCTCAACATAGAACCAATCTCATTGCCAAAACGACTTCAAAAGATGATGAAAAAGATACAAAGCGAGCTTGATTTGATGGAACTTGATCGTATCAAACGAGACAACCTCCCTTATGGGGATGATATCAATATTGATACGTGGATCGATTATAAAGGGCATCAAAATCGTTCCAACCATCCGCAACGCTTTTTTCAAACCTATGAGCGAAAGATGAGAGATATGGCGACATTGATCTTGGCCGATGTTTCCCTCTCAACAGAAGCTGGAATAACGCAAGAGATCCGTGTTATCGATACGATACAAGACGCTTTAATGGTGTTTGCCGAATCCTTGCACCGCCTGGAGGACCGATTTGCAATCTACACCTTTTCATCGATCAAAAACACCAAAGTCAATTTTCAGATCATCAAAAATTTCAAAGAAAAATACAGCGATTTGGTGCGCGGTCGCATTCATGCGATTAAACCAGGATACTACACACGTATGGGTGCCGGGATACGGGAAAGTGCCAAGATCTTGGAAAAACAGCAAAGCGCCAACAAGCTTCTCCTTATTCTCAGCGATGGAAAACCCAACGATGTCGATCGATATGATGGACGATACGGTATCGAAGATACTAAAAAAGCAATTGAGGAGGTGAAGCAAAAAGGGATTACCCCTTTTTGTATTACCATTGATCTCGACGCCAAAGAGTATCTTCCCTATCTCTTTGGAAGAAACTCCTACGCAGTAATTCGTGATGCACAAAAACTTCCAAAGCTTTTACCCGAAATCTACATGAACCTAACCAAATAAAGGAAGACTATGTCTAAAACATACTATTTACCCCAATCAAACGAAGTAGAGCTTTTTAAGGCTGCCGCAGAGATGAACCTCCCTATCTTGATAAAAGGGCCGACAGGGTGCGGAAAAACACGCTTTATTGAAGCTATGGGCGAAGAGTTAGGGCGTGATGTTTATACGGTAGTATGCCATGATGATTTAAGCGCTGCGGATTTAATAGGTCGTCACCTCATCGATGAAAATGGAACGTACTGGCAGGATGGACCGCTGACAAAAGCGGTACGAAACGGGGGTATCTGTTATCTCGATGAGATCATAGAAGCGCGTAAAGACACTACTGTCATCTTGCATTCATTGGCAGATTATCGCAGAGTTTTACCGATTGACCGAACCGGTGAAGTGATCGTTGCTCATCCCGATTTTATGTTAGTCGTCTCGTATAATCCAGGCTATCAAAATGTCTTAAAAGGGATGAAACCCAGCACCAAACAACGCTTTATTTCACTTAGTTTTAATTATCCAAAAGCTGCTATTGAAAAAGAAGTGATCCTCAAAGAGAGTGGTGTCGATGAGAAAATAGCTCAAAAGCTAGTCGATATTGCAGGAGAGATACGCCAACTAAGCGATAGCGACATTCAAGAAGCCGTATCAACACGACTCCTCATCTACGCAGCTAAATTGATCGCCAAAGGATTTGACCCCTATCAGGCATGTATGCACTCAATAGTAGAATCGCTCAGTGATGAAGAGGATGTATTGGAAGTGCTTGAAAAACTCATCTCTTTGCATTTTACAAAAAGCTTGCATATCTAATACTATAAGTCGGTCTCTTCCTTGAGAACAAGAGAGGCTAGCTCCCTATTCCCAATTTAAAAGCTTTTGCTGACCTTCCAGTTTGCGTATGTCCGTAACGTCTTGCGACATTTCAATAACGCCTCGGTATTTTTTATCCTCATCTCTAACGGCAAAATAGCGAATATGGATAAACTTCTCTTTAAATGTAATCCAGAACTCCGCAATGTCTCTCGTCCCTTTTTTAAATTCTTCGAGTATTTGTAAAACCGTATCAACACTTTTAGGAGGGTGACAAAATTTCACCTCTCTCCCTATAATTCCTGGGCTCCTTGGAAAAACTCTGTCATCTCCTCTATTATAAAAAACCACCTTGTCATTTTCATCAACATAGGTGATATCTACCGGAAGAAATTTAAAGATGAAGTTCACCTGCTCAGGCGTTAAATAGCCTTCATCATAATGCGTTTTATCTTCTATATTAAAGGATAGTTTTTTATTTGGCTTGGCAAGGCTTGGATGCTCATAATCACTTTCCTCTTGTGGCGGATAAATTGGCGGTTCATTTTCTAGCATCCACCCTATCTCCTTATCCCCCTCTCGCATCTCCTTCCAATCTTCTGCGCTGAGCATCTCCATAGCTCTTGGGAAAAGTCTTCCCTCTTCAACTTGCATAATATGATCTAAACTTTTAAAAAGCATCGAAAGGTTTTGTTTTAATAGAGAAGTGTTTTTTTTCTCTATCACTGCTTTGACTGCTTTTATTTCAGCCCGTATTTGGTCATGAAATGCCCACATATTTTGACTGGGAGACGTCCAGCCATATTTTTCAAGATAGGGAAAAAGCTGGTTTTCTTTTCGTACATATTTTTTTTCAATTCCTGAAAGCTTTAGAAAAAGTTCCTCAAATTGTTCCATTTGCGTATCGAAATCAATCTTAATAATTTCTCCGATAAGCGTTCGTGTTAAAGCATTTTCCTCTAAATATACCCGTACTGGATGTCCAGCTTCATAATAATCAAGCATTGTTTTTGGTGTTAAAAATTCACTCATCTTATCCCCTTGTTTACCCACATAGTATCAAAAAGCCGTCTGCTTAAAGTTGACTATTGTCAAGATTAAGACAAAAAAGCAGTCTTTTATTGATTGGGAGTAGAACATAATTATTTTTGAGCTGTATCCCCTTCCCAGTACCGCTTACTCGTCATAAGTTTTTGTAGTTTTGGGGCAATGTTTTCATTTGCCTTACCGCTTGTCCACAGCTGTTTACTCAACGTACGTATGGCATCTTTGAAATCCTCATCCAGTAAGAATAAAAAAGATTCTCCCTCAAAATGCTCTTCCAGTATCTCTTTTTCGAGATCAAAACGGCTATTTTCATTGTCTGCGTACCGTATTTGCAAACGGGAGAGCATCTTTGTTGAACCAGTTTGCAATTTTGCCAAAATCCATAGAGAACAAA
The DNA here is from genome assembly GCA_028713245.1 of Sulfuricurvum sp. Lineage (GTDB taxonomy): Bacteria > Campylobacterota > Campylobacteria > Campylobacterales > Sulfurimonadaceae > Sulfuricurvum. The sequence continues at coordinate 2,819 of JAQTOQ010000065.1, read as the reverse complement.
ACTCTTCGCTAAAATGGTTGAGGACTTGAATGGAAAAATCTTCAAAGCCCTCTAATGTGCTCGCTTCATATTCATCAATTAACATGTTAACAACACCGGCGATATGATTTAGGGGCACCATCGTGAAAAATTCTCTCGCAACACTGGTTCCATCACTGTGCTGTGCTCCCACATAGATACGAGCAGCTTTATCTACTTCCCCAAAACTGCTCGTGCGTAATCCGATGAGTCCAATGTCTCCGTGTTGATGCCTGCCGCATCCTTTAGCACAGCCAGAGACCCCTACATTGATACGGTGCTTTTGTATCCTGTCCAATGGCAGCAAAAGCGCTTCATTTTTTAAATCCCAAAACGAAAAAGGACAATAGTGAGCTCCGGCACAGACAATAACGGTAGCGCTTTTAGAAAGATTATCAAAAGGTGTTTTAGGTTCACGAAGCCCCAAAATTACAATATTTTGTTGCGTAGTCAAACGTACTTGCGCATTATTGTTTTGCGCAAACGTGGCAATATCTATGAGCTCATCGGGCGTTACACACCCGAAATTGCTCTCATAGCAAAAGACGAAACTGCCGTCTCTGAGTGTTTCATACCGTGAGACTTCTCTTTTTTCTATTATCAATGCCCCTGCAGTTTGCCATACGTTTTGATATTCATCCATAATATAGGTTTTAAATGTTTCCATCCCGATAGCTTCCAGAAGATAAAAGAGTCGTATCTGTGAGCGGGTAGAGCGTGAGCCATATTTGTTAAAAGCTTCTATAAAAGCACTAAAGAAAGAGACCACTTCAGTCGGAAGCAAAAAGATATCTGCATTACGGGCTATCTCAGTATTCTTGCCTCCCATATAGACATTAAAGCCAAATACCCCTTCTTTTTGTGCCAGTGCAAAATAGATATCATTAGCAAAAAACGAGGAAATATTGGCACGGTTTCCGGAAATACCTGTCGAAATTCTCCGTGGCAGCATCCCTACCAAACGCGGAATTTTTAAGATGGCGCGTTCCATTTCCTGTATCAGAGGATACGTTTCGATCTCGCATGTTTGGCTCACACCTTCATACGCGTCTGTCACGATGGTGCGAACATTGTCTCCAAAGGTTTGCCATGTCGTGATCCCTATTGCGTTGACCTGGTGAAAAACATGCAATACATTCTCGCTATTAAGCCCATGCAACTGTATCCCAGCGCGTGCTGTGAGTATGATTTCAAGCGCGCTGTCTTGCGCAATTCGTGCGAGCGATAGGAGTTGTTGTATTGAAATTCGTCCGCCGCTTAAGCGCAATCGCAGGGTGAATTCTTCTTCGTTCAAAGGGTTATTGAAAATACCAAAATCTTGAAGATAAAAAACATCCGCTTCGCTCATAGCATTAAAATCAAGCGTTTGGATTTGGGGATAATAGTCGTATGGGATCATTTGCGCTTTGTAGCGCTCACGCTTATTGAGCTTTTTCGTAATAGCAGTCATTTAATATCTCTACGCAAAGAGCGCGTATAATCCTTCTTTATTAATAATATGAAAATCTTTTCCATCATCGCTGATGAGCCCGAGCGTTTTAAGTTTTCGCAATGTTCGGGAGAGAGTTTCGTGTGTCATATTGAGAATTGTTGCGATTTTGTTGTGTTTCATTGTAGCGTAAACGTTCTCATTGTCATGGAGAAATTTTGCCACGCGAGAGGTGGCATCAAGTGTCAAATGGGTTGTGATAATATTTTCAAGATATTTTACTTTTTGCGAAAGTGATTTAATGATTTCAAAAGAGATTGTTGGATTTTTAAGAAAGTTTTCTTCAAACAGTAAATAGTCAATTTCTATAACCGTAACATCGCTTTCACATTTCGCCGTTGCAGGAAAGGGAGCTCGATTTAGATTCGCCATTTCAGCGACCATCGCCACAGGATAAAGATAATGCAAAATAATCTCATTGCCTTTCATGTCTGTTTTATACGCTTTAAGTATCCCCTCTATTAAAATAAAAAGCTTATTAGAGACATCTCCCTCATAAAAGAGAATCTCCCCCACAGTATGGTGTTTTATTCTACTAATAGAACCTAATTGCTTTAACTCGTCATCATCAAGCTGTTTAAAAAAAGAAATATGCTTTAGCCGATCATTCATCAAAAATCCACCTTCTATTGCAAGTATTCTAGCCAAAGAAGTGGGCGGAAATCAAATGCTAACGAAAATTTGACATGCATCAATCTCTCTTACATGATTAGCGACTATAATCATGCACTATTTATAAGGAGTCCTCCAATGTCATGGATTTTATACATTCATATTCTCGCGGCATGTGCGTGGGTGGGAGGAAGTATTGTCTTGTTTGGCTTAGGATTTTTTTTAAAAGACAAGGCAACCCAAGAAGAAGTGTATGGAGCCATTGGCCCTTTTTACGGTTATTTTGAGACAGTATGGCTTTTGATTTTGATCTCTACGGGGGTTTTACTGGGAAAACATTATGAATTATTTTCATTGATTGGAGAGACCAACTCTGCGCTTGCTTATTATGTAACTACAAAAATAGCCCTCGTGTCGGCCTTAAGCTTAGCTACTATGCTTCATTTATACATTGCATTATCAACTCACAAAAAAACTCGTTCTCTCTACCAAAAACTCATTTCTCGTGGAGGTTCATTGGCAATTTTTGTTCTTAATCTTGCTATTTTATGGGTTGCTATGAACATTCGAACATTATTATAAAAACTATAAAACTATAATTTGGTCTCTTTATTGAGAATAAGAGAGGCCAATGTTGTCGTAGTCAACATTGTTTCAATCATCTCCTTTGGCTTTACCCACTTATCGTGTAAAGCACATG
>JAQTOQ010000064.1 GCA_028713245.1 Sulfuricurvum sp. | reverse complement strand
GAGAGAAGTATGATCCCGATAAAAGCGAGTGTCGCATCCCAGACGATTCCAGTGACCGTCAATACGTCGCCGATACTGACTACTCCAAGCGCCAGTGCAACTATCGCACCGGCAACGGCGGACGTGCCGATCTGCAATCCTCTCGGTTGCCAAATAACGAAAATGAGTGTGGCTAAAAAAAGAGAAACAGCTAAAATCATAAGACATTCTCAACAAGCGGATTTGCAATAAATGCCTTTACTTTTTCTTCGATTGTATCACGGACAGCACGAACCTGCTGCATGATCTCCTCATCGCTTCCGGTAAATGTTGATGGATCGGGAAAACTCCACATAATGATCCGGCTTATTCCGGGAAATATTGGACAGCGCTGCGCCGCTTCCGCATCACACACCGTAATAACGTGACTGTAGGTTCGCCCCTCTTTGTAAAGATTAAATACCCCTTTCGTTTCATTAGCTGATATATTTATCCCTTTTTCGCCCATCGCTTGAACAACATAGGAATTGAGTTTACCGGGTTCAATCCCTGCACTTTCGGCACAATCGGTGTTTGCCGCATATTGATTGAAAAAAGCTTCTGCCATTTGACTTCGAGCACTGTTATGAACACAGACGAATAATGCTTTCAACATGGTATACCTTTTATTTTAATGACAACACTATAGCTAAAAGCAGATATTAAATCAATAAATCTTGATATATTATTTCATTTATGTTACAATACTGCAAAATGGAGGGGACAATGGATATCTTCTTAGAAACCGTATCGGCGCTAAACGATGAAACACGCATGAAGCTCCTCGCTTTTTTGGATACGCACGGATCACTGTGCGTCTGTGATATGCAGGAGAGTTTCGGCATGATCCAATCGCGCCTCTCCCGCCATCTCAAAATCCTCAAAGACGGCGGCTTTTTACGGGTAGATCGGTGCGGCACATGGGCCTATTACTCTATCCGCTCTCCGCTGGACCGTTTCCGAAGCGAAGCGTTGGCGGAGATCCGCTGTCTAAATCTCGATTTGCCTCCCTTGAAAAAATTATCCCAAAACGAAGGTTGTACCCTATGAAAAATGTTCTTATACTCTGCACCGGAAACAGCTGCCGCTCGATCATGGCCGAAGCACTGATCAATGCTAAAATGGCTGACTGCGTCCATGCACAAAGTTCAGGCGTCAAAGCAAGCGGTAAAGTCAATCCGAACGCTCAGGCTCTGCTCGAAGAAAAAGGGTATTGGAAAAGCGAATACCACTCCAAAGTGATCGATACCGTAATCAACACACCTTTCGATCTCGTCGTCACCGTCTGCGACCATGCCCATGAAACCTGCCCGATGTTCCCAAAAGCGGTAAAAACGATACATGTGGCATTTGAAGACCCGAGCGGCAAAGAGGTAGAAGAGTATGCCAAGACCCTTGAGCTGATCGAATCAACCCTACTCCCAATCATTAAAGCGGAGCTGTGCGACTGATGTGGCAGGAACTCAGCGGTAAAATCGTCTTAGAGTGGCTGGGATTCACCGGCAAGCTCGGCGATGCGCTCCACTTTTTCCTCTACGATACGATCAAAATCTGGTTTTTGCTCCTCTCCATCATCTTTGCCGTTTCGTTTTTGCGTACTTGGTTCAATACCGAGAAAGTACGTGCCTATCTAGCGGGTAAACGAGAGTTTACGGGAAATATCCTCGCAGCCCTGTTCGGGATTATCACCCCTTTTTGCACCTGCTCTGCCATCCCGCTGTTTTTGGGATTTTTGCAGGCACGCATCCCTATCGGGGTGACATTTAGTTTCCTCATCAGTGCTCCACTGAACAACGAGATCGCCATTGCTATGCTCTTCAGCCTCTTCGGATGGAAAATTACCGCCATTTACATCGGATTCGGTCTCTTTGTCGCCATTTTGGGAGGATGGATTATAGGGCGCTTTAACGTCGAGCAATATGTCCTGATCACCGTCCCTCCACTCTCGGGTGATATCGAACTGCCGACGTACAAACCGCCGTTCCAAGAACGGGTAAATGAGGCATGGAACAACACTCGCGACATATTCGCCAAAATCTATCTGTGGGTGATGGTCGGGGTTGGTGTGGGAGCATGGTTTCACGGCTATGTCCCTGCAGAATTTATCGCCGCTTATGCCGGAGGAGACGCGTGGTACACCGTTCCCGTCGCCGTGTTGATGGGGATTCCGATGTATTCGTCTGCGGCGGGGGTGATGCCTCTGGTCGAAGTGCTGACCCAGAAAGGGATGTTGCTTGGGTCTGCACTGTCATTTATGATGGCGGTCACGGCACTGAGCCTGCCAGAGGCAATTATCCTAAAACAGATTCTCCATATCCGCTTGATCGCCTTATTTTTTGCTATCATAACTGCCGGAATCATAGGGATCGGATTTATCTTTAACACCATTTTATAGGAATTAATATGAAAATCGAAATTTTAGGAACCGGCTGTGCAAAGTGCAACGAACTGGAGATGAAAGTCAAACAGGCAGTGGCAAAGAGCGGCAAATTCGTCCAAATCGAAAAAGTCTCTGATCTTCAAAAAATCATGGGTTACGGTGTCATGAGTACTCCAGGACTGGTCATCGACGGAAAAGTTGTCAGTACTGGTAAAATGTTAAGCGCTAATGAGATTATAGAATTGATTAATGCCTATTAAATAAGCTATTTTTTTATCGTGATTATTTGTTGATATGTTTTAGTTATAATTATTCTAAAAAGAATTGATAAAAGTACATGGATAAAAATTACAAATCCTATTTTCTGGGCTATTTCATAATATTTGGAATAATCATTACAGTCTTAAGTTCTCTCATCAGCTATAAAATTCACATGATCGATATAGACGGTTCTGTAAAAAAATATGCCCAAGAAGTATCGTTAAGCAGAAAAAATTACATTCTAAAACCCCACATCGATCAAATGGACGATATTGTAAAATCAATCGCCAACGACCAAACACTAAAAGATTTTCTACAGACCGGAAGTTCTATAAAAAAACATGAGCTTCAAAATCTCTTTTTAACCATTACCAACTCCGATAAAGCAATAATGCAAACACGATTTATCAATGCAAGCGGAAAAGAGGTTATCAGAATCAATCGGGACAATGGACAAACTCTTCCCTATATTGTCAAAGAAGCAGATCTTCAAAACAAAAGCGGTAGAGATTATTTTCAAACCGTCAGCACAATGAGTACATCAACTCTATGGCATTCTAAACTTGACCTGAATATAGAAAACGGGAAGATAGAAGTACCCTATCGACCTACTATCCGGATTGCTGTTCCTCTTTTTAATGAGGATAAATTTGCTGGAATGGTCATCTGCAATATGCTTTCAAGCGAGTTATTTAAATCGATAGAAAATTCGCCGTTTTTTGATCTATTTATTATCGATAAAGACGGGAATTATATTCTCCATCCAGACAATAAATATTCATGGAACAAATATACCGGAATAAAGCGGGAACTTTATGAAGATTTCCCTGAAGATGCTTCATCTATTCTGGCAGGAAAGGCCATAGGAAGTAAATTTTTTGCCTATCCATTGAATTCTATTTTTAACAATGACGATAACGCGATTTTACTGCTTCGACCAAAAGCAACTATGATCGACTCATTAAAAAACAATAATAAAATTGTTACGCTTATCGTTGCTCTTTTAAGTCTTCTAATCAGTATTCCATTGGGAATATACGCTGCACGGGCCCCTATTAGACTTCAGCGCGCTTTGCATAGTTCAAATATTGAACTAAAACGATTTTCAGATATCATCGATCGATATGTTGTTAGTGCTACGACTAAAACGAGCGGCATCATCACCAATATCAGTACCGCATTTGCAAACATAAGCGGTTTTTCCAAAGAAGAACTCATCGGCGAAAAAATGAATATTATCCGTCATCCAGATACTCCAAAAGGGTTATTTCAAGATTTATGGAACACTATATTGCAGGGAAATTCATGGGAAGGTGAAATCAAGAATAAATCAAAAAACGGTGAATATTATTGGCTTGAACAGAGAATCTTCCCAATAAAAGATGAAAACGGCGACATCACCTCTTTTATGTCAGTAGGATCGGATAATACTGCTAAAAAAGAGCTGGAAGCCATTGCGATGATCGATAAATTAACGCATCTCTATAACAGACGAAAAATGGATGAATGCCTGTACATCGAAGTGGAAAAATCAAAACGATACAATAAACCACTCTCGGTGATCATGATCGATATCGATTATTTTAAAAAAGTTAACGATACCTATGGACACCAAACAGGGGATACAGTTTTACAAAAAGTGGCTGAGCTCATCAATGACAATACACGAAAAATTGACTGCTGCGCACGATATGGCGGTGAAGAGTTCCTAATTATGTGTCCTGAAACACCAAAAGACGGTGCGATTATTCTAGCAGAGCAAATTAGACAGACGGTTGAAAATTATTCATTTGAAACAGTTAAACACCTGACGATCAGTTTGGGAATAGCCAGCTATGATGATGCCGATGATATGATGACTCTGATTAAAAAAAGCGATGAAGCTTTGTATATGGCAAAACATCAAGGGAGAAATCAAGTCGTCTTTTATTCCTAGGGAGCAATTATTATTTCTTTAACGATAGACTTTTAAAATCTATTTTCCAGGCTTTTATACCATGCAGACTCAAACACTTGTTGACCGTGTTCCCCATATCCTCTTTTTGTACTGGGTTATCAAAATTGCCTCGACCACTCTGGGCGAGACGGGTGCCGATATGTTTTCCATGACGTATGACATCGGGTATGGTAATACAATCGTTCTCTTTATGGGGCTGTTTGTCGTCCTCTTATCGATTAAACTCATGATGAAACGCTACGACCCGATACTGTATTGGCTGACATTCACCGCTACGGCGATCGCCGGAACGGCTATTTCGGATTTTATCGACCGTACGCTCGGACTGGGCTATACGGGAGGTTCACTACTGCTCGTAACTCTTTTGATGCTCATCCTGTTGGGATGGTATATCAAAGAAAAAAGTATCAATGTCGAGTGTATAACCACTACCAGAGCAGAAGTTTTTTACTGGATGGCATTTTTACTCGCCAATACGCTAGGAACAGCTGCGGGTGATTTTTTAGCCGATGAGTTGGGGATGGGATTCGCACAAAGTGCCATACTGATCAGTACTATACTAGCACTTCTCGCTCTGTTTCATTACAAAACCAGTGTATCCAAAGTTCTGCTGTTTTGGCTCGCATTTGTATTAACACGTCCTTTTGGGGCGACATTTGGCGATCTACTGACCAAGACCCATGAGAAAGGTGGGCTCGATCTCGGAACGGTCGGCTCATCACTCTTTTTCATGATCGTTCTCATCATAGCTATCAGAGAAGAGGTAAAACGGGAAAAATTTCTCACTTGTCCGAGTAGTAATCGATGAAACTTTTATCACTAAACCGCAATATTATTGCCCTCGGGGCAAACAGTTTCTTTACCGATTTCTCTACTGAAATGATTCTCCCCTTGCTGCCGATCTTTTTAGAGCGATTTTTACACGCATCCAAAAGCGAAATCGGTCTAATCGAAGGGATGGCGGAGTTTGGGGTTGCGATGCTGATTGCCCTCTCAGGATTTTACTCCGATCGCCTCGGTAAACGTAAAGGAATTACCGTATTCGGATACGGAATGTCCAACCTCATCAAACCACTCGCATTTTTCGCCCAAAGTGCCACGATGATCGCCATGATCCGAATCGGGGACCGTTTGGCAAAAGGGGTTCGTGTCGCTCCGAGAGATGCCCTTATCAGCGCCTATACCCCTAAAGAGATCAGCGGTTTCGTCTTCGGATTTCACAAAATGATGGACGGTGCGGGGGCACTCGCAGGCTCACTGACCGCTTTTGGCGTCTTGTGGTTCTGGGGAGAGAGCGAATCGTCCTTTCGCACTGTTTTTGCCATCAGTCTGATACCGGGTCTCGTATCCATGATGATCCTCATTTTTTTGGTTACCGATGTCCCCTTTACCCCTGCCTCGATCCGACGATTTCGACCGGAGGCACTCCCCGCACCGTTTTACTATCTGGTGGGATTTCAAAGCCTCTTTAGTCTTTTTGCCATGAATTACTCGTTTATGCTCCTCAAAGCGGAAAACAACGGTATCGCGTTGGTCATGATCCCTCTCGCCTATGCCCTCTATAATCTCACCCAATCGGCATTTGCCATACCGATCGGAAAAGCAGCTGACCGTTTCGGCAAGCCGGCATTGCTTTCCTTTATCTACTTAGCCTTTGGATTGGGAGCGCTTGCCATGGCTTCCGGCTCGATCTGGGGAGTATGGCTTGGATTCGGAATATACGGATTTTTTGCAGGAGGATTTAACGCTCTGGCCAAAGCGATCATCTCCGATACTGCCCCGCAAGAGCTAAAAGCTACCGCATACGGTGTTTATTATACGGCCATCGGGATTATGACGTTAACCTCTTTAATAGGTGCAGGATGGCTTTGGGATCATTATGGAAGCAACGTCCCGTTTATAATCGCATCGAGTTTCTCAGTAGTTTTGGCAGTTGCTCTTTATAAAATGCGCAATAAATTTTTACACGTTTAGAAAAATCAAGAACGCACTTGACATAACTGTACATCATAATCAAGCAGTTCTTCAAACCTCTTTGCTGCTACCGGTTGACTACATAAATATCCTTGAAAATATTCGCATCCATGAAATTCTAAAAAGCTAAATTGCTCAATCGTCTCAACCCCCTCTGCGATTACATCGAGATTAAAAATCGATGCCATTGAGAGAATAGTTTCAACCAATGCCGCATCATCTTTATCGCTCATAATATCCCGTACAAAACTGCGATCAATTTTGAGCGTTGTAAACGGAAGCCGTTTAAGATACGCTAGCGAAGAATACCCCGTACCGAAATCATCCATAGAAAGAGAGATTCCTGCTGTACGCAAGCGGTTCATTTTTTCAATAACCATGTCAACTTTATCAATAATCATCGATTCGGTAAGTTCCAATTCGAGCATTGAGGGGACGATACCTGTTTCAGCAACAATATGTATCACTTTATCCACAAAATCATTTTGTCGAAACTGTACCGCACTCACATTAACCGCTATTCGCTCAATATACGATTTGCTGACATGACTCGTCCTCCATTGAACGAACTGAGTACACGCTTCACGTAATACCCATTCTCCGATTCCGACGATCAATCCACTCTCTTCGGCAATAGAGATAATATCATTAGGCATTATCATCCCCATTTGAGGATGATTCCATCGCAATAACGCTTCTGCCCCGATAATTTTTTTCGTTTTAATTTCAATAACCGGTTGATAAAAAAGTTCCAATTCATTATTATTGATGGCATGTCGAAGACCATTCTCTAAATAAAGCCGTTTTTTGATCCATTGATCCATCTGTTCTTGGTAAAAACGGGTTGTATTACGTCCCTCTTTTTTGGCTTGATACATTGCCGTATCGGCATATTTCAACAAATCATCAGCGCTTTGTTCCTCATTATTCACAAGAGTAATACCAATGCTAGAGGTCGTTACTATCGTCTCATTTAAACCAATATCAAAAGGCTGACTCAAAACATCATGTATTTTTTCGGCAATGCTCTCTACATGACTCGCCGCCACATGCGCCTCTAATCCAAGATCACACAGTAAAATAACAAATTCATCTCCCCCCAAACGGGCTACTGTATCCCCTTCACGACATGCATTTTGAAGCCGTTTTGCCGTTTCAATCAACAATCTGTCACCGATGTGATGTCCCAGTGAATCGTTCACGCTTTTGAAATTGTCTAAATCCAAAAATAAAAGTCCGAGGATATTTCCTTGTCTATGATAATGCAGTAGTGCTTGTTCTATCCGATCTTTTAACAAAATCCGATTGGGGATATCGGTTAATGCATCAAAAAAAGCTTGATGCTTCATCTGCTCTTCTGCACGGATTCGATCACTAATATCGGCTACAATTGCAACACCACCGACAAGAGTACCTTTAGCATCATACATAGGAGATGTCTTGAGTGTGACCCACAAATGGAGTTTATTGATCATCGAAATATACGAACCTTCGTAATACCCTTTTTCACCTTTTATCGCTGCCGATAATGCTTCATTAAGTGACGTATCCGGAAGTTTGTTAAGATCCAAACCAATCATTTGTGATCGATCTATCCTAAGAATATTCATCATTTCACTATTTGAATCGATGATAATAAGATCCTTGTTGTAATAAAAAATCCCCGCAGGTGCCTCTTTAAAAATGGTTTCAAAATATTGATCAGAGAGAGCTAATGCATTGGTAGTATATTCATGCAGTATTTTTGATTTCAATACTTGCACGATATTCTGGTTAAAACGACGAGCGGTTACAGAAAGAATAATCCAATAAATCACCGTCATAAAAACCATTGCTTGATAAACACTATTCTCTTGAATCGAGAGGATAATGATTAAAGGGATCAAAATAAATGCTAAATAGAGATGAAAAGCCCGCATTGTGGATGATAAACTGACAATAGAGCCCGCCGTCATTCCGGCAAGCGTAAATATTACAAATATTTGGTGTAAAAGATCGTCAGTTAAAAAAAATATTGCAGAAGTACTTCCCCAAACAATGGCAGATATTCCTGCACCTACCATAAACCATTTTTTGCATTGTGAAGTAGTACGAGTTACCGTTTTGCTATAGATTCGGTAGGTAAAATAACGCCCGGTAAAAACCAAAATTTGAATGATAACCCATGCAATAATAATCCGATTATCAATTACATTCCATTCGACAATTGCTAGCATAATAGAGTTTACAAAAATAGCTAACAATGCCAGCGGTGTTTGACGATACGCATTGCTCAATAATTCATCTTGAATTTTTGACTCAATTTTTTTATGTTCATCATCACTTAAAAATGAATTATCAAAATGTTTACTAAAAATGCTCTTTTGTTTATGCTTCATAAATTATTCCAAAATGTTTTCAAGCTCACAAATGGTACAATATTTTACTCAATTTATTGGCATGAATGGCGGTTTTACTATTGATTAAATACATTTTTCTTTTATTTATGAGCATCAATGTCATAAATGCCGCTTTATTGCAATCCAATTATATTTTTGATTCCCCTACAATTATGTCACATTTACTCAATCCCCAATGTCCAAAAGACTTTGAACTTTTACGTATTCCGGAGGGAGAGACTACTTTTCGAGTTAATGCGCAAGTTATTTTGAAAAGTTTCGAACTTGGGGGATGTGAGATATCCAATACAACGGTTCATACCGTCACTTTTACCAAACAAAGTTCCACCGATTTAAAAG
>JAQTOQ010000206.1 GCA_028713245.1 Sulfuricurvum sp. | reverse complement strand
GCTCAGGTCTACAATCATGATTTTTACTGGAAAGGGCTCATTAACACTGCCTCAAGCCCTTCCGTAGAGCTTTTAGAGTTAATCGAACGTGATTTTGGATCTATGAAGGCATTCGAAGAAGCTTTTTTAGCCGCCGCCACTGGATTTTTCGGGTCAGGATGGGTATGGCTCATCATTACGAAGCAAGGCAAACTGGAGATTAAAATGACCACGAATGCCGATACGCCGATACGGCATGGTGATACACCATTGTTGACATGTGATGTATGGGAACATGCCTATTATATCGACTATCGAAACGTACGTCCCGATTATCTTTCCAACTGGTGGAAACTTATCAATTGGAATTTTGTTTCAGAGAATCTTGCAAATTTTGAACGTGATCCAATCGCCGGCTATAATCAATCGTGCAACGAACTCAATCAAGTATGCGAATACGTTGACTATATGCAAAAAAATGAGCATACGCCGTCTTGATTCTAGAGACCCCCTTAGTGAAGAGACGGGGAAACTGTTCTTCCGTCTCCTTATAGATATTTTTCCTATTTCTTGCATCCATAAAGAGTAAAATCATATTTTTTTGAATAAATAAATACCAATTTCATCGATCAATCCACAAATAAAACATTGTGATTATTTTATGATTATTCTATGTTATGGTGGTGGAATTAATTGAACAAGGATTCATAAAATATAAGGATAAGTCATGAATACGATTAAAAAATCTTTCATTGAATGTTTTTCGCATAGACGGATACAATACACCCCTTATTATCTTATTTCTCTCCTCATCTGCAATATGCTTTGTATAGTAATGTTTACAATATTTCTTTTGTACAATATAGGGTTTGAACGGCAAAAAAATCGGCTGGTTGAACTGGCGGAAACCCAAGCCCTCATGATTCGTGTCATAGCACAGCAAGAGCTTCTCCTTCATAAAGACATCTCTCCAAAAATGACAAAAAAGGTTGCCGAAAATATCATTTTAAACATTGCAAACGCCCATTATCAATACGGCGGATTTGAACAAACCGGTGAGTTTGCCCTAGCAAAACATGAAGGGGAGAACATACAGTTTCTCATCAAACATCGCCATGCCAATACTAATAAGCTGAAATCTACCCCCTGGAAATCGAATCTTGCCGAACCGATGCGCCGTGCGTTACAAGGTAAAAAAGGGATTGATATTTTGTATGACTATCGCGGAGCCGTTGTGCTTGCCGCATATCAACCCATCGAAGATTTGGGGTGGGGTATTGTTGCCAAAATCGATCTTTCAGAAGTTCGTGCTCCGTATATCGAAGCTGTTGAATATGCTCTGGGAGTAACTATCTTTTTGGCATTGATCGGAAGTATCTTTTTTTGGTATTTTCTGAAACCGTTAGTACAAGATATCGAAGAATCCCGCCGTTTCAACCGGATGCTGATCAACAATTCATCCACCGGTTTGGCATTATGCTCATTAGCAGGAAAAGTAGTCGATGCCAATAACAGTTTTTTAGATATTGTCGCGCTTCATAAAGAGGATCTGGAGGAGCTAAACTATTTTGATCTTATTGCTGATGAGTATAAAGCGTTTGAAATAAGCCAGTTGCGATTTCTCAAACAAAACGACTCTGTCGGTCCCTATGAGAGTCTCTACATCGCTAGAAACGGACAATCCATCCCGGTCAGAATCTCCGGCAAAGTACTCTACATCCTCAAAATTCCCTACGTATGGCTCAGTATCGATGACATCAAAGATGTTAAAGAGCGGGAAGCCAACCTGTTACTTTCAGATGCGGTATTTCATAACACGTCCGAAGTGATTTTTATTACCGATGCCGATAAAAGAATTGTAAAAGTCAATGAAGCATTTACCACGGTCACAGGGTATACACAAGAAGAAGTATTAGGAGAAAATCCGAAAATACTTAAATCCGGTAAACACGATAAACTTTTTTACGAAGAGATGTTCAGACTCATTAATACGACCGGAAATTGGCACGGAGAAGTATGGAATAAACGAAAAGATGGTGAGATTTATCCCTCTTTGCAAAGTATCTCCGCCATTTATGATAACTCCGGAAAACTGATACGATATGTCTCGATACTCAGTGATATTACACTTCAAAAAGAGTATGAGCATCAACTGTTGATACATTCTCATCATGATTCTTTGACGGGATTGCCGAATCGTCTATTTTTCAATCAAATCCTTCAACAAACACTCGCACGTTCACAACGCCCGCATAAAGTATTTGCTTTATTTTTCATTGATCTCAATCTCTTTAAAGAGGTAAACGATACCTATGGCCATGAAACCGGAGATATCCTGCTCACATCCGTTGCAACGCATTTACAGGAAAATATACGCTCTGAAGATTTTGCGGCCCGATTAGGCGGGGATGAATTTGTCATCATTTTTGAATCCGTCAATATGAGAGATGAAGCTATCACTGTGGCACAAAACCTTATTGATAAAATAAAACAATCGCTTGTCATTAACGAAAATGAGATCACC
>JAQTOQ010000205.1 GCA_028713245.1 Sulfuricurvum sp. | reverse complement strand
AGTAATGAGATTCCTGAGGTAAACCCAACTATGACGGAATAGGGGATAAATTTAATCAGTTCTCCACCTCTAAAAAACGCCATAATAATTAAGAGTATTCCCGCCATAATCGTCGCTAACACCAGCCCCTCATAGCCGTGCTTCATCGCGACAAGAGCAACGGTGACGATAAAGGCAGCAGTAGGACCGCCCACTTGATAACGACTTCCTCCGAGTGCGGAGATTAAAAAACCTGCAACAATGGCGGTAAAAAGACCTCGCTCAGGGGGAAGATTCGAGGCAATCGCAATCGCCATGGCAAGCGGCAATGCAACAATAGCGACCGAAAGTCCAGAAAGAGCATCTTTCAAAAAATCACTTTTGGTATAACCGTTTTTTTTGAGATAGGTAATGAGTTTCGGCTCTAAAAGCTTATACAAGCTTTGTTTCATTGTACCCATCCCTTTGTGTGATTTGAAAGTCTATAGCAGATTATCTTAATAACTGACCTTACGCAGTAAAAACAATCAAGGCACACAATATGCTTTTAATCGAGTATGAAAACAGATTGCCTTGAACTTTATATGGACTATTTAATCAGTAACAGTGTGATCTGGTAGAAAATATTTATGACTTTTTGCTTCGTCAGTTACGATCTCTTATTCCAGATGAAGATGTCAACCATAGCCACTTAGCGATTCTCTTTAAAAAACTATCTGACGGCTTTATTGAAAGCTATCTGTACGGTAAGTGTGAGACGAAAGGAATTGTAGAAGAGACAATTCGTCTTTTCTTCGACGGTGCAGCAGTAAAAAATCTAAAATCAATCTAATTGGATTTTAGACATTATGGAACATATGAACGATAGAGTAAATCGCAATCATTATACGGGTCATCTTAATGTTGATCTTGGTAAAATTACGCAAATTTCTTTATTTAAGTAGCGAGGCACTTTTTGAAAAAACGTTTAGCAGTTGCATTTACAGGCCCTTCGAATAGTGGCAAAACAACCTTAATTCTTAAGGTAGCGCGTAAGATGATCCATGAGCTTGGGTTAAAGGTCGCCATCATCAAAAATGACCCCAAAGACAAAGCAATTTTTGATGTTCCGGGAAAAGACAGTTACAAATTCAGTGATACAGGGGCTGAAGTCATCGTTACTTCTCCTACACGTACTACGTACTTTTCAAAACAGCACAAAGAACTTGACGATATGATTGCCATGTTTGGAGAGTTCGATGTCTTACTGGTTGAAGGTCTCAAAAACCTTCCGCTTCCGCGCATCAGTATCTTTCGCAACGCCATCGATGAAGACTATTTTCCGTATATGAATGCATTAGCCATTGATCACACCATCGCCATCACAGACTATCCCCTCCCCGCCTCCGTAGACGTACTCGACCTCAATGATCCGGACATGGTTATTGATTGGGTTTTAAAACACGCAAAGGTAATTGAATGAAACAAATTTTAGAAGCGATTGAGCGCAGTGCCATCCGGATCAAACACGCCATTGATGTCAAAGATATCGGCTATTCTCAAGAGCAGAACAGTTCTGGCGAAACACAGCTTCAGTTAGACATCCAAAGTGACCTCATCATCGAAGAAGAGCTAAGCCACGTCAAGAGTGTCCATACAATTGCCAGCGAGGAAAAAGAACTTCCAATGCTTCTCAGTGAAACTGGACAGTATTTCATCGCCTTTGATCCGCTTGATGGATCATCACTTGTGGATGTTAACTTAAGTGTCGGATCTATTTTTGGTATCTATGATGGTGAATTCGTTGGAAGCAAACTCATCGCATCTTGTTACGTTGTTTACGGGCCGCGCGTTGAGCTTGTATTCGCTTACAATGGGAAAGTAAAACTTTATTTGCTACAAGAGGGTGAATTTGAGTACGTCAAAGAGATTCATTTGAATGAAAAAGGCAAAATTATGGCCCCAGGCGGAACCCAACAGTTTTGGGCACCGTATCACAAAGCGATGATTGATTCCTTTTTTACAACCGGCTATCGCTTGCGCTACTCTGGAGGAATGGTCCCTGATTTGCACCAAATTCTTCTCAAAGGGGGTGGGTTGTTCAGCTATCCTGGTGCAACTGACAAACCAGAGGGTAAATTACGTCAACTTTTTGAAGTCTTCCCTTTTGCAATGATCTTCGAGATGGCGGGTGGAAAAGCAATTGACGGAAAAATCAGAGTTTTGGATAAAGTGACGGCACACGTGCACGATACCACGCCATGTTTCTTTGGGTCCAAGCATGAAATTTCTGTAGTAGCGGATGTTTATGGTCGAAACTAACAACCCGTATGAAGCCAAACTGGAGGAAGCAAAAAAAAACCTCCAAGAGTGCCAAACATCCAAGGCGCTCGAAAGCTGTTTGAATTGCCCATCCCTGATTGGGTGCCCTATTCGTACCGAGTATGTCCGTACCGTGTATGAAAGTATGTCCAAGGGTGAAACCGGCGGATTTGATTTTTAATATCTATAAGGAATAAAACATGAAAAACTATATCACTACTCCCA
>JAQTOQ010000063.1 GCA_028713245.1 Sulfuricurvum sp. | reverse complement strand
CGACAGCACTTAAACGATCCTCTATGAACTCAATTGCTTTTGCATCGAAGAAATTTTTATTCTCTGAATGGATTTGTCCCACACTTTTGTTGCTCATGATACATCTCCTTCTTTGTCTGATGGGTACGGATTTACTTTGGATGGGCGTTTTTCGAACCAAGCTTTTTTGTACAGCAGCGTACCGTTCTCGTCTTCGACATAGCGCATTTCACCAAACTCCATAGCGCATGGATACGTTCTCATCAATAGATATCGGATTGCCGTGAACTTGCTGATCGGTATCGTCAATCGTCCGTCGTTGTTGGAGAGGTAGTATTGCATCGTTATGATCTCGCTTTCATATAGCCGTTTTCGATGAGGTCAAGAACGAACATCATCCCCTCGGCAAAATCTCTTGAGCTGTCATAATAGTATTCCGCGACCTCATCCGCCTCCATGTGTTCAACGGTGACTTTACCTTCGGAATCGGTCATCTGAACGAATTCGCGAAGCTTCAATCTCTCAAGCTGCCGTTTAACGGATTCAGGTGTGTTGTTCATCTCTTTATTCCCTTCTTGTTTCAGATCAGCGTCAACAACAGACGTTTCAATGCGATAGATTGATTATCGGATGCCATAGGATTGGCGGCAACCTTATTGATTTCCACCCAGCATAGCGAATCATTGCCATGTACCACAATGTTTCCGCACTCTGAGGCTTGTAATCCTAGATCAGTCACTAAGAATTCTTCGACCAATTGCACTTTCTCAAGCTCTTGCGATTTATTCAAGGTGAGATTAACACGCTCGATAATCATCTGGTGCTCCTATGGCATTTTCGATTTATAAAAGCAGTATAACGAATAAAAAAAAGAATGTCAACCCGTTATTACGAATATTAAAATACTTGACATTAATATAAAAAGATGTTACAATAACGTAACATTAAAAAGGCGGAAGCCTTACGTTTTTTGAATTGCCATTGTCCTACACAAAATAAAGACAGCCAAAGACTTTATGCCAAAAATCATAACTTGGCGCAATAAAAATACAAACTTAAAAATGGAGAAAACAACCTATGAAAATCATTAGCAAAATCGAAGCGGGGACAATCCTCGCAGGGCTTCGCCTTTTACAGGCGAGTGGATACCCAAAAGAGTTCGAGAGTTCCGGGCAACTTAGTAAAGAAGATATCGACAATCTTTGTGAAGCGATCAACGGCAAAGACTTCGCCAGCGTCCCGGTATTTGAAGAGAAAATCAAAGTGTGGAAACTTGTTTCCGATACGAACGAGGGGACAACCTCTGCGCTTTACATCGATGAGCTCGAAGCAGAGCAGGCATACATTGGTATGGTGTGCACGTACGAAGCGGTAAGGGAAGAGCTCGGAGAAAACACAACGCCGACTTTCAGTGATGCCAATGAAGCTTGGGAAGAAGCGGTTTATAGCGGTACAAGCGGAATTATTGACACAATCGATCTTGACTATGAGGAACTTACCTTTATTAAAAAAGCTCCCGTCAATAATGATCCGGTTGAATACCGAAACTTTTACCGCTGTGATTGCGGTCAGGAATGGGAAGATACTTGGGGGTGTATGTGTAACGACCGTTGCCCGGAATGCAATAAAGAGATCGAACCGTACGCAAGTGATGAGATCAGCATTATAGGCAGTGCATCATGCAAGTAAGAAGTGCTATCGTAAGTTCCATTCCTGCGGTGGCGAAAGCCCACCCCCATCTGACTACGCCGTTTAACTACCTCATCCACTGCCTGAAGAATCGGACGCTTCAAGCGATGGACGGGCTTTTACAGAAAGAGCCTAGAGATACCGTAAACGCTTATGAGTTTAACGGAAATTTCATCGATGAGTCTAACCGTTTTACGGTTTTGATCGGTAAAGACGAAATGCAAACGCCGCAAGCCCGCCACTTTATGCGAGTTTGGCGAAAAGCAGTCAATAAGCGGTATTCCAAGGCGTGCATGAAACGCTTTGGTCGGCAATAGCTGATGAATGAGCTATTAACGAAAATCAGCCAGCTCAAGATCGGGGAGACCTGTTATCCCACTGAGCGGGCAGATGAAACAGTCACCAAGACTGGCGGGAAGCTTTACCCCTATTATCTCATCGACCGTCACGGATACGAGCAGTGTTTTAGTGATGCTTTATCGTGCAGTTCTTGGATGGATGGAGATCGAAACAGCCTCGTGTACGGAATCCATTATATTTAAATAAAAAATAAAAGTGAGAAAGAATGAAAACGATTTATACGGTAGTTATTTATTTGATTTTTGGGGGTGTTACCAAGATGGTGCCCTTTGAAGACAAAGCAGAGATGGAAGAATTTGTCCTTGACTGGGTTAATGCCAATTCCCCGGATGGGATCAGCTTCACCAATGCAAACGAAGGTGTCGAATGGTTTGAAGAAAACAGCGATCAAGTGGAAAAAGGGATCATGTTCGATTCTTTTACATTAAGCGCTTGCCCTGTTTCGACTCTCCCTGAAACATTTCAAGAGCGCATGCGACCTATTGCAGAAGAAATGGCGGTAGCGCTGTATACAGGTGATGAAAAAGCGACGACCTATGAAATTGCGATGGAAGCCGAAGACATTTGGGATGTTACGACTGTTTGGGAACCATTCGCACGCCGCAGTACCGATGAGGTTAAAGACCTGATATCCGATGAAGCTGACCGGCTCGAAAGATTTGCACAAAGCATCATTTCCCTGTTGAACGTTGAAGAGATGCTTGACTTGATCGCACAACGGGCACACGCTGAAGGGATTGTCGAATCAACCGGCAACATGTGTCTTTTGACAATCAAGAGTATGAGCGATTCTGAAAAAGACGATTGCGAACGAAACGGCTGGGGAGTTAAAAGCGATCAAGTGATTGTTGATACTGAAGAGTACCGTGGCAGTAATGGATATATTCATCGGGCAAAGGCGTTTGGAGTAGCCTACATTCACGGTATTTGAGGTGAAGCGATGTCAGTAGAACGACCAAGAACAAAAGCGCTTCGTATCAGTCGCATTGTTATCGATGCATCGAAATCGCCGGAACCCCAAGAAGTTTTAGGCAGGAATATCGACGATCTGACTGATGGCATAGACGGGAATGAGGTTGTTAAAGAGTTTGTAAAGCTTTACCGTACCGATGATGCGGTGCGGGAAGCGATCAATAAAGTGGATGGCTGGATCGGCATAGAGCACTGGATATACCAGAGTGAACGCGACCGTCAAATAGTAGTGTAGGAGAAAAGACAATGTGCAAGATCGATGGTTTAATTGTAATGCCTTATTTGGATAATAAAAAAGTGATGTTTTGTGTAATTGACCCAAACCGTATGAAAAGCGACGGTTCCATGGGTGTGACGTTGAGATCGGATTTCCATTCTGTCAAAGAAGGGGCGGAGTGGATTAAGCAAAACTTGGAAGTGAACAATACCACTGTTGACACCTTATCGTGTCCGCTTATTGAAGCAATAAAAAAAGGGGCAATGTATGCAGCTTGAATTTAGAACACGACGTGTTCCAATCACAATGGATATCGTCAAGAGAGATTTAAAACAGATGGGGATGCTCGATGAGGTTTCACCTGAAGATCATTTGAAATTTATCGAAGATATCCAGTGCAATATCCTCGATAAGCATTTTGACGAAGATGCCTTTATTCGATCGGTGCTCTTTTGTGATATGGATCTAAAATACAATGGCGTCGATGAGGTTAGTTTAACCGATATGATCGTTGCGCACGCCGAAGAGCTTACTAATCCGGCTCATAGAATAAAGCTTAAAGAGCTTGAAGGTGATGGCACGCTCGGAAGCAATATTCTTGGTGAACATCTTGGTACATTATTTGGATGCTACCCTATTGACGTCTATTTGATCGACGAAAAAAGCGGTAACCGGGTTCTCGTTAGTAAATCGCATTAAAAGGGGATGGTTATGGATAAACGATTTGAAGTCGTCGTCGAATGGACGCAGACAAAGACCCTGATACTTGAAGCTGCTAATAGAGATCAGGCAATTGCTATGGCAAGAAATGCCAATCTTCCCGAAAGCGGTGATTATGTCGACGGGACATTTGATGTTACTCATTGCAGTCAGCCGGATTGTGAGCTCTCTAATGAGCTTGAAGACGACGAGGTGTAATCCATGAAGGCATTATACAAGGAGTTCGATTCAATTTTTATGAATATGGCTCGATATAGAAGCCGTTGGGAAGTTTTTAGCGATTTTTTATCAATGGCATCTATTTCATTTTTAAATGCCGTACTGTTTAGCAGAGACAGGGAAGATAAATATATGGCGATCGCCTCGCGATACTCGTCTGAAGAGCTCGATCAGTTCGCAAAACTTATAGCTATAACAATACTCGCCCTTGACAGACAACATTGTGATTTTCTTGGTGAAGCGTTTATGCGAAATAACCTTGGCAGCGATTACAAAGGTCAGTTTTTTACCCCATATCATATTTCGCTGTTTATGGCGCAGATTTCATTCGGGAACACGAAAGAGATTGAACGAGTTGTCTCGCAAAAAGGGCATATCTCTATTTCTGAACCTGCGTGCGGAGCAGGGGGGATGATCATTGCCACCGATGAGGTTTTGCGAAGTGCAGGGTTTTCTTCAGACAATTTTTGGGTACAGGCGCAGGATGTTGATCTGATGGCTTGTCAAATGTGTCATATCCAGTTGACGATTTTAAACATTCCGGCAAAGATTATTTGGGGGAACACATTGTCTTTAGAGACCTGCGACGTGTTTTATACGCCTGCTTACATTCTTGATGATTGGCACAACCGAATCAACGAATCGGTTGTAATAGCTGCATAACCATTCCCATTTATTGTTGGAAAAGATAACAAATCAAGCCGGCATAGAAAAAATAATATCTGATTTTTATTTTATATGCCGCCTGTTGAGTTGACTATAATTTTGTCAACTTTCATCTTACGTTGGAGAGCTCTCAATGGAAAATACCCATAAAAAAATTTGTTCCTTAGCGGATGCAAAAAGTATCGAAGATTTTATCCCATATGTCCAATCTGCATATGGTGAAAGCTACGGTTCTGACAAAGACGGTAATCCGTGTTATTGCACTGATCCGAATCATGTGCGGGATTTTTACCGCTATCATGTTACGTTTATCGACGGTAGCGTCATGGCAAATATCTATGACTTAAAGGTTACCAAAATTCTTGTTCCCGGTATTGTAGCCGAGGCTTTTGAAGAGAGCGGGCTTGCTTTAAAAGATATCCCTTCCGTATTTGAAATAAACGGTATGCATTGGTCAAAGACAATGTATTTCCTCAACTGGGATGATGCTATGGAAGGTGCTGCTAAATACAGTGACGATTGGCGCTTACCAACTCCTGCGGAAATGACCGCCGCATCAGAAGCAAATGAGCTACACCATGGGTTCTTTATCAAAGAGTCCTATTGGACAACCGAAGAAGTCCATGATAATACCATGGCAATAATTCATCGTTATTTTAGTAACCGTCAATGGGCAGAAGGTAAGCGGAACCAGTACAGCGCGCGATTTGTCAAGGAGATCAATTATGATCTGCGCAACGACCTCATCCGATCGTTAAATCAAATTGAACACACCAATAATATGCTTGAAACAAATGAGATACAGGAAAGTGCAACACCTGTAAAGACGACGGAAAATTGTTTTTTTACACCTCATGGCTTAAATATCCATTCTGTCAATAAACCTGCCGGCATGAAACTGTAAAAGGGGTTTAAAATGGATTATAAAAAGAATTTCAAAATCATTCGCCCTGATGAGAATGCAGTGTTAAATATGCGACACGACATACCGTCTGATTATACGCTTAGACGTGTGAGTTATGAGGATAGGCATTTTATGTTTTATCAGATCGTTCATAATGATTCGGATACTATCCTTAGTGAAGACGTTCTCCCCGAAATTGCCAAGAAAAAAGCATTCGGGGAGCCGGGTATTTGTATTACTCCTTATGTCATGCATGATAAAGCGGGTGTATCCGGTCGTAAAACGGTCACTCCTTATGCTGTATTAGACGGATTATTGGACCATGGCGAGAGCGAGGACGAATTAAAACGTGTGCTTGAGATGATGAGGTTAAAGCAAGGAAATTCGGCGGACAGCAAAACGTTCTTTTTTAATTCGCTCGATAATATAAGAAGACAGCTTCGCGGAGATAATGTGCTGCATATCGAAATGCACGGTAAAGATTTTCTATTTGTCCCATCAAGACTTTACAAAGTTGCGCTTCAAAATGCACAATCGTGGCATGAAGAAATTATTTCTCATCGATCATCAAATGATAAAGAATATATTCCTGCTATTCTTGAGCCGGCGCGGGAAAACTTTTTCAATACTACGAAAGGGACAAAAACATCTCCAAATATGTTTAGTCCAAAAAGATAAAGAGAAGGTAGTATTCCGTGGCACTACAGTCAATTCAAAAAGCCGGAGATATCCTCAAATATTTTTGTGAAGAAAACGGGGCACAGTTTCTTTGGGAGTATGGCGGTTTAGATCATGGGTTTCTTGATGGCGGATGCAAGCTTCTTGCCGATGTCATCATGTCAATCAAAGAGAGTGTTCTTAAAGACAAAAACATTTTCTTTGTCGGACGTAAAACGAATGCCTATGAGCGTGCAATTGTCGATCATGTAGCCGTTGGTTTTTGGCTAGAGAACCGATGGATGTATCTTGATGCAAACGGTCTTCAAACGGAATCGGAACTGATTGAAAACCTTAGAGACGAATTGAGCCCGAGTGAAAGCAATAAGGACATCGTGGTCGATTTCTTCGATGAATACAATGAATCCTTTATCGAGACAGTCAGAGAATCAGGATTTGCGCTTTATGAAGATCTCGATCTTGTATGTCAGGAGCTCATAAAGACGTTAGGCGATATCGGCTTTACCGGTACGCTAAAGGCGGTCGAAAAACCAAAAGAAAAAGTGAGTTATTTCAAGAACGTTCGAGAATATCAGATTGATAAAAAACCGCCTCAATACGGCATAGGTCGGAAGTAGTATCCATTGCGTGATTCATAATCATTCCTGCTACCAAATCAATCGCAAATAAAGGAAAATAGCCTATGTCTTACCCCGGTTTTACAATAAAAAATGCAACTTTTACAGTATATGATGCTACCAAGTATCATTTTAACAACAATATAGGCAACCAAATTGCATTCAAAAATCGCTATTCAGTTTTAATGTGGTATCAATGCGAAGGATATCATATGTTTTTCTCGTTGGCATCTTATCCGTCGGATGATATGAGTCCACCAAAAACACATGATGAATTTATGGCCGCAGAAACAATGTATTTCTTTGAAACGGAGCATGTAGCGGTATCAAAGCTTGTCTTGATGGAAAAAGGTGAGAAAATTATTTGTCAGGGTATTCCAAGTGATTCAACAGATGAGGCTTGGAGATTGCTCGAAGTTGATGACTGTGTCGGCATTTATCGATTAGACGGTGATGTTTTACATCATGTATATGATACCTACCAAGAAGCTTTTCATTCCGGTCTGATCGAATGGGAACCAAGATATTTGGGTATTCTTGAAAAAGATGAGAAGAAGGAAGTTTAATGCAATACTACGGAAAAAACGTTTTAACCCCGGATGAGCTGCGTGATGCAATGTTTCAAGAAAGGTATGGTTTTACAGAAGAAAAGTTGATTGATTTAAATGAAATATCTAAAAGCGTAACTCCGTTTATATGTGAAGAGATCTATCAATACGATGCATCCGTACCTTTGGATGATATTTGCGGTTCCGGCCATCCAAGCTATTCCTGTCGAACTTGGGGATATATATTGAAAGGTGCCAAAAAAATAGATAAAAATCTAGTAAAAGCTATTGATAACCCAAATTACTATATCGATCATGCAGTGGCTTCGAGTGATGCAATATCATATCTCAAAATAAGAGATAAATATTATGTTGAAGCTGGAAACCATAGAACGACAATCGCGAAGTTTTTGCTTCCCGCTTTTGGAATGTCTGAAATCAACAATGTAACCGTTTGTGAATATAAAATCGATGAGGTACTTATAAAGTTGATTGATCGGTTAAACCAAGCCATAATAGAGCGTGGACTGACTTCGTGGTCAGTAGACGTTGATAACCAGACTAAAAAAGCTGAAGATCAGGTTCCCGGCAGCGAAACGCACATCATCCCTCATGTTATTATAATCCGAGTTATTAGCAGAGAAAAGCCTATTGTGTTTAACGACCCCTGTTCGGACAAGACAAAAGGTGAAATCCAGATGCTGATCGAAGCAATCAATATGAAATCATTCTTTACCCGGCTTTTTTCTTCAAATCCGTATCTAAAGTATCTACAGAAATCACTTCATTAAAACGTGTCTTCGTAATAAATAATAGCAGCTATAATGTTTATATTTTTTGTGCAAACGTTGCATAATATGGTATAATTTTCTCATAAACATCAAAAGGAGAGATTATGCGCAAACGTTCGAACAATAATATCCTTGCCAATCTAAACCCTTACAAAGTGTACTCCTTCGCGGATATCGGGCTGGACGGCAATGATTCCTCCCAACGTTCCGCTTTTCACCGTTCAATCAACAACAATATCGTAAAGCTCGGGAAAGGCAAATTCTATGTCGACCCAAAAGGCGACGGCGATCGCAAAAAATTTCTACACCCGCACGGTCATGATAAAGTTGCACTCAAGCGCGGAAGCGTAAAAGCGGGGAGTGTCCATGTATCCAAAAGTATCTTTTGGTCAAACTCCAACGGCTATATACCGGTGCCCAATGTAATTGCATCCGTCATAGAGAACGGGAGCATGGACGACATCAACAGTCTGCGCTATAGATTCGGAGACTTTAAAGTGATTGAAGTGCTTTTGAATAATTTCGATCTTGAAAAGCCGAAGTACAAAAGGATATCGTATGCCCTTGGGGTTTGAGGACGCAAGGGCGTCAATGCCAAATGCGACATACGGGCTCTTTGAATATCTTGCCACAAAAAAAGATCTGTCGCGATGGGTTCTTGTAGGCGGTACTGCGTTATCTCTTTATCTCAAACACAGAACATCCGAAGATCTTGATTTTTTCATTGAGGAATCGGAATTCACAAGGGGTAATTTAAAGGAGATCGATGAGCTGGTCAAACATTTTGAGAAATCGGGAGTTCCTACGGTTCTGACCGACACAAACGATCGGCAATTTGATTATATGATCGGCGGCGTCAAGGTCACCTTTTTTGCATCGGGGTTAAAATCACTCAAAGAGGGTATGCAAAAGATCGGTTCTATCAATATCGCCTCTGTCGAACAGATCGCCGCAATGAAAATGGAATCGATCATAAAGTACCGAACCCTTACCCGTGATTTTTTTGATGTGCACACTCTCTGGCAGCAATGCGGAATGGACCTGTACGCTCTGATCGACAATTACCGCGATAAATACTCGCCCAAAGTATCCGTAGGTCTATTTGAGGCACGCTTCTTTGACAAAGAGATGGATATTAACGACCCCGGATATGGTTCATTGCAGGTGAAACAAAAGTTTTCCCCAGCAGATATTCGTCAAGCCT
>JAQTOQ010000062.1 GCA_028713245.1 Sulfuricurvum sp. | reverse complement strand
GTAAAGAGTTAGCACCGCAACCACCATCTCCTCAAGAACAGATGATGCAGCAAGAGATGAAAGCGAAACAGCAAGAAATGATGATGAACGAACAGAAAATGCATATTGATGAACAAGCATTAGCTGAACGTGCTGAAGAACTCAAAATCAGGAAGGAAAAGCATTTGCTGGACCAAGCTGAAATGATTCTGAAGTCTCAAGAGATGAAAGCCAAGATGGGTCTTGAGCAACAGAAGATTAGAGTTGAGCATGGCAAGTTAGTTATTAACGCTGATAAGTCTGACAAGGACTTCACGTCTAAGTTAGCTCAAGTGATGGCTGATCTACACAAGCATAGCAATCCGCAAGAGAAACCTTCTGACTAATGTCAAAGAGGGAGACACCATATATTTTTTATATGTCTCCCCCTTAACATATTTCTTCCATCTTTTTTCTCCAATCTATAGCTGCTTCTTCAGAAATAAGAACGCGTTTACCAACTTTCATTATTCGCGGAGTAAGTTGTTTTTTTTGAAGATTATAAAAATGTGCTTTTGATATTTTGTGATTTTTACAAAATTCTTCAATGCTGTATGCGCCTAGCTTGGTCATTTATATTCTTCCTTAGATATCAATTGTTATTAATAGATTGTAAATAATATTCCATAAAAAAACACGGACTATAAGCATTATTTTCACCATAAGACCCTCCTTACCGTGAATGGACTTCCTATCACAAATCGTGTATGGCGAAACCGATTTCGGTTTTGTCGTAACCGAATCGGTCAAATTTCCTCAAACTTTCTGCTTACCTCGTAGGGGTGGGGTACAACTTTTGAACCATCGGCCTAAAATATCTATATCGAGAGAAGGATCTCTCAGGGTTTCAGGCCACCGTAAGCCTAGGACATCAGCAATGATGTTGAAGTGGAGCAGATATTCATGGACGAAGATCAGAATGGTTTAGCAGAGCAACAAAGTGGTGATAGTGAAGATGTTGAGAATGGTGGTGTTGGTCCAGGTGATGCAGAGGAGCAGGGAGCTTCTGGTGCAGAACAGGGAAGTGCTAACAAGGATGATTCAGACGTCATAAAAAGACGTTTGGTACAGCAGGCCAAAAAACACCACAGGGAAATGCGCCAGATGCAAGAGCAGATGATGCAAATGCACCAAGCGATAGGTGGTGATAACGCCAGACCTCAATATCCAAATGATCCACAAAATGCTTATTCGTCACCTGGCCAGCCTAACGGCCCCGGGATGTCGGAAGAAGAAAAGATACAAAAGGCAGTACGGTTTGCTCTTGGAGTGAAGGATCACGAAGAGAAGCAAGCGAAGATGGCTCAAGGTCAAGCTCATGTTCAAAAGCAATATGCGCGATTGAATGATGAATTTGATAGAGCATCTGACAAGTACGAAGATTTTGACGACGTTGTTCGTGGCGAGGATACGCCATTTACAACACATGTGCGGGATGCACTGTTGCTCGTTGAAAACCCGTCTGATGTAGCTTATCGACTTGCTAAAAACAGATCTGAACTCGAACGAATTTCTCAACTCCATCCCCTAGATCAAGCACGCGAGGTTAACAAGCTGTCTTTTTCTTTGATGAGCGGGAATAACGGGAAATCGTCTTCTAGCCCAAAATCTAACCCTCTGGGTTCGGTCAAAGTAAATCCAGCTAATTCTTCAAGTGCTGTTACGGACAAGACTCCACCCTCTGTTATCAGAGCGCGGATGAAGGCGGGCACATGGAAGTGAACCGAGGGCTGTAACCCGAATTATTAAAGTCAACTTGATGACCAGAAAAGGTTGTCAATAAAGCAGATATGGTTGACAAAGTTTCACCCGAAGGTTGACAAAACCACGGTGCCATTAAATGGATTTAATGGAGACCTGGACAATGGCTAATCAATTTATTACGACCGATTTAGTGAGTAACACCGCGTTAGCAATGTTTGCTAACAATGCACCATTTGTAATGACCGCATCACGTATTTACCAAGATGATTTCGTTTCTTCTGGTTATAAGATCGGTGACACACTGCAAGTTCGTAGACAAAATCATTTCATCGTTGGTGATGGTTCTGTTGCAACCCCGCAATCAATTATTGAAACAGTTGAAAGCATTGTTGTAGCGCATCAATACCACGCTTTGATTGCGTATACGATTCAAGATTTAACTCTTCGTATTGAAGACTTCTCCCGTTTGTTTATTGCTCCTGCTATTCAGGAAGTCATTACACAGATGGAAAAAGACATTGCATCAAGTGCTGAACAAGAATTGAATTTCTTCACCGGTACTGCTGGTGTTGCAATTAACTCTTTCACTACTGTTGATACAGCCGGTGCTAAGTTGTTAGAGCAAGGTGTGAATATCGCATCTGACGCTTATATGGCTATGACCGTCCGCGATGGTTCAAGCTTGAAAGGCGCATTGCTCAATAATTTTACACCTGTATTCAACGAAGATATCGTTCGTTCGAGCGCTATTGGACATTTGTCATACTTCGACATCTTCCAGTCCCAAAACATAAAGCGCCACATAGCTGGTGCTGGCCCTCGCCTATACTCATCCGATCCTTTATTGGTGAACGGTGCTGTATCTTCTGGCGCAACCATTGTTATGGACGGCGCAACAATCAGCATTACTGACTACTTCGTGGTTGGTGACGTTATCTCGATTGCTGGTGTTCAATCAGTCAACCCTGTTGGTCGCGCATCAACTGGTCAAGACATGCAATGGGTTGTTACAGCTAATGCAAGCTCTGACGGTTCAGGAAATATCACTGTACTGGTTAGCCCAAGCATTATCTCTGATACCGCTAATCCAAACCGAAATGTCAGCAACGCTGTACCTAACAATGCTGCTGTCACCATGGTTGGCTCACATAACGTGAACGTTGCTTACCCAAGCCGCGGATTAGATATCGTGTGCCCACCACTCTACAAATTGCAGGTTCCATATGCATCCGTTGCAGTTGACCCTGAAACCGGATTGTCACTCGCTGTAACACAAACAGGCGACATTCTCGGTTACCAAAACTACATGCGTATTGACTTACTGTGCGGCTTTAAATGGCACCAACAGTATGCCGTTCGCGTTCTGTCATAAGGAATTGCTCGATGCTGACATGCGTATATCACCCAATCGATGACGTAAGAGTTGTCGAAGAAGATGAAGCAGAACGCCTGAGAGCATCGGGCGTCTGGTTTGACAGTCCGACCGAGGCAAAGCAATACCGCTTGAAGGTTGAGGAAGAAATTAAGAATGAGTCAAAGGATGAAGTTCCTAAGGCTAAATCAAAGGGGAAAACACTATGAAAGACAACAAAATGGTATCTGCAAACAATGCATTTGTTAAGTCAGGCCAAGCAAAACTGGCATCTAAGATGGGTGACCGTCCTGGTGCTCCTGCTGAAATGAAACATTTCGATGCTTTCATGAGCAACGATGGCGAAAAAGCCAAAGCATCTGCTCGCAAGCTTTGCAAAGGATTAGATGAAGCATTTCCTTTGAAGTAACTGTCGATTGAATCGACATGTCCTCTCGACGTGTCGATTTTTCTCAATTTTTTCGACATAAGGAAATGTCATGGCTCAGGTTACAAGGTCATCAAATGAGTTAATCATCAATTCACTTTATCTTTTAGGTGAACTTGGTGTTGGTGAAACGCCTGACGCTTTCATGCTGTCGTCTGGTCTTGAACTTATTAATGAGTTACTCGATAAATTTGCAGCCGATAGCATTTATATTCCTTATCTCACTTCATTGAGCTTCACCATGACAGCAGGTCAAGCGGCTTACACCGTCTCTGACATGGTTCCTGCGAATGTGATTTCTAACCGAATTGTGGATTTGTCTTTTGCAAATTACACGGTGCCGAGTAGCGGACAAGGCATTATCTATCCGTTACAGATCATAAGCAAAGCGCAATATTATGGGGTGACTCGTTTAACTCCTCTCAATACGCGTCCCGGTTTTATATTTTTAAACAAACAAGATTCTGAAAGTATCTTGACGCTCTATCCTGCACCCGATCAGCCATACCCTTGTACTGTTCAAGTGAAATGCATGCTTAATCAAGTCATCGCTAATGAAGATTTGAGTGAACTACCGCCTTTTTACTATGGATTTTTGAAGTACTGTTTGGCGCGGAAGTTCTTGTCATATTATCCGTCGGGTAATTGGCCACAATCAGCAGAGGATGAGTATCAAGATTATTTCAATATCATTAAAAACTCCAATGAGACTGATTTAACCATCAGACCATCGGCGATATTAAGCAGGCCAGAGCCGTTCTACTGGCAAAACATTTTGGCGTACTAACAATGAGAAAAGACTATGACATTGTTGGTAGCTATGACAACCAACGTGTCAGCACGATTAATGCTGAACGTACCGTCAATATGTTTGAATATATGGACGCTGATGGCAAACGTCCTAAAGTTATGCTTTCCACTGCTGGTTTGGTTAATGCCAATCTGAATTTTGGCGCAGAATTGGGTGGCGCTCGTGCCACGTTCGTTTTCAATAATGCGATTTACCAGGTTTATGGTGGATCTGTATTTCGTACAACGGGTTCAACTGGATTGCTCTCAACAACTTTGATTGGCAATCTAACTACAACGGAAGGTTTTGTCGGTATTGATGCTAATCAATATCAAGTGATTTTTGTCGATGGTGAAGAAGGATTTATTTGGGATACTCATGCAAATACATTCACAAAAATTACTGATACAGGTTTTCCGGCCAATCCGATTGACGTGTGTTTTTTAGATGGATTTTTCTTGGTAGCAAACGGTGGTACGGACACGTTTCAACTTTGCTTGATTAACCAAGGCATGGTTTGGAGCGCAGGAACAGCAACTTTCACGGCTGATGCAGCAACAGACATTATTACACTTAGCGGCAGTAACGCTAATTTTGCTACCGGCGTTCCAATTACTGTTTCAACTTCAGGTACATTGCCTAACCCTCTTATCGCTGCAACAACATATTATGTGATACGAATTGGTTTAGGTGTTGCTAATCCTGGAACTATTAAATTAGCCACCACTTATGAAAATGCTATTGCAGGAATTGCAATTAATCTCACAACAAATGGTGTTGCAACAAATACTATTCTAGTGTCAGGACAATTGCAGCTTGGAAGCATTACGTCACATCCAGGAACGATAGTCGCATGTCGCACACTTCATAGACGTATATTTTTGTTCTCACAAAACTATACGGAAGTTTGGGAAAACGCAGGACTTGGAACTAACCTACCTTTCAGACGCAATAACTCTCTATTAATGGAAGTTGGAACACCCGCGCTAGGAAGTGTCTCAGTTGGTTTTGATAGGATGTTTTTCTTAGCGCAAGATAAAGACGGTCTTGCGGGTGTGATGGAAGTGAAAGGAACTGAATCAATTCTTGTGAGTAATCGCGCACTTGATTTTCAACTTGCACAATATGCAGCAGATCCTGATACGGGAGTTGCTGATTGTCGCGGAATTTTAGTTAAAGAAAATGGAATCATTTTCTATAGAATGAATTTTACTTTAGCAAATCACACTTTCGTTTTGAATGTGACGATGAGCACACAAGACACTCCAAAGTGGCATGAAGAAGAAGTTCTCAATGGTGATCGTCATCCTGCTCAAACTCATGCGTATTTTGATGGTGTAAATTATTACGGTGATTATAACGCACCTAAATTTTATATCGTAGATAGCCAAGAACCTACAAACGATGGTGAAACAATTCGTCGAATGAGAATTGGCAAACAAATGTCACCAGAAGGTTATAACCGTTTGCGCATTGATAGATTTCAGATAGATGTTTTGCAGGGTGCGAAAGAAATCGATGAATTTATAACGGCTATCTTACTCTCTGAAGATACAGATCCTATTTTGACAGAATCAGGTTTAGATCTTTTGCTCGATCAAGATATCGCATTTAGTGGCGTGCAACCCACAGTATTTCTGACTATCTCAAAAGATGGCGGACAAACTTACGGTAATTATTTACACGCGACGATGGGAAAAATTGGTGAGCGTACACACCGAACTGTATGGCGAAAAATAGGAACCACTCCACGTGGCCAAGGTTTCGTTCCGAAGATTGAATTTTTTAATACGATTCCATTTGTTGTGCTGGGTGCAGCGTGGGATTTTGAAGTTTTGCCGGAGTAATTATGGCGAGAGATTTAGATAATTTCCCGACTTACGACCCTGTCATTAAACAGGGGACATTGTATTTAAGCAATGTATGGTCAGATTTTTTAGCTACGATGATTGAGTCATTACGAGAATATCTATCGCAGAATGGAGTATTTATTCCGCCTTTGACTCTTGCTCAAAGAGCATTGATTCAGTCGCCAGTAGAGGGACAAGTTATTTATGTATCAAATGCTAATGCACCAGCACTGCCTAGAACTGCTGAACTCCAAATATGGCAAATGAAAGCAGGAGTTAGTGTGTGGAGAACTGTCACTACAACTCCATAATGGATTTTAAAAAAGGATGCGAATATGTTCAGTGGATCACAAGCAGGTGCATCAGGTGGAATGGGCTCGTCTTTTAATGGCGGCGAATTTGGATCTGGCTTAGCAGGATTTCTGGGGGGAATGTTTGGCGACTCTGGCCAACCTTATGATGATGCTATGCAGCAATATCAAAAATACGCAGGCCAAGGTGCAGGAGTTCAAAACCCATTTCTTAAAGCCGGTACAGGTGCTATTCCTGACTATCAAAAATGGCTTCAAGGCCAGGCTGATCCGAGCGGTTTTATCAATCATTTGATGGGGCAATATAAAGCGAGCCCCTACTCACAATATTTGCAACAGCAAGCTCAACGCGGCGGTCAAAATGCTGCGTCAGCAAGTGGTTTGATGGGCAGTACTCCACTGATGGAGCAGATGCAAACAAACTCGGCCAATATTGCATCAGGTGACATGAATCAATGGTTACAAAACGTATTGGGTATCAATACTCAATATGGACAAGGCCAACAAAACCTAATGCAAGGTGGCCAAGGTGCGGCTAATGCGTTGACAGGGTTGTACAGCAATATGGGTGCAAATATGGGTCAAATGGCATACGGCCAAGGTGCGGCTCAAAATAATGATTTTATGAATATGTTAGGCGGCGGCGCGCAAATCGCTGGTGCATTTCTAGGTCTATAAGGAATTAGTCTTATGATGAGCGGAATACCATTACCCACCCAATTATCGCAATCGCCAGGCGGCGGTATAGCTGCATCTATGCAAGGTTTAAATGCTTTGCAACAGAGCAATGCGACCGCTAAATATGCGCCTTATCAAGCTTATGCTGATGCGTTTTTGAAGAATCAGCAAGCCCAATGGCTTCCATACCAATATCGTATGCAGGCTTTATCCAATCCAATGCTTTGGTTGGCTGCACAAAATAATCCGCAACTGAAAGATCAGATAACTAAAATGATGTCTGATCCAATGCAAGGTGTTGGAAGTAGTTCAGTTAATATTCCCCCTCCACAAAGTGGAGCTGGAAATGGATTATTGGGAATGTTTTTAAATAAAATCGGGGTAGGTGGACAGTCTCAAAATCCAATGCAGGGTGGCGTAATGGGAAACCAAAGCGGACAACCCACAAATGCTTTGTTAACCAATCCGGGCGCACAGTCCGGCAATGCGCAGCCGGGAAATGGGTCGGCAATGCTTCCCTCAACACAGGGAACAATGGCATCTGTTGCTGCTCACACATTGGCGCCTTATCAAACTCAAGTTGTTGATCCTGGAAAGTCTTATCAAGATCCTAATACAGGGGAAGTTATTTCTGCACCCACTGCAAAAACAGCAACAGCTTTGCAGACGTCTATCAATGCTGCGCAGCGCGTTACTCCTCAATTAGAGCGTATTGCAAGCGAAGCAGCACCTTTCATGACTCTTCAAGGTGAGCTTACAAATCAATTCCAAAGAGGAAAGAACTACATATTTGGAGGTAATGAAAAACTTCCTACAGGTTATGCGAAATTTCAATCTGATTTAAAAGCAGCACCTGAGGCAT
The DNA here is from genome assembly GCA_028713245.1 of Sulfuricurvum sp. Classification (GTDB taxonomy): domain Bacteria; phylum Campylobacterota; class Campylobacteria; order Campylobacterales; family Sulfurimonadaceae; genus Sulfuricurvum. The sequence goes on along the minus strand of JAQTOQ010000062.1, from coordinate 1,752 downwards.
TAGTTAAGTCATATGGTTTAAATCCAACCAACGAAACTATTGAAAGAATGGCTAATGTCATCGAACCTTATCGCGGCGAAACAGCAGATCAATATAAACAGAGAATTTTAGGAACGCTTGAAAATATTAAAGATGAGCAGATTAAAATTGGTCAAAGCCAATTATATGGTGGGATTAAAGTAAGTCCGGATAATGCACCCGCTAACTCTTCTGGAAATTCAGGTAGCCCTGCTAATCCTGCTAATTCTGCTAATGCAAGCGGGTTTGATGTTAATAAAATGCTGGGTTATAAATTTTCAGGTCCTGAAGAATTTAACCAAGCTATGAAAAGTTTAAGCCCCAAAAATCAACAATTGGTTATTGCTGAAATGCATCGAAGGGGATGGAAATAATGGCTTATCAACCTTCTATTAGCGATTTAAATGCAACTCCAAATGCGCCACCTGATGCGTATAGACCATCTTTATCTGATTTAAACATAATGTCTACCATTCCAACTCAGCCCGAACAAGCGGCTCCAAGCTCTGGAAATAACGGCATCATGGATATGATCAGAAAGATATTACCTACGCCATCGATGCCACTAGGTATGAATGTTGCAGCAGGTGCTTTGTCATCTTTTATGCCGCCTGCCCAACGAAATGCATTTCAGCAATCGCCTCAAATGGCGTCTGGCGAACATTATGGATTACCACAACAGATAGCTTCAGGGATAGGGCAATCTTTTCCAGCTTTAATGGCTGGTGGTCCTAATCTTATGACGCAAGCTATAGCCGGTTTTGGAACAGGCGCTCAACAAGCACCTGAAGGACAAAAACTAAAATCTGGATTTGAAAATGCTTTATCTACTACGTTATTAGGTAAAGTTATTCCCGCAATGGGGAATTTTGTAGGGAAAATTTTTAATCCTATAACAGATAAAGATTTAGCAACGAATGTACAAGGAATTCATGATGCAATTGATAATCAAGCATCTCAAGGTTTTCAGGATGTTGGAAAAGGTGTAGCTGCTCGTGGAGTTTCGCAAGTTCCGCTTCCTCTTTCTGTTATGAGTGATTTATCAAGTGCTATTAAGGCAGGCTATCTTCCAAATAAAAAATCAACAAACGACATGATAAATAATGCATTAACAGGTGATTACAATGCATTGCGGAAAATGCAAACTGAACTGTGGAACAAAGGAACTAAAGCCGCATCTTCAACTTCAGTCGCCGACAACAATATGGCTGAAGAAATATTTGATTTGCGCGATAGAATTAATGGATCGGTATCAAATCATTTGTTGCGCACAGGTCACGAAGATTTAAATGATACTTTGAATGCATCAAGAGCTGGATATAAATATTTGCAGGATACTTTTTACAATAAAAATATTACTCCTCAAATTAAAAAGCTCGTTAATCCAGACATTAGACAGGTACCAAAAAACTTAGGAAATATATTACAACAAGACTCTATTCCTATGGAAAATGTGAGAAATGCAATATCGAGAAATCCTGATAACAATTGGTTAGGAAATAATGCAATGTCATACCCAACTGATATTCAATCTTACAATTTCCATAAAAGTATTGGTCCAGTGATGAAAGGTTTAGGTATAGGAAGCTTTGGGTTAGGTGAAGCGTTGGGATTATACAAGTTATTTCAAAACCACCCATCGCATGATTAAGTTATAAGTTACTAAAGAAATAAAGTAAAATACCACAAGTCAAGTTATCTAACTCACAAGGATGTGATTATGACGATAGCAGC
>JAQTOQ010000204.1 GCA_028713245.1 Sulfuricurvum sp. | reverse complement strand
GTCAACGTCATTGATTCATACTGTTTTTTATAGTGCTCTTGGGTCAGGGATAAACGTGAACGAACGGTTGGTAAAAATGTACTTTTATTAGGAGTAAGCAATATAAATGCAATATTTAGAGGAGGTTCTTCGAGTATTTTAAGTAACGCGTTTTGGGCAGGAACCGTGAAACTCTTGGCTCCCAATATCAATGTTTTGGTTTGCGATTCACTTTTGTAGGCTTCGCTAATGACCTCTTTGGCATCTTCAATTTTAAAATCTTCGCGTATAAAAAGAACACATCGAAGTGGTAAAAGGTCTTGTTGGATTTCCAGCGATTTCTCTTCGAAACGCTGCGTGATTAAAATAGAGCCTCCTCTAGGCGTGAACATCAATCTCCCCAAAAAGAACCGCAGAAAGTGTTTTATCAAACATGCGGTACAACTGCAGCAGCTTAATATCGATCAATGTATCATACGAACGCAGGCTAAGAGCATTGGGATAATTTTCATCCATTATCCACATAAGAGCATTATCCGTACGCTTCACGATATCGGCACGACGTTCATCACCGCCCCGACCTATGTACCAAAAGAAATACTCGCCCTTATACGAGAGGTCTAACATGTCTCCTAGAGTATCCATCGCCTCCACATCCACCAATTGGTCGATATGCGGGTATAAACCATCTAAATACACGATGGGGATCATTGGACGTTCTTTGAGTTTTTTATTGATAGTTTCCGTAATGTAGTGAGAAAACCATCGACGTTTGGGGTCAGTGACGAGGACAATCGTCCGCCCTTGCATGATTTGATCCATGGCACTGGCTATTTGTGGGATCCACTCAAATCGCTGTTCTTCAAACCAGCTCATCGATGCACCCTCAGCTCTAATTGTGTCTAAGGTCCATCGATCAAATTGATGCATTATTGATCCAACGAATACGCGCTATGAAGTGAGCGCACTGCCAATTCTGCATATTTTTCATCAATGACCATTGATACTTTGATCTCAGAAGTAGAAATCATCATAATATTGATATTTTCACGCGCCATTGTTTGAAATGCTTTTGCCGCAACACCTGTGTGGGATTTCATCCCTACACCGACAATGGAAACTTTGCAGATACACTCATCGTAGCTAGCAGTACCGATTTCACCCTCAGCGATAAAGGTTTCTACTACCGCTTTAGCATCCAACAACTCTGTTTTTGGAACCGTAAAGTCCAAATGTGTTTTACCGTCATGCCCTTGCGTTTGGATAATCATGTCGATATTTACACTGTTATCTGCCAAACGGGTAAAAATATCCGATGCAATTCCCGGACGGTCTATTACTTCGAGCAAAGAAACACGTGCTTGATTTTTATCCAGTGCAATGCCGCTAACGAGTGGTTTTTCCATAATATTCTCTTCCTTTGTTATAAGTGTTCCCTCTGCCATCGTAAAGCTAGATCGAGTTACAAGATTTACATTCAGTTTTTTGGCCAATTCGACCGAACGATTTTGGAGAACTTTTGCTCCCAAAGAGGCTAATTCTAGCATCTCATCGTAGCTGATACGATCCATTTTGCGTGCTTTTGGCTCGATACGAGGATCTGTCGTATAGATTCCGTCAACATCGGTATAGATTTCGCATAAATCGGCTTTTAGCGCACCCGCAAGCGCAACGGCAGAAAGATCTGACCCACCGCGACCCAGTGTTGTCACTTGGCCTTCTTCACTTACCCCTTGGAAACCAGCGACAACGACCACTTTACCTTGCTGTAGCTCTGAGTGCATTAGAGAAGGATCAATGCTCTCAATACGTGCTTTAGTGTGAACATTGTCCGTCACGATACCTGCACGACGACCGCTCATAGAAGCTGCCTTATGCCCCATTGCATTGAGCGCAATCGAAAGTAACGCTGCCGTTACACGCTCACCAGAACTGAGCAACATATCTACTTCGCTGCGCTCAGGGCTGACGGTATAATGTTCCGCATAAGCAATTAGTTTATTAGTCTCGCCACTCATTGCAGAAACAACGACAACAACTTGATGCCCTTTCTTAAGGGTTTGAGAGACGCGGCTAGCAACGTTTTGTATTCGCTCCAAATCTCCGACACTGGTTCCACCAAACTTTTGTACAATAAGCATTACAGATACCCCTTGGCTCTAAAATGTGAAATGACGATTTCATAAATCGGTTTTTTGAAATGGGCAATTTTTCCATTAAGTTCTTCTAAACTCACAAATTGATGCTGCTTAAATTCCGGATGCTTAGTGTCCAAATTTATTTTAGCATTTTCTTTGAGTCGGACTAAATAGTAGCGCTGCTTTTGTCCTGAAAAAGGTGCCATTTTAGCCGCTACGTGTATAGGAAAATCGTACGATATCCATTCAGGATATTCAGCAATGATTTCTATTTTATTGGTTCCTATTTCTTCTTTAAGTTCGCGGAAAAGGGCTTCTTCGGACGTTTCTCCCTCATCGATTCCCCCCTGTGGAAACTGCCACACCCCTGCTAAATCACTGCGTTCTGCAATAAAAATTTCTTTTTCCTGCGGATACGCGCTGGAGACAATAATAGCGGCGACATTGGGACGATAAAAT
>JAQTOQ010000061.1 GCA_028713245.1 Sulfuricurvum sp. | reverse complement strand
ATCATCCAAGACATTCGACCACCAAGTGACATCTCACTGTTTATCAATATGCAAATAACCGCCAAAGAGCCGCTGCATTACCACACCAAAGAGCTTGATGTTTTGGTCCAGCCCGAACTCACCGTATGGAAAGAACCTATGGGGAGAATTCAGCTTTTAGGTATGGTGACAATACCGAGGGGAACCGCAACCACCTCGGGAAAAGAGTTCACCATCCAACCAAGCCATCTTTATTTTGCGGGTGGGGAATCGATCAATCCGTATCTCGATTTCACCATAGCCCATGAGGTGGACTATAAAAAAATTCATATTTACATCACCCACCGACTCGATTCCCCGATCTTTTTGTTCAGCTCCGATCCATTTATGAGCCAAAATGATATTATGAGCTACCTCCTCTTCGGCTCTCCCGCAGACGCATCACTCAACAGTGATGGCAGTAAGACCGCCGTGAAAACCGATGCCACCAATTTTATGTTGGGAGCCGGTGTCAAAGGACTCATTAATAACACCACCAAAATACAAATCGATACCATGAACATCCTCACAACCGCCCAGGGGGGGATGGGAATTGAGGTGGGTACGCATCTCAACAAAGACCTACGCGTATTGTATAAAAACGACACGGTATCAAGCGTCTTGGTCCAATACCAGATCAACCGCTGGCTGCGCCTTGATGCTGATGTTCATGAATTAGGACAAGGCATCAATGCTATTTATATCAAAGATTTTTCCGATTTCCTACCGCACAACAGCGTGTTGCAAGAAAAACATTGACCTATATCAATAACATAATCCCTATCAAACGTTATACTTTCTAAAAAATTAAGGACTCCCAAATGATTTTAGAGTTTATGCGAGACGATCACCGTGTATGTGACCATTTATACACCGATGCTGAAAATGCGTTAGCCGCAAAAAACACTGATGAGGCCAAACGTCTTTTCGGTGAATTTTACCGCGCTACCAATCGTCATTTTGATATGGAAGAGCGTGAGCTTTTTGTCACGTTCGAAAAACGGACAGGAATGGTGGGTGGACCTACTCAAATGATGCGTTACGAGCATGAGCAGCTTCGCGCTCAACTCGAAGCGATGCAAGAAGCCTTAAATGACGATAAATATGATGATTTCTTCGGTATCGGAGAATCGATGATGATCATGCTGCAGCAGCACAATATGAAGGAGGAACAGATGCTCTATCCTATGATCGACAGTGCCCTTGAAGGGGATGCGCAGCTGATGATACAGACACTTAAAGAGATGGCATAATGATTCTTTTGGATACGAGAGGGCTCGAGCATCCCGTCCCTCTCGGGATGGCTTTTAGCGCATTCACCAAACTACAAGGTCGTGAGATACTCCACATGATTCACACCAAAGAACCTCTTCCCCTTTTTGAGCTCGTTGCCAAAAACGGGGGACACCATTATTCCTATCAAGACGACGAAGGAGTTTGGCATATTTTAGTGACACGCGATACTTCCCTCGATTTGGAAAGTTGCCGTGTTTAACCGAGGGCTCTCGCTGGATCAAGCCCCTCCTATCTCCGTAGTATTGCGTTTTTTCCTCAGCGTTCCTATTTTTGGCGTGCTATTTTCTTTTTTACTCATCGTTTACCCTACCGATATTCTCATCCCAAATCATCCCACGTCCTTGAGCGCTATACATCTTTTCTTTTTGGGGATTATCTCCATGAGCATGATCGGTTCACTGTTTCAGATGCAAAGCGTCCTTGGGGGAAAGCCTATCCCCTCACCGCTTGGTAACTCTTTGATTATTCACACCTTCTTTTCTGTGGGGCTTATCGCACTTGCCAGCGCTTTTTTGTTTCATCTTTTGGCTGCTTTTGTCATTGCCGCAGTCTTATTAGGAAGTTCGCTCATTTATTTAGTACAGCTTATCCTCCCATTGCTTTTTGGCGGTGTCACTCACGATACTTTGCGCGGAATGCGCTTGGCCCTCCTATCGCTGTTGCTAACCGCTGTGTTTGGGGCTGTTATGGCAAGCTCATTTGCGAATGAGTCGTTTGGAACACTGCATGAAGCGGTACGTACCGCCCACTATTCACTCGCCCTTGCAGGATGGATCGGTGCCCTCATCATCGCCGTGGCGTTTCAAGTTGTCGAAATGTTTTACGTTACTACGGCGTATGGAAATTGGTACAAACGCAACGTATTTCGCACCATCGCACTTTCCCTCATCCTAAAAATCGTATGGTTATTTTTAGCACTTCCCTATATCTGGGTCTTTGATCTTTTCCTAGCGGCAGTGCTCCTAGGATTTGTGGTCACGACGGTGATTCGGCTGCGTGCTCGTAAACGACGTGTTAGCGATGTTAGCATAGGATTTTGGTACGCTGGAATGGGATTATTGTTTGTTTCTCTCATCTCCCACATAGTTTATTTGTATACTGCATCGGCGCTGTGTGAAACTACCGCATTGCTTTCTTTTGGTCTTTTTTCCCTCTCGATTATTTTGGGGATGATGGCCAAAATCGTCCCCTTCTTGGTGTGGTTTCACCTCAGCTCGCAAGGCTACCTGCAAACGCCTATTATGTCCAATATTATTCCCGCCAAGCAAAACAAACGCCTCTTTGTCCTTTTTGCTATCAGCTCATTATTGGCTTTAATCTCATTCTTGACTCCAATACTTCTCTCTCTTAGCGGAATCGGATTTTTTGCGATGTTTGCCCTTTTGGCGTATAATCTCATCGCTGCGGTACGCCTTTATCGCCACACACAAACCACAAGTCCTCGTATGAGCATGGATTTTTCAAGCCAATCCTGACAATCTCTTTTTTTAATACAAATACAACTATCAAGCGCTATAATAATCTTAATTTCAAGCAGTGAAAAAGGAGAGTTATGGAACCGTTATTTATTCAAAACAGCGTACTCTCTCTGGTGCTAGGCTTTCTCATCGGCTTACAACGTGAAATGCATACGATTTACTCCCATAAAACCAAAGATTTTGGAGGGGCTAGAACGTTCTCTATGATCGCGCTCTTTGGCTACCTATCATTATGGTTCACCACATTTTCACCGTATTTTTTCCTGATTGCCTCTACCATTATGGGGTTATTGCTCATTGCGGCCTATGTTATTAATAGCATCTCGACTTCTGAAAAAGGGTCAACAACCGAAGTTGCGGCTCTGGTTACCTTTCTTATTGGGGCAATGGTAAACGTTATGCAGCCCATTTTCCCAGTATTTATCGGCATTATTGTCTTATTTGTCCTCAATCTAAAAGACAAAATACAGGAGTATGAGCAAACAATTGCCAAACAAGACCTCAGTGCAGCAATCTTATTTTTAGTCATGACGTTTGTTATTCTCCCCATCCTTCCGGATAAAGCTATTGATCCTATGGGGCTTATCAATCTCCATCGTATTTGGGTTATGGTAGTTCTGGTAGCTGGTATTTCCTTTTTTGGCTACATTGCCATCCGATTGTTAGGTTCAAAGCATGGTATAGGAGTAGCAGGCCTCTTTGGTGGTCTCGTTTCCTCAACGGCTGTTGCAATGAGTATGGCGCGGCGCATTCATGAAAACGGGTTTTTAGCTAAAAATCTGGCCATCGGAATTTCCCTCGCCTCTTCTATGATGCTTATCCGTGCTGGTCTGGAAATATGGGTTATCAATCCCGCACTAACCCGCCCGTTTATACTCCCCATCATTGTTGGTTCACTCGTTGGTTATGGCTATATCGGACTGCTGTACATTACCTCAAAACGCGAAAATATTCCTCAAAACATAGAGTTTAAAAACCCCTTCAGTCTCAAAGAAGCACTTGTTATGGGTCTACTATTTGGTGTAACTCTCGCACTCATCAACCTCGCCAATCGCTACATTGGAGAGGCAGGAGTCTATGCCGTTGCCGCTGTTTCTGGTATCGCAGATGTGGACGCGATCATCCTCTCTCTTTCATCTTTGGCAAAAAACGGATTGTCCTCTACTACTGCACACTATGCCATCCTAATAGCGATTCTTTCCAATACCTTCGCCAAAATGATTCTGGTTTTCTTTTTGGGAACCATGCAGCTGTTTCGGTTTATCTTTATCTACTATGTTCTCTCTGTTGGTGCGTTCATCATCACAGCCTTCATTTCCTTACCGTATTAATTTGTTTTATTAAGATTTTTATAATTAATTCTCTAATATAATATAATATAATATAATATAATATTAAGCGAGAGAGCTGTGAAAAAGAACCATGACATCCTGATTTCTTTTACTGTCTTTATTTTATTTATGGTGGGAGTATCCCTCTTTAGCTATTTCTCTTATAATGCCGAAAAATCGATGTTGTATGAACAAATCGACGCCCGTCTTAAAACTATGGCGAAAGCACAAGCACTTCTCCTTGAACCTACTTTTCATGCCAGGGCTCTCACTGCTTCTGCTATATCTCAAGCTGAAGATTTTCGTAATATAGACCGTTTAAGCGCTCTGGTCAATGCTTCGGAGTTGTCCTATGTTTATAGCCTTATCGAAAAAGATGGAAAAATTTATTTTACCTCCTCCAGTGCGACAAAAGAGGAACGAAGCAGCGGTAAAAACTTAACTCGTTATTTTGACCTCTACAATGACGTTAGTCCTTCCATTTATACTGCAATAAAAGAACACAAATTTATTATTGATGAATACAGCGATAAATGGGGAACATTTCGCAGTATTATTATCCCGATGGCCACCCCCAATGGGCACAAATACTCTCTTGGAGCAGATATGCCCATCAGCCATATACACAATATACTTCGCAAGCAAGCGATTCAGCATTTCGCAATTGCATTAGGACTCTTAACCATCACCTTTATTGCCCTAGTTTGGCGGCTTAATTACATCAGAAAACTCGCTTTTTTTGATCCCCTAACCACTTTGCCAAATCGTATGGAACTTATAAATCGTGTTAACTATACCCTTGAAAGTGCACAAAGAAACAATAATACCCTTGCCCTTTTATTTATGGATCTTGATCATTTCAAAGATATCAATGATACGCTGGGGCATAAAGTTGGGGATGAGTTACTCATTGAGGTTGCCAAGCGGATTCTAGGAGTTTTACGCAAGGCAGATACCGCATCACGTATGGGTGGAGATGAATTTGTATTGCTGTTGCCTTTTACCGATGCCATAGGCGCTTCCCATCTAGCACAAAAACTGCTCGAAACAATTTCCCAACCTTACCGTATAGCAAATCATGAACTTTCTGTCACGGCTTCCATTGGAATTGCTTTGTACCCCATCGATGGACATGATCACGAAACGCTCTCAAAAAACGCTGATTCCGCTATGTACAGTGCTAAAAAAGAAGGTCGAAACGGTTATCAGTTCTGTACTGCCAAATTGCAAGAATCCTCTCAACGCTACTTAAAACTATTAAAAACTTTACCTCATGCACTGATGCGTAACGAACTGTATCTTCAATATCAGCCCCAAATATCCCTGCAAGATGGCCACATAATCGGAGCCGAAGTGCTCTTACGCTGGAAACATCCTGAATTTGGAGAGGTCTCTCCTCGCGAGTTTATACCCATCGCAGAAAAAAGCGGTCTTGTTTTACCAATTGGAGAGTGGGTCATACGCACCGCTATACGTGAAGCCAAAAAATGGGGAAAGAGCGGCTTACAGAGTATGTCAATCGCCATCAATATCTCTGTAATGCAATTTGAAAACTCCGCCTTTCCCTCATTAGTAACCCACATTTTACATGAGGAGCGATTTTCCGTCCAGTATCTTATGTTAGAGCTGACCGAGGATGTAGCAATGCACAACCTGCAAGAAGCTACTTCTATCATGCGTAATTTTAATGAACGCAGCATCAAAATCGCGATTGATAGTTTTGGTATAGGCTACTCTACTCTAAGCAGTCTCCAAAAGTTCCAAGTCTATAAACTAAAAATCGACAAATCTTTTATCAATAACCTTACCGCTAATACAGAAGATAGGACCATTGTATACGCCATCATCGCCATGGCGCATAGTATGGGATTAAAAGTGACTGCCAATGGGGTAGAAACCCAAGAACAACTTCGTTATTTACAGGAAAAAGGGTGCGATGAGATACAAGGCAACTACTATAGTAAGGCACTTAGCTCCTCAGATTTTGAATTGTTTGTCCGAACACATCGTAAAGGAGTCCAATTTCAAGCAGACACTATGCATCACGCATAGCTAATTGCCCCCTTAGTACAACCATGCTAAAATACCCATAATGATGCAGACAATACCTATTGAAACTTTTCTCAAAAAAATGAGCGCCTACGATCTCATAATCGATGCCCGCAGCCCTGCGGAATACGGCGAATCTCATGTTGAGCATGCAGTCAATCTGTATGCCCTCAGCGACGAGGAACACGCCCAAGTGGGAACCGTTTATAAACAAATTTCCCCGTTTGAAGCACGCCTCAAAGGCGCTTCATTCGTATGCCTTAATGCAGCTCGACACATCGAAACACTCTACCCAGCATTTAATCCTGGCTCCAAAATCGCTATTTATTGCGCCAGAGGAGGGATGAGATCCTCTTCGCTTGGAACCATTTTTTCCAGTATCGGCTACCCGATAGACCGCGTCATCGGAGGATATAAATCGTACCGCGCCTTTGTCACCGGGTATCTCGAAAACCTCCCATCCATCAATTTTTTGACTCTAACAGGCAACACAGGATGCGGTAAAAGCGACCTCTTGCAAGATTTAACCAACGTCATCGATCTGGAAAAAATGGCGAACCACTACGGCTCAGTCTTTGGAGACGTCAACGGTGCGCAACCAAGCCAAAAAGAGTTTCAAAATCGTCTTACTCACGCCGTGTTAGCGCTGGACCTTACCAAAAGTGCCTTCGTTGAAGCAGAAAGCAAACGTATCGGTAAAGTTACCCTCAGCAGTTCACTCTATGCCCACATGGAAAAAGGAATTCGTATCGAGATTACTGCACCTCTGGAGCAGAGAATAGAGCGCATCATGCGGATGTACGATAGTATGGATGGTGATTTTTTCATGCACCGTATGGAACGTATTTCCCCCTACATCAGCCGTGACAACAAAGACGCCGCTATCACCGCATTTGAAAACAGTGATCTCTCTCGCGTCTCTGAGATTTTACTAACACAGTATTACGATAAAGTTTACAAAGTGACCAAAGCACCTGATATTACGCTCTATAATGACGACCATACCAGAACGGTTGAAGCACTAAAAGGGATACAAGATGAACAACAGCGCTAAGCTAACAAAGTTTGTTCGTGCCTCGGGATGTGCCGCGAAACTCTCTCCTGGTTCATTGGAAAACGTCACCTGTCATCTCAAATCATTTCATAAAGACTTACTCGTTGGATTCGAGGGAAACGAAGATGCAGGGGTCTACCGTATCAATGACGAACTGGCTATGGTCCAGACAGTAGATTTCATCACCCCCGTAGTTGATGATCCGTTTGTCTACGGCCAAATCGCCGCCGCCAATTCACTCAGCGATGTTTTCGCGATGGGAGGCGATGCCAAAACAGCTCTCAACCTCGTAGGATTTGATGGGAAAAATCACCATACTGAGATACTCACCGAAATTCTGCGCGGCGGGATGAGCAAAGTGGCAGAGTGCGGCGCGGTGATCGTCGGCGGTCATACGATCGAGACCCCTGAAATGATCTACGGGCTTTCATGCACCGGATTTGTCCACCCTGACAAAATACTGCGTAATAACACCATACACGAAGGGGATGTGATCGTTTTGACCAAACCTCTTGGGCTTGGGATCTTGATCACCGCGATCAAAGCCGATCTTTTGGATAACGCCACGGTGCTCAAAGTCGCGGAAACCATGAAAACCCTCAACTACAAAGCTTCCCTGATCGCACGAGAGTTTAATGCTCATGCCTGTACTGACGTAACGGGTTTTGGATTTTTAGGACATTTGCGCGAAATGAGCGGAGGAGTCAAAACCATTGAGGTAGACAGCGCTTCCGTTCCGTTTTTTGCCGAAGCGCTGCCAATGGCTGCCATGGGGATTATCCCTGCTGGCTCTTATGCCAACAAAGAGTATTTACAACCGCATGTACGTTTTAAACGTGCCATCAATGCCGATTTGGAAATGATCCTCTTTGATGCCCAAACATCGGGCGGGCTTTTAATCTGCGCAACACCTCGTAATGCTCAAAAGATAGTAGCGCGTTGTAATAACGAGGGGATTCCAGCCGTCATTATCGCGTCAGTGGCAGCCAAATCCGACACCGATATTATTGTAGAATAACATGATGCACCGAGCAATATTTATACTATAATAAGGTTAAGACAATCAAAAAAAAGGTCATTTATGGGGAATAAAATGCATCTTATCATCAACAGTTTGGATATTGTAGGGGTTATAATCCTCTTTGTCAGCCTTCTCCCTATTAGGAAGCTGATATCTGAGCTTCCTCCAGGATCATTGAAAAAATGGTGGAAAATACTGGTTGGAATGGTTGTTTTCTTTATCGGAAGCTATCTTTATATTACTATCCAATTTCGTTTCGAAAGTACTCTATACGGTCAAGAAGTCATGTGCATGCTCCTATTTTTCGGTTCATTGTTTGTTTATTTGGTCAGCACCCTCGCTTTGAAAACGACCTTGGACATCAAGCGTATCTACACTCTGGAAATCGAAAACATCACCGACCCCCTCATGGATATCAGCAATCGCCGTCATCTTGAACAAAAGCTTCATCAAGAGTTCTCCAAATCGGTGCGGTATAACCTTCCGTTTTCGATCCTTATGCTCGATATCGACCATTTCAAAAACGTCAATGACACCTACGGCCACGACGTAGGCGATATCGTCCTGCGAAATCTCGGAGCACTCATCAAAAATTTCATCCGAGAATCAGACTCTGTCGCTCGCTACGGAGGGGAAGAGATTGTTATCCTTCTCCCCTTAACAGATGGTCAACATGCGGCATCTATGGCTGAACGGCTCCGATATGAGATCGAACAATATGTGATGGTTCCCTCCGACAGCGAAAAGGGGATTACAGAAATACGGATAACCGCCAGTATCGGCGTTGCAGAGTATGCTTCAGGGCTTTTGAACGTAGATGAGCTGGTAAAACGTGCCGATAAAGCGATGTACCGAGCAAAACGCGAGGGACGCAACCGTATTTTCTTGTCCGATGGCACCACCTCTGATTAGCGACCAAACGCCAATATTCTCCCATACCGTAGCGTCCATACACTAAACAATACAATCCATCCACATCCCGCCGCATCAAACAGCCAATCGCCAGAACCGCCAAAAGCACTATCTATGGATAATGCAAAACGCGCCAATACTACGACTTGCGTCCAAACAAACAACGCAATCGTGAGTCGATCTGCGTGAGGTGGCCTTCCCGAGTGCCCTAACGTAACGCGCGTCCCGAAGCCTATTAAAACCGTTGTTATAAATCCTAACGCCAACAAATGTGTACCGGCAAATAAAAAAGAGGTCTTCGCATAGACTTCAACCAGCTGTGCCAATGCTCCGATAAACAATCCCAGAGGCAGCCAAAATAGCGCCAAATACAAAATCCATAAAATCGCACTGGTGCGAAAGAGCGGTAATTTCCAGTGTAAAAATTCTTTTAATAAATATCCTGAGAGCACGATACTAACCGCGGCTTCTGCGAGCGGTAACTGTAAAAGATTTAAAAGCGTTTTAACTGCCAACAGTGCAAATATCCGTGCTACAAAGTATGGCGCACGTACCTCCATAGAATGGCTGAAAAAAGGGATCATCCGCTGTGCCGCAACAAACGTCAGAAAAACTAAAAAGAGATTTACTATAACGGGGCTGATAAAGGGAATCGTAGAGACGGATACCCCTACTAGCTCAACTCCAAAGGATAATACCAAAACAATATGCGTCAAAATCCCAAACGTACTGGCTATCAATATCCAAAAAGGGTCACTTTTATACGGTGTCTTCCCCGAACGATAACTCAAAACAAGC